>DKVC01000305.1 GCA_002490995.1 Lachnospiraceae bacterium UBA7188
AAGGGGAATCAGAAGAGATTCCCGTGAGAGAGATACGAAAAGCGGATGATTGTGAGACTGTGATTCAGTGTTCGGTTTTGAGGGTACAACGTATGTTGGAAATAGAGAAGGGTGTTTGTAGTAAAAACATGTTGTTTTCTAAAGAGAGTAGTTATCTACTCTTTTTTTGTGTAGAATATTTCCAGCCTTATTTTTGCTCTGAGCAGAACGGTATACTCGTGAGTGCTTCTATTGTATGCCACTTTCTGCCCTGGCTCTACAGAAGCGTTCAATCGCTATATATTTATGTTGGCAATAGCTTTTATGTGCGAGTATAAATTCTGGTGAGCCAGAGTATCAATGTATAACGAGTTTGGAGGAGAAGCCATGAGGATTTTGCTGGTGGAAGATAATGAGGGGATTATAATGGGATTGGAATATTTGCTTGCTCAGGAAGGATATCAGGCAGATACAGCAAGAACCATGGCTCAGGCAGAGGAATTTCTGAAACGGAAGGAGTGGGATCTGGTTTTGCTCGATATTGGGCTTCCGGATGGGGACGGGTTCCGGCTCTGCAGCAGAATCAGGGAAAGATATCGGATTCCCGTTATATTCTTGACGGCACGGGAGGAAGAGACGGATGTGGTCCGCGGGCTGGACCTGGGAGCGGAGGATTACGTGATCAAACCTTTCAGGAACCGCGAGCTGATGTCACGGATCAAGGCTGTACTGCGGAGGAACGGAAAGGGAAACAGTACACTTTGCTTCGGAGATATCATATTAAATACGGAGACCGGAAAAGTAAAAAGAGGCGGGACAGAAATACAGTTGACCAGGCTGGAATATAAGATTTTGTTCAGTATGATGTCCTATCCAGGCAAACTGTTTACCAGAGATGAGATTTTGTCGGATATTTGGGACATATCCGGCAATTTCGTGAATGACAATACACTGTCAGTCACGATGAAGCGTCTTCGGGAGAAGCTGGGGGATTCGGATGCCCGGCTGATCAGAACAGTGCGTGGTATGGGATATAGAATGGAAGCTTGAAGGAAGAGAGGCGAAAACACATATGGTGTGGAACAGGGAGCTGAAAAGATTTGCATTTACCATTCTGTTGGTCATGGCAGCCAGCCTTTTCATTACAAATGTAGGTATAGTGCTATATTGTGATTATGTAAGGGCGCAGTACAATGGTTTTCTGGCGGAGGTATTCGGAAATCTGCTGGAGACGTATCCTGAGGTGCCGGAGGAAGAACTGGTCAGAGTGCTGGAGAATCAGGGAAATGGGGCACAGGGAAAAATCGCTTTGGCGCGTTACGGTGTCTTCGGGAAATACGGCAGTGACTCTTTCGGCAATCAGGAGAGGCAGCTGCTTTTTTTACATAAAGGAATCAATATCGGGTTGTTTCTGATATTTTTGTGCTCTGTATTACCGTATATTTATATATGAAAAGAAGACAGAGACGGATCCGAAAGCTGACTTTCTACATGCAGGCTTTGAACCGAAACGGATATAAACTTAACATAGAGGAAAATGAGGACGATGAGCTGAGCGGGCTGCGCAATGAACTCTATAAACTGACGGTTTTTCTGAAGGAACAGGCGAAAAGGGCGCTGGCACAGAAACAGGCCCTGGCAGATTCGGTGACAGATATATCCCATCAGCTGAAGACGCCCCTCACATCGGCCATTGTGCTGTTGGATAATCTGTCGGAGAATCCTGATATGGATGTGCGGACAAGACGGCATTTCCTTTCCGAGATTACGAATCAAATTACCGGAATGTCCTGGCTGCTCACGGCGATGATGAAATTATCCCGTCTGGATGCCGGTGTGGTGGAGCTGCAGGGCAGCCGGTTTGAACTGAGGGCATTTGTGGAGGAAGTCCTGGGCAGACTGGAAATTGCGGCGGAGCTGAAACAGCTTTCCTTTTCCGTGGAGATGCCGGAGGGGGCAGTTCTTTATGCGGACCGGAAGTGGACTGCGGAAGCGTTGATGAACCTTGTTAAGAACGCCATAGAACACAGCCCGGCGGGAGGCATCGTGAAAATATCCGGTGAGGACAATGAGGTATATACGCAGATTGCCGTCCATGATTACGGAACGGGAATTACGAGAGAAGAGCAGGAGAAGCTGTTCCGGCGTTTTTACAACGGAAATTCGGCGAGAGAGGACAGCATGGGAATCGGGCTGGCGCTGGCCAGGGAGATTGTGGAGAAACAGGGGGGTTATATTTCCGTGGATTCCCGGATGGGGAAGGGAACCGTATTTGTGATGAGATTTGTGAAGTAGTTTTTTCAAAATGTCACGTAAATGTCATTTTCGTTTTCTATACTGTAACCATGAAAGGTAACGGCAATTTTGGTACAGCTTCCAGGTACTGTCGGAAAATAACTGTTAGTTCAGGTAAAAACTCAGCGTGATTTAATACATGGAGGTTACTGTGGCGGGAATACGGTTGGTATCTGGCAGACTTACGGGGAAGAGACCGTTATCGGAAAAGAGAGCCTGCAGTGAGACAGCCGATACCAGAAGAAGTGACCTGCGGTGATGCAGCCGGTACCAGAAGAAGTGACCTGCGGTGAGGCAGCCGGTACCAGAAGAAGGAACCTGCGGTGAGGCAGCCGGTACCAGAAGAAGGAACCTGCGGTGAAGCGGTCGTTACCGGACAAAGGGAACAGGGAAAGGAGACGGAAAAGGGAGCGACATGGAAATTTTAAGGACAGAGCATTTATTTAAGAAATACGGGAAAGGAAACAATGAGGTAATCGCGGTAAACGATGCGAATCTTTCTGTAGACCAGGGAGAATTCCTGGCAATTGTGGGAAGCTCCGGCAGCGGGAAATCCACCTTGATGCACATGCTGGGCGGTGTAGACAGGCCTACTTCAGGAAAAGTCCTGATAGAGGACAATGATATCTATCGGATGAGCGATGATAATCTGGCGATTTTCCGAAGAAGGCAGGTGGGGCTGATCTATCAGTTTTACAATCTGATACCGGTGCTGACCGTGGAGGAGAATCTGACACTGCCCTGTGAGCTGGACGGAAATAAGCCGGACCCGGAGCTGGTACAGGAGCTGGCCGGTCTGCTGGGCCTTAAGAAAAGGCTGCGGCATCTTCCCAATGAGCTTTCGGGAGGACAGCAGCAGAGGGTGGCTATCGGCAGGGCGCTGATCACCAGGCCGGCCATCCTGCTGGCGGATGAGCCTACCGGAAATCTGGATACACGGGCGGGAAACGAGATTATGGAGCTGTTAAAAATATCCAACCGGAAGTATAAGCAGACAGTGGTCATGATCACCCACAATCTGGAACTGGCAAAGCAGGCGGACAGAGTCTTGGGGATTGAGGACGGTTTTGTCTATAGCAGGGGCAGGGAGGCATAGAGATGAAGGAAAGCGGAAATGTGTTAAAGAGATGCTGCTATCGTTCCCTGAGAGAAAACCGCAAGCGCACCGCGGTAACTATTGTAGGGATCATTCTTGCCACGGCGCTGATCACCGGGGTTGCCTGTATTGTGGTGAGCTTCAGGGCCAGCATGATGGCTTATGAGAAGCAGCAGAACGGGGACTGGCATTATCATTTTGTGGGAGTCGGCCGGGAGTATCTGAAGTATTTCCAGAATAATAAGAATATAGAGAGATACGGCCTGCTGGAGACTTTGGGATATGCACCGCTGCAGGGAAGCCAGAATCCCGACAAACCTTATCTGTATGTATGTGCCCTGGAGAAAGGGATGGAAAATACCCTGAGCCTTACCCTTTCGGAAGGACGGATGCCGGAAAACAGCACGGAGCTGGCAGTGGGCAGGCATATCCGGACCAACGGGCTGGTGGATATCAAGGTGGGTGATGTGCTGACCCTGCAGATGGGGGAACGGATGACTGACGGAGGATACTCGCTGAACCAGGAATATGCCTGGCATAGCGGGGAAGAGGAATTCGTTCCGTCTTCTGAAAAGACGTATACGGTGGTGGGTATTATCGAGCGGCCGGGCGAGGAGCTGGAACCGCGGACAGCGCCGGGGTATTCGGCGTTTACCCTTCTGGAGGAACAGGAAGAGCCGGCGTCCGTGGACGTCTATGTCTCTTATACAAAAAAAGGGCTGCGTCAGGCGGATCAGGTAAATGCCGGCATCCTGGGAGTGGATGAAGAGCTGTATCATCGTTACTGTAATGGGGGAACTTATACCCAGGAGGAACAGCAGCAGATCAGGACGGTGGCAAAGCAGGTACTTGAGAATTACTGGCTGCTGAAATGGGAGCTGATGATATTTACGTCCAATACCATAAATATGCTGTATGCAATGTCGGCGATTGCCATATTGATTATCATCGTGACCAGTGTATTCTGTATCCGTAACAGTTTTATGATTTCTCTTACTGAAAAGATGAAATTGTACGGCAGGCTTGCCTCCGTGGGAACTACCAGAAGACAGCAGAAGAAAATCGTGTATTATGAGGCTGCGGTGCTGGGGCTGGCAGGGATTCCCCTGGGGATTATCAGTGGGATTGCAGCCATAGCGGTGCTGATTCAGGCAGTGGGAAGCCTTTTTGAGGAAGGACTGGGATTCCGGCTGATATTCGGGTTTTCCCTTCCGGCGGTTTTGCTGGGAGCGGTGCTGTCTGCGGTAACCGTATACCTTTCCGCATCCGGCTCGGCGAGGCGGGCGGCCCGGATATCGCCCATAAACGCCATTCGCGCCAGTGAGACGGTTAAGATAAGCAGGAAAGAGGCTGCCAGGGAACTGCGCTGTCCGGCTTTCATCGAAAGAATGTTTGGAATCGGGGGCAAAATAGCGTATAAAAATTTACGTCGTGCCAGAGTAAAGTACCGCACTACGGTGATTTCCATTGTGGTCAGTGTGGCTGCGTTCATCGGGATGTCCACTTTTGTGGATCTTATGATGTATTCCTCAACCTATTATTATAAAGATATGCCCTATCAGCTGAAAGCCAGCATTTATCAGTGGGATTTTTATGAGGAGGCCCTGGAGATTGCCGGGATGGAAGGCGTGCAGGAGGCGGAGGTGGTCCGGACGGCCCGTTTTCCGGCGGATAACAGTCTGATTTCCTATTCGGAGGGTTATCAGGAGAATGTGTCGTCGAATGCTGCTTTGATGATCCGTTCCCTGGGGGAGGAGGCTTATGCCCGATATTGCCGGAATGTGGGTGTATCCGTGGAAGAAGCCAGGGACAGGGCTATCGTTATAGCGGATTATTCCCATGAATACTGGAGTGACGGGAAGCTGTACAGAGAGGAAGGCGACATTGCTTCTTTCCGCCCGGGAGAGGTTATCAGGGGGATAGAAACGGCGGAGGGGCTTGAAGTGGAGGTGCTCGTCCAGACAAAAGTGAAGCCTATGTTCATGACGGGCAATTCGTCCTACTGGATTACACTGATTGTCAGCGATGAGTGGATGGGCGCCCATATGCGGGATGATATGAAATACGGCAACATATATTACGATAATGTGGATGTCTATGTCAAATGTGAGAATGCAGACGAGATTGAGGCAGCTATCAGAAATGATTTACAGCTGCAGCATTTTACGGTGACTAACTACGACGCGCAGTACCGCTCTGATCGGAGTATGAACCTGGTGGTGGCTATCTTCCTGTACGGTTTTATCACGGTGGTGGCTCTGATCGGTATTACCAATATTTTCAATACCATTACCACCAATATGGAACTGCGGGCTCCGGAATTTGCCATGCTGCGATCGGTGGGGATGACCGGGCGTGAATTCAGGCGGATGATATGGCTGGAAGGCATGTTCTATGGGGGGAAGGCGCTGCTTATCGGAATTCCTCTGGGGGCATTTTTATCTCTTTGCTTTAATATGGCACTGGGAGAGGGGCTTGTCACTTCCTTCCGCTTTCCATGGAGGTCCATGGCGGCGTCAATTATGGCAGTGGGACTGCTGCTGTATGTGATCATGCACTATTCCATGGGGAAAATCAACCGGAAAAATATTATGGAGACTATCCGCAACGAGAATATTTGATATTCTGCCGTAATAAATTTGGCAAGTTTTAAAGATTTTGGTTTCCTTTTTGGTTCAAGTATGATAGAATAAATACATCGGGCATTGCTGGTATCGGTTTGCCTTACAAATGGCGGGGAACTGTTCCTACTTGGGATAAGCTCCGGGCAGGAAAGGACAGGGTAGAGATGGATAGCAAGATATTACTGGAAAGTGGAACCAACGAGTTAGAGATTCTGGAATTTACACTGGGGGATAATTATTACGGGATTAACGTGGCGAAGATTAAGACGATCATGAAGTACGAGAAGGTTACCCCGATTCCCAACGCGCATCCCAGCATCGAGGGTGTGTTTATGCCCCGGGAGGATATGATTACCGCGATTGACCTGAAGAACTGTCTCGGGCGCGGTCAGTCCGAACCCAAGGGCCTGTTCATTATTACGAATTTTAATAAGCTGGATATCGCATTCCATGTTGACAATGTCCTGGGAATCCAGAAGATATCCTGGAGTGAGATTATTAAGCCGGAGGTGACCATCTCCAGTGCGGAAGAGGGTGTGGCCATCGGTATCGTCAAGAAGGACAGCAAGCTGATCATCATTCTGGACTTTGAGAAGATTGTCACGGATATCAATCCTGAGACCGGGCTGAAGATTTCCGATATCAACGAGCTGGGCGAGCGCGAGCGGAACATGGTGCCCATTTTGATCGCGGAGGATTCTCCGTTGCTGAACAAGATGATCGTGGACTGTCTCAGGAGAGCAGGATACGAGAATCTGACTCATACGGAGAATGGCAAGCAGGCATATGATATCATCAACTATTATAAAGCGAAGGGAACATTGCACGATCATGTGCGCCTCATTATTTCGGATATCGAGATGCCTGAGATGGACGGACACAGGCTGACCAAACTGGTCAAAACGGATGAAGCCACTGCCGGCATTCCGGTTATCCTGTTCTCATCGCTGGTGAATGACGAGATGAGGAGAAAGGGTGAATCCCTGGGGGCGGATGCGCAGCTGTCCAAGCCTGAGATCGGAAATCTGGTAAAAATAATAGATCAGCTTGTCGAGGAGAGACATTTGAATAATTAAAAGCCTGAAAAGCTGGGACTGATATCCCAGCTTTTTTACGGAAAGAACTGTTCCGAATAAGCGGGAAGGATAAGGTATTCCGCCGGGGAGAGTGTGGGCATACAGCAGAAAAGGCGCGGCCTCCCGGGATGAAACAGGCGAGGCAGGCAGCAGCTTTCCGGGAAAGATATGACAGGACGGAATTGAAATGGACAGAGAAGAAATTTGGGACAGAATAGAGCAGTCTGACATGATCCTGGTGGGACTGGGGGAGGAATTTGACGGCATAAAGCGTTTTAAGCAGCAGGCAGGGTACGGACAGGGCTGCGAATGTCTGAAAGAAGAAGGGCTTTCCTGGCTGATTCCGGCCTGGAACGAATACTGCATGGATCAGGCGGGGGATGGCGGGATAGGAATTGCCCTGGAGAAGCTGGAGGAATTTCTGAAGGGAAAGAATCATTTTGTGGTGTCCGTATCTACGAACAGTAAGATCGCCCATGTGGGGAGAAATGTCATGCCCTGCGGGTCTGTATTGCGGAAGCAGTGTGCGGCAGGGTGCAGGGATGTGCTCCAGGATATAATGGAGGATGAAACGGAAAGCCTGAAGATATTTTTCCGGGAATTGGCAGAGGGCCGGCTGCGGCGGGAGATGTTATCTACGGGCACATGTCCTGAATGCGGCGCGCCGTTGGTACTGAACAATATCCATGCAGAGAATTATAATGAAAACGGATATCTGAATCAGTGGAATCTTTATATGAAATGGCTGCAGGGAACGTTGAATCACAGGCTTCTGGTTCTGGAGCTTGGAGTGGGGATGCGGTTCCCGACAGTGATACGGTGGCCATTCGAGAAGGCCGCTTTCTTTAATCAAAAAGCGTATTTTTACAGAGTGAATGAAAATTTGTATCAATTGACGAAAGAGCTGGCAGGGAAAGGCTGCGGAATTTCCGAGGATGCAGTTGCCTGGCTTGCACAATTGTGATAAACTGGAACATAGTTTTAGATTGAAAAATCGGAGGAGATAGTATGCCTTCACAAGAGGATTATCTGAATGAACTGTTAAATGGAATGCCCGGGAAGGATGGAACTGCCCGGAACGATGTACAGGCTCCTGATCTGGAGGATCTGGAGGATATGTCGGAGGAGCAGATTGCACGTCTGCTGGAGGAGGGAAAGGCGGGAAGTCCGTCTTACGCAGGAGAGGCGGCAGAAGATGTGCTGGACATGGCCGGAGGGAGCGGGGATTCGGATCTTGAGGAGATACAGGATTTGCTGAGAAAGTCTGACAGAAATGAGACAGTAGACGTTCAGGATGATTTCCGGAAGGATGAGAGTCCTGCAGACCGTCTGCTGCAGGACATAGAGAGAGCTGGGGAGGCAGAAGTGGAAGAGAAGGCAGCAGATACAAAAACGCAGAAGGCTCTGGAGAAGAAACGCCTGAAGGCGGAGAAGAAAGCTGCCAGGGAAGCTGCGAAGGCAGAAAAAAGGGAAAAGCACAGAGACAGGAAAAAGAGCACGGCACACACAAAGCGAAAAGCATCCGTGCAGAAACAGGAATGGGAAGAAATTCCTGAGTATGATACGCTGGCAGATAAGGAGCTGTTGGATAGTATTGTATCAGAGGCGGGAAAGGTAGAACATGCGGAACCAGAATCTTCCCCGAATCTGTTGGAACTGGCGGCATCTCTGGAGGCAGAGAGAAATATTGATCCGAGTCAGGAGATACCCTATTTTAATGAAGATTCCTCATCAGAAACAGATCTGGATTCCGGCATACTTGCATTAGAACCGGATGAGATTGACGAATTTATTCCGGATATAAGTGAGACTGGCAGAGAGGAAGCAACACCGAAAAAGAAAGGAATGGTTTCAAGATTTGTTGATTTCCTGATGGAAGAAGAGGAAGAGGAAGAGAAGGAGAATGAGGACGTCCAGATCTCAGACGAAAATCAGGAGATTATTCGGGAGATGGACAACGAGGAAGCGGAAAAGGCGAAGAAAAAAACGCAAAAGAAGGCGAAGAAGAAAGACGCGAAGAAGGATAAAAAGAAAAAAGAACAAAAGCCCAAGAAAGCCAAACCGCCGAAGCAGAAGAAGGAGAAGAAACCAAAGGAAGAAGATCCTTATCCGGGCAGAAAACTCAGTTTTAAGAAGGCATTTCCTGTTGTATTGTTAGGAATTTCAGTGGGAGCTGCGGTATTCATTCTGGTACATCTGTCGGCTGACTTTTCTGGTAAGCAGACAGCGAAGAATGCTTTCGAGGCCAGTGATTATCAGACCTGTTATGTCAATCTGCACGGAAAGTCACTGAATGAGACGGAAGAGCAGATGTATAATAAATCCCAGTGTATCCTGCATATTCGGATGTGGTACCGGGAATATGAGATGTTGGAAGCCGACGGCAACGAGGCAAAGGCACTGGACAGCCTGATTCAGAGTGTACACGAATATCCGTCATTATTCGTGTACGCGATCCGGTGGGATGCTCAAAATGAGGTTAACGAGGTATATCTGAATATTCTGGATATTCTCCGTGACAAATATGGCGTAACAGAGGAACAGGCTCAGAAGATCGGCGCTATGAAGAGTGATATTGAATATACAAGAGCGGTTATGGCGTTGGTGGGAGACGCAGGTTACGGACAGGAAAGCACTCTGGAAGAGGCGCCTGTGCAGCCAGGGAGCCAGGACAGTCCAGAAGGAGCAGCCGAAGCGCAGCCTGACGAACTGCCGGAGGAGGCTGAGATGGAGCCCGGAGAATATGTGGACAATCAGGGATGAGATGTGCAGAAGCAAAATGCTGAACGAAAGGGCGCTTCAGAAAAGAAGGCATGGATTATGATTGCAGTAATTGACTATGATGCGGGAAATATAAAAAGCGTGGAGAAGGCACTGCTGCATTTGGGGCAGGAGGCTGTGGTTACCAGGGACAGGGAGACAATTTTGAGCGCTGATGGGGTAATCCTGCCTGGAGTGGGAGCCTTTGGAGACGCTATGGAAAAGCTGAATGCTTTCGGGCTGGCAGAGGTTATCCGGGAGTGTGTGGCGAAGGAGATTCCCTTTCTGGGGATTTGCCTGGGACTGCAGCTGTTGTTTGAAAGCAGCGAGGAGAGTCCAGGGGTGGAAGGGCTTCATATTCTGGACGGAAAGATTCTTCGGATTCCTTCGAAGGGGCTGAAGGTACCTCATATCGGCTGGAATGATCTGCATTTTCCCAGAAGGGGGCGGTTGTTTGAGGGGATTGACACACGGGATGACGATACACTATGTGAGAGCAAGGGGAATCCGTATGTATATTTTGTGCATTCCTATTATCTTCAGGCTGCCGACGAGTCCATTGTCACCGCAACTACGGAATACGGTGTGCAAATTCACGCTTCTGTGGAGAAGGGAAATGTGTTCGCCTGCCAGTTTCATCCGGAGAAAAGTTCCGGGGTGGGAATGAAGATACTGCGGAATTTTGTGGAGATTGCATCCCGGTAAGACGCCGTTTTTCATAAAGAATTTTTATATGGTAAGTTGTTTCTTTCTGCGGTTAATATAATCTATACTGCAGACCGCTTGGATTTACAGTGGTGTCCCCGGGAAAGTACCTGGCCGGCGGTCTGCAGTCGGGTTACACTGCAAATTTAACCGGTGCACAGTATATATTATGGAGGATAAATGCACACTAAGAGAGTCATTCCCTGCCTGGACATCAAAGACGGAAGGGTTGTAAAAGGGATTAATTTTGTGAATCTGAGAGATGCCGGAGACCCGGCTGATGTTGCCTCTGCCTACGACGCGGCAGGGGCGGACGAGGTGGTGTTTCTCGACATTACGGCTTCTTCGGACAGCCGCGCTACCAGACTGGAATGGGTCAGGCAGGTGGCTTCCTGTCTGTTTATTCCGTTTACGGTGGGCGGCGGAATTCGTACCGTGGAGGATTTCCGGGATATTTTAAGAGAAGGTGCGGATAAAATTTCCATAAATTCAGCGGCAATTATGAATCCACGGCTGATCTGTGATGCCGCTGATAAATTCGGCAGCCAGTGTGTGGTGGTGGCAATTGATGCCAAGAGATGTCCGGACGGAAACGGATGGAATATTTATAAGAATGGCGGCCGTGTGGATGTAGGGCTGGATGCGGTGGAATGGGCGGCGGAAGCGGAACGCCGGGGCGCCGGGGAAATTCTGCTCACCAGTATGGACAGAGACGGGACGAAAGCCGGGTATGATCTGGAATTGACGAGGGCCGTTGCAGGGGCGGTGAAGATACCGGTGATTGCCTCCGGCGGCGCAGGAAAACCGGAGCATTTTTACGAGGCACTGGCGGAGGCCGAGGCGGAGGCAGTGCTGGCAGCCAGCCTGTTTCATTACAAGGAACTGGAGATTCGGCAGGTGAAAAAATATCTGCGGGAGCGGGGTATCAGTGTGAGGATATGAGAGGCGGAGCGGACAGTAAGGAATCCGGACTTTGGCCTGAAGCAATTACAGCAGTTATTTTCCGACAATTCCTAAGGGAAAACACGGAAGAAAAGGAAAGGATGAACAAAAGCATGGGAATGATTGCAAACGACTGGCTGGCTGAGCTGGGAGAGGAATTTCATAAACCGTATTATAAGGCTCTGTATGAATTTGTAAAGACAGAATATAATACCACACAGGTATTTCCGCCGGCGGATGATATTTTCAATGCCTTTCATCTGACCTCGCTGAGTGACGTGAAGGTGGTCATTCTGGGACAGGACCCCTATCATGATGTGGGACAGGCCCACGGGCTCTGCTTTTCCGTGAAGCCGGATGTGCGGATTCCTCCTTCCCTGGTGAATATCTATAAGGAGCTTCACGATGATTTGGGTTGTTATATACCCAACAACGGTTATCTTGTGAAGTGGGCCAACCAGGGAATCCTGATGCTGAATACCGTGCTGACGGTTCGTGCCCATCAGGCGAATTCCCACCGGGGGAAGGGCTGGGAGGAATTCACGGATGCCGCAATCCGGGCATTGAACAGGCAGGATCGGCCTATCGTGTTCATTCTGTGGGGGAGGCCTGCCCAGATGAAGGAGAAAATGCTGAATAATCCCAGACATTTGATTTTGAAAGCGCCTCATCCCAGTCCTTTATCTGCTAATTACGGATTTTTCGGGAGCAGACCTTTCAGCCAGACGAACAAATTTCTGCAGGAGAACGGACTGGAACCCATTGACTGGCAGATTGAGAACGTGTGATTGGGAAAAACGGGGAGATTACAATGGAAAAGAAAGCTTTTGTGACAAAGGAACTGATTGAAAATATTGTGAAAGATTACCCAACCCCTTTTCATATCTATGATGAAAAGGGGATTCGTGAGAATGCCAGGGCTTTAAAGGAGGCATTCTCCTGGAATGAGGGGTATAAGGAATTTTTTGCGGTGAAGGCCACGCCCAATCCGTTTTTGATCAAAATTCTGAAGGAATATGGCTGCGGCTGTGACTGTTCCTCTTATACGGAGCTGATGCTCAGCGATGCCGTGGGGCTGCGGGGGGAGGATATCATGTTTTCCTCCAACGACACACCGGCGGAGGAATTTCTGCTGGCGGAAAAGCTTGGCGCCACAATCAACCTGGATGATATTACTCATATTGATTTTCTGGAAAAAACGTTGGGATTTCTGCCGAAGCGTTTGAGCTGCCGCTTTAATCCAGGGGGATATTTTGCCATGGGAACGGATATCATGGACAACCCCGGGGATGCAAAATACGGCTTTACAAAGGAACAAATGTTTGAAGGCTTCCGTATCCTGAAGGCTAAGGGCGTGGAGGAATTCGGTATCCATGCTTTTCTTGCCAGCAATACAGTGACCAACGAGTATTATCCCACGCTGGCGAGACAGCTGTTTGAGCTGGCAGTGGAACTGCAGAGGGAAACGGGGGCACATATTACATTTGTCAATCTCTCCGGTGGAATCGGCATTCCCTATCACCCGGATCAGGAGCCCAATGATATCAGGATTATCGGCGAGGGTGTGAGAGCAGCTTATGAGGAAATTCTGGCGCCTGCGGGAATGGGAGATGTGGCGATCTATACGGAGCTTGGCCGTTATATGATGGGGCCTTACGGACATCTGGTGGCGAAGGTGATTCATCAGAAGCATACGCATAAGGAATATGTGGGAGTGGACGCCTGTGCGGTGAATCTGATGCGGCCTGCCATGTACGGGGCGTATCACCATATCACTGTGCTGGGGAAGGAAGATGCAGCCTGTGACCATAAGTATGATGTGGTAGGGTCACTGTGCGAGAACAATGATAAATTTGCCATTGACAGAATGCTCCCGGAGGTGGAAATCGGAGATTACATTGCGATTCACGACAGCGGTGCCCACGGTTTTTCCATGGGGTATAATTACAACGGAAAGCTCAGGTCAGCGGAACTCCTGCTCCATGAGGACGGGAGCGTGGAGCTTATCCGCAGGGCGGAGACGCCGAAGGATTACTTTGCTACCTTTGACTGTTTTGAAGTGTATGACAGGCTGTTTCCTGAGGGATAGCGGGAGATGCGGAACTCCCTGGTGCAGGAGTGCAATGTATATTTAGGAATTGCAGGCACTTTCTTGCGCTCAGAAACATTTGACGACGTGAAGGTATAATGAGTGAGCGATTCCGCAGTGGGATAAAGAAGTGGCAAGTGAATGCGCTCACGATTATGGAATCGCCGGGTACAGGGGAGCACAACGGATCCCCTGGTATAGGAGAATGCTGTAGGATTTCCGGGTGCAGGGGGCAATGCGAAATAAGGGAGAGAATGGATGAGATATCCGAAATTTTTAAATAAGGGCGGAACAATCGGCTTCCTGGCGCCTTCTTTCGGGTGCGGAGAGGGAGATTACAGGACGGCTGCTTTCGATAATGCGTTAAGGAAATGGCGGGAAATGGGATACACTCTCGTGCTGGGGCCTAACTGCTACGCGGCGGAAGGGGTAGGAATCAGCAATACACCGGAAAAATGCGGCAGAGAAGTGATGGACTCCTTTTTATCGGAGGATTCTGACTGTCTGATTTCCTGCGGGGGCGGGGAGCTTATGTGCGAGATTCTGCCCTACGTGGATTTCGGGAAGCTGGCTGCGGCAGAGCCTAAATGGTTTATGGGGTATTCCGACAATACGAATCTGACTTACCTGCTTGCCACTTTGGCAGATACGGCTTCTGTGTATGGACCCTGCGCGGGAACCTTTGGCATGGAGCCCTGGCATGAGTCTCTGTATGACGCATTCGGGATTCTGACCGGGGAGAAGGCAGAGAGAACAGTAAAGCAGCCGGATGACGACAGGTTGACTGGGGAAACGGATATAAGGCAGACAGACGCCGGCAGGACAGCGGAAATAAAGCAGACAGGTGGCAGTGAGACAGCAGACAGGCAGACGGCAGGAGCCAGGGTTACGGTTGGCGGCTATGCCGGATGGGAGAAAGAGTCGCTGAAAGGCGCAGAAAATCCGCTGGCGCCGTATCATCTGACAGAGACGCGTATTCTTCGTACTTATATGGGAAGAGAGCAGATATCTGCAGCGGCTGCTTTTTCCGGCAGGCTGCTGGGAGGCTGTCTGGACTGCCTGGTGAATCTGCTGGGAACGCGTTTCGACAGGACCAGGGAATTTGTGGAGCGATATCAGGAGGATGGTATCATCTGGTTTCTGGAGGCATGTGACCTGAATGTATTTTCTATCCGCCGTGCCATGTGGCAGATGGAAGAGGCAGGATGGCTTAAGCATGTGAAAGGGTTCCTGATAGGAAGGCCGTTAAACGGCAATGCCATGATGAACCTGGATGCCTATGATGCCGTACTGGAGGTAGCCGGGCGCAAAAATGTGCCTGTGGTGATGGATGTGGACCTGGGGCACCTGCCGCCTATGATGCCGCTTGTGGTGGGAAGCGCGGCAGATGTGGCTGTGAAAGGGAATGATATCCGGATTGAGATGCGGTTTGTGTAAAGGGCAGGAGATGAGAGAGCGAGGGGGGTGTCTTGTCCGATCTGATATTATACTCAAAACCGCCAGAATTTACAAATCTGCCTATGGTGAGCATATATGGCTGGCGGTTTTTTGTTATAGTTTACTGCAAATCCAATCGATGTGCAGTATAAAATGCAAGGTCTTTTGATGATTCAATAGACCTTGCATCGTTTTATGGGATTTATTCCGTTTTTGATGAAAGTGTTTTGTCAGATCAGCGCGGATGTGCCTGTTTCAAGCCACTTGCGGTTTTCGGCTGTAGCTGCGAGGGCATCAAGAGCAACTCCGTAAGTATCTTCGATTTTCCGGCTGATTTTATATATTTCGTTTTGTGTTCTGGCGTGTTCTATTGCCAGCTTATCAGCTTTTTTCTTCAATTCAGCCTGTCCGGTTTCTAAATATGTTATTCTTTGGTTGATATCTTTTATTTCTGTCTTCATTTCCTGCATTTCAGCTAAGAGCAGATCAAGTTTTTCACTGTCCGTCATAATTCTGTACCTCACGTATTATGAGTATACCACATTTGGGATGCAAAGTCTATTCAATTACCAAAGTGCTTTGGGAATACGTGAATAAGTGAATACGTGAACACAAACATGTATTGCTTAGTATACTCGTGTGCGCATTTAACTGGCGCTTTTCTGCCTTGCATTACAAAAGTGCTCACCGCTATACATGTGGGTTGGCACAGATATTTTTGTTAACAATTATAAATAATGATGTACATACGGTCAGAAGGACTGTCAACAGTAAAATGCGGCGTAGCGGAGAGTCATCCACAGTAGCAGTTTCGCATACGGAAGAAGAAAAATATGGACTATATATAACATAACCAATATGGATTATAAAACGGAAATCACTGAAAAATGAATGACAATATGAAAGGTGACGAAAATAATCAGGACAAAAGTAAAACAAAATTGCTGACGCTTTTGATTTTACTGATGCCTCAGTGATTTTGACCAATGCCGGCAGCGGGACTTGAACCCGCACGTGGTTGCCCACAACAGATTTTGAGTCTGCCTCGTCTGCCATTCCGACACGCCGGCTTATACTGAAATAGATTTGTACAACCCTTACAACGAAATTTATTTTAACATAGAAAAGGCTTCTTGACAAGTAGAAATTGAGATAAATTTTATATTTTAGAATTTTTCATATTGGATTACAACGCATTTTTTCAGCCAGGGAGTCAATTATCTTTTTTACCAGTTCCCTGTCGGAATCGTTTAACTGGCTGTACTGTTTCGCGAGTACTCTTACCTCGTCATCAATATCCAGGTTAATAGTCACATCTTCAAACATGGGCTCCGTGCCGTTGAGCAGCCAGTCTTGATTCACATTATATTCCCGGCATACATCACGGATGGTCCGTTCCGTGATGCTCCTGGTCCCTTTCTCCATATTTGTGATGGAGCCGCCGGACATGTTGATGGCAGCTCCAAAAGCCTGGGTACCCAGTGACAGGTATTAAGGAATAGTTTACAAATAACTGAGTGGGAGCTCTAACCTGGCAACCGGTATTTTACAGAAAATTGATAGACTTTGCCGCTCGGTTATGATATACTGAAACCATTAAAGAACCTGTAAACGATTTATTGTAGTTTTTCTAATCTGGAGGTGATGATATGCCAGAAGGTTTGGAAATTATAAAGACTGCAATTGATGATTTTAAAGAGATTCAAGAGTACATGTTTGTTGCGAAAGAGGAAAATGCCCAAAAAACATACGCTAAATTGAAAAAGAAATATCTGACATTAAAAGCAATCCTTGAGGTAGCCGGGGTAAATCTGACAGATATTGACGAAATCAAGGAATAACGAGGATAGAACAGTACCAGCTGCTGTTCGGACCGGAAAGACGGCACCACCTGTTATTTCGACCCGGCTACAGGCATCATGCAGAAGCATCAGACATAATTAAGACAGAATCAACATGGAAGCAGCACATAACACAGCAGTCCTTTATGCGGGAATAGACTTCCGCAGCGAGAGCTGCTGTGTTATGTTTATGAATGCGGCTTGTTTCCCGTGTCCTCGTGGAATATATACTCAGGTTCGAAAACATTTGCCAATCTGCATGTATAACGAGTGAGCGCTGGTGCAATGCGAGACAAAAAGCGGCAAATGAATGCGCTCAAGAGTATAATAATGGAAGAAACAAAAGGAGCAAAAGGAGCAGCCACCGATGGCAGCCAGGCGGCAGAGACAGGGAATGGGAACAGGACAGCGGAATAAGTTGTACAGGTTAACCGGCAGTATGGAAAGGAAGGGGCGGCAATATGGACGAAGTGAAGATGATAATCTCCTGTGTGGTAGTAAAAGACAACAGAAAAATCGTAAGGGTATCTTTTCTGCGTGGTTCGGACTATGCGGACGGTGTCCTGCCGGACGGCGTCATAGAAAAGTCCGGCGGCTTCACCCCGGCAGAGGTACAGAAGCTGGAAAGCTACCTGCGTGCCAACCGCCAGGATATCCTGAAACAGGCGAAAGAGATTAACCCTTTGAGAAACTGGCTGGGAGAATGGAAAAAGTGACTTCCATAGGAAAAGTAGTGAAAAATTAAGCTTGACTTTTATACTTTAAACCGATAAAATCATAAAAGAAACTGACAGAATAACAGAAGCGATAAAGAGGAGAGACTACCATGAAGGAGATATCAAATTTAATAGCTTACCGCCCGGGCGTTAAGGTGGTGGATGCCACCATGCGGGACGGAGGACTGGTAAACGATTTCTATTTCACAGATGAATTTGTCAAGGCGCTGTACCTGGCAAATCTCCGGGCAGGCGTGGATTATATGGAGTTCGGCTACAAGGCGTCAAAAGAGATGTTTGACGAGAGTAAATTCGGAAAATGGAAATTTTGCAGTGACCAGCATATCCGGGAGATTGTGGGCGAAAATGCCACGGACCTGAAGATAGCTGTCATGGCGGATGTGGGAAGATGTGAGAAGACAGACATTCTGGACAGGGCGGACAGCCCCATTGACCTGATCCGTGTGGCTACCTATGTGAATACCATACCCGGCGCCGTTGACCTGATCGAGGATGCGGCAAAGAAGGGGTATGAGGTCAGCTGCAATATTATGGCGATTTCCCATGTACGGGAGGGGGAGCTGAAGGCGGCGCTGGACATTCTGGCCCAGACACCGGCGGATGTGCTTTATATCGTGGACAGCTATGGGGCCATGTACCCGGAGGAGATTGCCCGCTTTGTGGATATGTATATGGAAGTGGCAGAGAAGCATGGCAAGAAGGTGGGAATTCATGCCCATAATAACCAGCAGCTGGCTTTTGCCAATACCATTGAAGCCGTGGGCGACGGGGCAGACTGGCTGGACGCCACTTATGCCTCCATGGGTCGGGGGGCGGGGAATTGCGCCATGGAACTGCTTTTGGGCTTCCTGCGCAATCCCAAGTACAATGTGTATCCTGCAATTCAATTTGTGGACACTCATATGAACAAACTGAAAGTGGAAGGCGTGGTGTGGGGTTATGACCTGCAGTATCTTATGACCGGGCTTCTGAACCAGCATCCCAGGGCCGCAATTCAGTTTACCAAAGAGAAGCGGACCGATTACACGGAATTCTACAGGGAGATGGTTGCCCAGGATTAAGAAGAGCAGCCTGTTCTTTCTGTTCATCCAGCTTTGCGTCAAAGGCTGTCCTGCTGACAGGGGTGCCGAGTATGGAGGCTTGGGTTTCTTCGCCTGAGGGGAAGCGGATGAAGTCCTTATTGTATCAATTTTTAAAAAGAGAGAAGGCTGGCGACGATGGAAGAAAACGCATACATCCATGTAAATGAGGAAATTATAAAACGGATAGACGAAAAGATGCCCCCTGAGGAGGAACTGCAGGATCTGGCGGAGTTTTTCAAGGTATTCGGGGACGGGACACGCCTGAAAATTCTGTATGTGCTGCTGAGCAGTGAGATGTGTGTATACGATATCGCAATGGTCCTGGGCATGTCCCAGTCGGCGATTTCCCACCAGCTGCGGGTATTAAAGCAGATGGATCTGGTGAAAAACCGCCGGGATGGCAAGACAATATTCTATTCCCTGGCGGATTCCCACATTGTGACGATCCTCAGCCAGGGGCTTGACCACATCGAAGAATAAGGAAGTGTGCAGCTTAATATCCGGCAGTTCTTAAGCTTAAGGATTGTCGGAAGGCACTTCTTAAGGAATTATCGGAAGACACTTCCTTATTTCGCAGCTTCCTCCGCAGCGTTGAACAGTTCATAATAGTCGCTGCCCAGCTGGGAATGATACAGAGACACATCATTGCCGAATTCCTGGAAATATACATACTGGGAAGTCATGTTGATGCGGGTGTAATTGCCTTCCGCAATGACCTTCACACTGCTTCCGTCGGTACGCATGCACTTCAGCTGCGGCTGCTCCCCGTTTTTCTGGTAATAGATAAAGCCGCCGCCCACATTGAAGCAGTCAACTCTGTCGTCGGTGAGTACCTCAATCATATCCTGCGACCTGGAATAGCGGCACAGCCTGTAATCGTTGGCTACATCCAGATAATATATATAGTCTCCATCCACTGCGGGATACCATATATTCCCTTTCCACACCTCGGATTGTACGTCCGTGGCGGTGTCCAGGGCATAGAGATAATGGTCGCCCTGAGTGCCGTTGTAGTAGATTACTCCGTTCTCAGCACAGGCCGGGTTGATGACATAGTCAGCCAGGTTTACCCGGTCGGAACCGTCTATGTTCATCTTGTAAAAGGAAGGCCCGGCGTTTCCCGAGGTCAGCAGATAGAGAGAATTGTCCACCAGCTGCCCGGTTACGATGACATCAGTGGTCAGAGCCTCGGAATTGCTGCCGTCCAGCTTGCAGCGAAGGAAGGATTTCATTCCGAACGCATGTCCGAAACCGGTGGTGACGGTGGAGGCTCCGGTGTGGAAGTAATAGAGATATTTTCCTCCCGCCAGAATATTGCGTACTTCCAGCGTGTTCAGCCGGCGGATGTTGCCCTCATTCGCGTCCATGGAGAAAAGGCCGCCTCCGGCGAAGGAGTTGTAAAAATAGACAGTGCCGTCATATTCGCAGAAACGTCCGTCATTGTTCAGATTGCCTGCCGTGTTGCCCACGGTACCGGCGGGATTCGTGGCGATACGCTGGGAAAATGACACAAGGATTACCACAATAATCAGAAGAAGGGCAATGATTACGGTTAGTGTAGTTTTAGCTGCTTTTTTCATAAAATACCTGTCCTATCCATATTTTTCTGTTTCCTGTTTCTATTTTACACCCCTTTTTACTTGCTATCAAGATTGTTTTGGTATAATATAGAAAAAAAGACATTTTCAAAAGACATCTTCATAGAAAAAAGATATGTGCATGGAAGGCAAAGGAGCTGTTGGATATGGATTTACTTAAGTTGCGGGAACAGATTGATATTATTGACAAACAGATCGTGGAGCTGTATGAGCAGCGGATGGATATCAGCAGGCAGGTTGCCGAGTACAAGATTTCCACCGGGAAGAAGGTGCTGGATAAGCAGCGGGAGGCGGAGAAGCTGGCGAAGGTCAGGTCACTGGCCCACAATGAGTTTAACAGCTGCGGTGTGGCGGAGCTGTTTGAACAGATTCTGTCCATGAGCCGCAAGCTTCAGTATCAGCTTCTGACGGAGAGCGGAAGCCAGGGGAAGCTGCCGTTTATCGGGGTGGACGAGCTGGAGACGGACAGGGCCAGGGTGGTATTCCAGGGGGCTGAGGGCGCCTATTCCCAGGCTGCCATGATGCAGTATTTCGGAAATATGGTGAACAGCTTTCATGTGGATACCTTCCGGGATGCCATGAATGCCATAGAGGAGGGCAGCGCGGATTTTGCGGTGCTCCCCATTGAGAATTCCACTGCCGGTATTGTGAATGAAATCTACGACCTGCTGCAGGAATATGAGAATTATATCGTCGGTGAACAGATCATCAAAATCGAACATTGCCTGCTGGGGGTACCCGGCGCCAGGCTGGAGGAGATCAGGACGGTTTACTCTCATCCCCAGTCCCTGATGCAGAGCGCAAAATACCTGGAACAGCACGACTGGAAGCAGATCAGCATGCAGAACAATGCCTTTGCCGCCAGGAAAGTGGCCCAGGACGGGGACGTAAGCCAGGCGGCTGTCGCGGGGGAGCATGCGGCGGAAATCTACGGTTTAGAGGTGCTTCAGAGGCAGATTAACCATTCGGGCACCAATTCCACCAGGTTCATCATCGTCACCAACCAGAAAATATTCAGAAAAGATGCCAGGAAGGTCAGCATCTGTTTTGAGGTGCCTCATGAGAGCGGTTCCCTGTACCATATGCTGTCCCACTTTATCTATAATCATCTGAATATGACGAAGATTGAGAGCCGTCCCATTGAGGACAGGAACTGGGAATATCGGTTTTTCATTGATTTTGAGGGCAATCTGGCGGACAGCGCCGTGAAAAACGCCCTGCGCGGACTGCGGGAAGAGGCGCGGAACATGAAGATTCTGGGGAACTACTGAGAACACGGGCAGACAGGGGACGGGAACCTCCATGCAGCGGGCGGCACTACCTTATATGAAAGGAAGGCAATCAAGGAAATTGCTTTGTGATAAAGCGGATTGCCTGACAATAACAAGAATTGCATTGTGATAAAGCGGAATCCCTGACAATAACAAGAATTGCATTGTGATAAGGCGGATTACCTGGCGATAAAGGGAATTGCCTTGTAGTAGCGGATTACCTGGCGATAAAGGGAATTGCCTTGTAATAAAGCGGATTACCCGGCGATGTGGGGAATTGCCTTGCAGGTTACAGGAAATATAAGAAAGAGGTACATGATTCAACGATGAGAGATTTTGAGCTTATAATATACAGGACATTCCCGGACGGCAGGGACGGGCTGCTGCACAGGATGGCGCGTCTGATCAGCGAATATGAGGAGGCTGAGGAGGATGCCACGGCGCGGCAGGCGGAGAATTCTGACGGGGAGCGGGACAGAAAGAACAGATTTTACGAATGTATTCACAGCCTTCTGGAGCTGGCGGGGACATACGGGTTTCACGGCAATCTGTGGCATTGCTACCTGACGCATCTGCTGGTGAGTCATGAGAACAGCTACAGCCGGGGCTGCGAGATGCGGGGCGGCATGGAGGGAACCGTCAATGAGGCAGTGCTCCATGACCTTGCCATATTCAGGGAGTTTTTCGGCTATGATTTCGCTCCGCTGTGCAGGCGGCTGGGTGTGACGGCATTTGGCATGATCCAGCATTATCAGAGCAGTCCTTTGGAGAGCAGGGTCTATAATTCCAGGATATGCCAGCGTATCTGTGAGCTGGCCGGGAAGCTTGGAAGGGCAGGAACGCCGGAGGAGATGAAGGCGACTCTGACCTGTTTCTACGGACAGTACGGGGTAGGAAAGTTCGGGCTTCACAAATCCTTCCGCATTGTGAGCGGAGAGCGGGGCGGGAGAGCAGGGCTGCCCGCAGGCTCCGACCGGGAGATGCATGCGGTCGTGGAGCCGATTTTGAATATTACTCATGTCAACCTGGATGACCTGGTGGGCTATGAACTGCAGAAAAAGAAGCTCAGGGACAATACGGATGCCTTTGTGGCGGGGAGAAAGGCCAACAACTGCCTGCTGTTCGGGGACGCGGGTACGGGGAAATCCACCTGTGTCAAGGCAATTGCCAACGAATATTACGAGAAGGGGCTGCGGGTTATTGAGGTGTACAAGCATCAGTTCCAGGATTTGCATGACATCATCTCCCAGATCAAAGGGCGCAATTATAAATTTATCATCTTTATGGACGACCTGAGCTTTGAGGATTTTGAGATAGAATATAAATATTTGAAGGCGGTCATTGAGGGAGGCCTGGAAAAGAAGCCGGAAAATGTGCTGATTTATGCCACATCCAACCGCCGCCACCTGATCAGGGAGAATTACGGCGACAAGACAGAGGACGGGTACGGCCCCACTGTGCGGCAGGACATGCATACCAGCGACACGGTACAGGAGAAGCTCTCCCTGGCGTATCGTTTCGGTGTGACAATTTACTTCGGCACGCCGGATAAAAGGCAGTTCCAGGGTATCGTGAAAGCTCTGGCACAGAGGTATGGAGTGACGATGTCGGAGGAGGAACTGCTGCTGGAAGCGAATAAATGGGAATTGTCCCATGGGGGGTTATCCGGCAGGACTGCCCAGCAGTTTATCGATTATATACTGGGCAGCGGGCAGTATGGTCTGGAGACATAGCAGGGACAAAAGATGAAGTAAAACAGGGTCAGGAGAAAAGTCGGATACAGAATTGGAAAAAGGGGGTTAAAGGGAATGAGTGTGAGGACTTTCGCAGCTATAGACGTGGGAAGCTATGAGCTGACCATGAAGATATTCGAATTTTCCGGCAGGGATACCATGAAGGAGATCGACTGTGTCAGCAAGCGCCTGGATTTGGGCACCGATACCTATGCCACGGGCAAAATCAGCAACGAAAAAATGGACGAGCTCTGTCGGACACTGAAGGATTTTTCCGATATTATGAGAACCTACAGGGTAAAGGATTATAAAGCCTACGGAACCAGCGCCATCCGGGAGACGGAGAATACCACCATTGTCCAGGACCAGATTGCCCAGCGCACCGGAATCTGGGTGGAAGTCCTGGGGAATGCGGAACAGCGGTTCCTTGACTATAAATCCGCGGCTTCCAGGGGTGGCAGCTTCCGGAAGATTATCGAGGAGAAGACGGCAATCCTTGATATTGGCGGCGGAAGCATACAGTTGTCGCTGTTTGACAAGGATACGCTTGTGTCCACCCAGAACCTGCGCCTGGGGGTTCTGCGCCTTCAGGAATACCTGAACCGCTTTGCCGTAAAAAGTTCCCAGACGGAGGAGCTGATCAACGAGATGGCCCTGGCCAGGCTGGATACTTATAAAAAGCTTTATCTGAAGGATAAGGAGATACGGAACCTGATCGTCATCGACGATTATCTCTCGCCCTGGGCGGTGCGGAAGCGGGAGGCGGACAAGGGGAAGGAATTCCTGGAGACGGCGGATTTTGAGAGGCTTTTTGAAGTGCTCCACAGCAAGAACCCGGTTCAGATCGCCCGTGCCATGGAGATTTCGGAGGAGCGGATTCCGCTGGTGTTCATCAGCGCCGTGCTGATTAAGTATATTGCGGAGCTGATGGGGATTCAGCGTATCTGGGTGCCGGGAGTGACTCTGTGCGACGGCATTGCATATGAATATGCGGAAAAGATCAGGATGTTTGTGGGCGAGCATGATTTCGAGGAAGATATCATTGCCTGTGCCGTCAATATCAGCAAGCGCTACATGGGAAACAGGAAGCGTTCCGACGCACTGGAAAAGTTTGCCACCATTATTTTTGACAGCATGAGGAAGGTGCACGGCCTGGGTAAAAGGGAGCGCCTTTACCTGCGGCTGGCGGTCATCCTGCATGAATGCGGAAAGTATATCAGCCTGGTGGACATCGGGCAGACATCCTTCCAGATCGTCATGTCCACGGAAATCATCGGTATCTCCAGGCAGGAGAGGGAGATTGTGGCGAATATCGTCCGGTTCAACCACAGCAGGTTTGTCTACGACAGGCAGCAGGCAGATATGGGGAGCATGGGCAGGGATGCTTTTCTGGTGGTGGCGAAGCTGACGGCCATACTGAGACTGGCAAACAGCCTTGACAGAAGCCATAAGCAGAAATTCAGCGGGCTGAAGGCTGCGCTGAAGGAGAATCAACTGGTCCTGACAGTTGACACACAGGAAGACATTACGCTGGAAAAGGGCTTTTTTGAGGCCAACAGTGACTTCTTCAAGGAAGTGTTCAGCGTGGAGCCTGTGCTGAAGCAGAGAAAAATATTTTGAGGTGAGGAGGGGAAGCAATGGAGGGAATTGATTTTTATAATCCGAAATATTATACGAACAGAGAACTCAGCTGGATTCTTTTTAACCACAGGGTGCTGAATGAAGCCAGGGATAAAAATATCCCCCTGTTTGAGCGCCTGAAATTTTTAAGCATCACTGCGTCCAATCTGGATGAATTTTTCATGATCCGGATTGCGTCCTTAAAGGATATGGTGAATGCCAGATATCAGAAGCCGGATATCGCCGGCATGACGCCCCAGGAGCAGCTCTCGCGCCTGGATGTGGCCATACATGAGCTGGTGGACCTGCAGTACTCCACCTATAACCGCTCGCTTGTGCCCAAATTAAAGCAGAACGGGCTGCAGGTTATCGGGCGTCATGAGGATTTGTCGAAAAAGGAAGCCGCCTTTGTGGATAAGTATTTTGAGGAAAATGTGTATCCCGTGCTGACCCCCATGGCTGTGGATTCTTCCAGGCCGTTTCCGCTGGTACGGAATAAAACCTTAAATATTGCGGCTCTGGTGAAAAAGAAGGAAAGCAAGGGAGAACTGGAATTCGCCACGGTGCAGGTGCCCGGTGTGCTGAGCCGCATCGTGGAGCTGCCTGTGACAGGCGAAGAGCGGAAAATCATCCTTCTGGAGGAGATCATAGAGCGGAATATGCACAAGCTGTTCCTGAATTATGATATTGTGTGCGCTTATCCGTTTCGAATCATGCGGAATGCCGACCTTACCATTGAGGAGGACGAGGCGGCGGATCTTTTGAAGGAAATTGAAAAACAGCTGAAGAAAAGGCAGTGGGGGGAGGCTATCCGCCTGGAGGTGGCAGCCCACTGCGACAAGCGTCTCCTGAAAATTCTGGAGGAGGAGCTGGGGATAGAGGAGCAGAATCTCTATTCCATAGACGGCCCGCTTGACCTGACTGTACTGATGAAGATGTACGGGCTGGAGGGTTTTGATCATCTGAAGGCGCTTAAGTACACACCCCAGCCGGTACCCCAGCTGCCCCAGGGCTGTACGATTTTCGATGAAATCCGCAGGGGGGATATCCTGCTGCATCATCCTTACCAGACATTTGAGCCGGTGGTGAATTTTATCCGCCAGGCGGCAAGGGACCCGGAGGTACTGGCCATTAAGCAGACATTGTACCGGGTCAGCGGCAACTCACCCATTATAGCGGCTCTGGCGCAGGCTGCCGAGAACGGCAAGCAGGTGACGGTTCTGGTGGAGCTGAAGGCACGGTTTGATGAGGAGAACAATATCGTCTGGGCGCGGATGCTGGAGAAAGCGGGATGTCATGTCATCTACGGCCTGGTGGGCTTAAAGACCCACAGCAAGATTACTCTTGTGGTGCGGAGGGAAGAGGACGGTATCCGGCGGTACGTTCATCTGGGTACGGGAAATTATAATGATGCCACGGCGAAGCTTTACACGGATATCGGGCTGATGACCTGCTCCGAAGCCATTGGAGAGGATGCCACAGCCGTGTTTAACATGCTTTCAGGCTACTCGGAACCCAGGGTGTGGAACAAACTGACCCTGGCGCCGCTGTGGCTGAAAGACAAGTTCCGGTATCTTATCAACCGGGAGAAAAAGTATGCCTTAAACGGCAGGCCCGCAAGGATTATTGCCAAAATGAATGCCCTTTGCGACCAGGATATCATAGCGGCATTGTACGAGGCGTCTGCCGCGGGAGTGAAAATTGACCTGATTGTACGCGGCATCTGCTGCCTGAAGACCGGGATCAAGGGGGTCAGCGAGCATATTACCGTGCGTTCCATCGTAGGGGATTTCCTGGAGCACAGCCGGATTTTCTATTTTGAAAACGATGAGCACTATGAAATTTACTGTGGCAGCGCGGACTGGATGCCCAGGAATCTGGAGCGCCGGGTGGAGATTCTGTTTCCGGTGGACAGACCGGAGCTGAAGGAGAAGCTGCTTCATATCCTGCAGAGCCAGCTGAGCGATAATGTGAAGGCTTCCGTGCTCCAGGCAAACGGCTTCTATGAGAGGGCAAACAAGAGGGGGCGCCTGCCCTTTAATTCCCAGGAGGCCTTCTGCCAGGAAGCCGTGAATGAAGCGAAAGCATTCCTGGAAGAAGGGGACATGATGACCAGGACCTTTGTGCCGGAGATGCATCATGAGTCCTGAGGTTTTGCAGATGACAGCGGTTCGTGCAGGCAGCAGTTCAGTTTATTTTTCGGCAGTTCCTGAATTACGGCCTGGAAGGGCAGACGGAATGTGGTTATCGGTTTTCCGGGCGGTTACCGGGAATCAGGGTGAGAGGCAGATAAAATGAAAACGATACTTGCATCGGCATCACCCCGCAGGAGAGAACTGCTGGGGCAGATAGGGGTAAGATTTGAGGTAAGGGTAAGCAATGTGGAGGAAACGGTGACGGCCGTGGAACCGGGGGAAGTGGTGGAAGAATTGTCCCGGCAGAAAGCGGAGGCGGTGTTTGCATCTTTAGAAGAAGCAGAAGGTGTGTCTGCAATGCCGGAGGAAGGTGCGGAAGGTGTGCCTGAAACGTCGGAAGAAGGTGTGGAAAGCGTGTCTGCAATATCGGAAGAAAGTGCGGAAGGTGTGCCTGAAACGTCGAAACAAGGTGTGGAAGGCGTGCCTGAAACGTCAGAAGAATCGGAAGAAGACGTGCTTGTCATCGGGGCGGATACCGTTGTGGCTTTGGAAGGACAGATTCTGGGGAAGCCTTCAGACCGGGAACATGCAGCAGAAATGCTGAGACGGCTGGCCGGGAATATCCATGAGGTGTACACTGGGGTGACACTGCTGTACAGAAGCGGCAGCGGTACGGTACAGTGCAAAGTTTTCCACGAGAGGACGAAAGTGGAATTCTTCCCCATGACGGAGGAAGAGATTCAGTGCTATGTACGGTCCGGGGACTGTATGGACAAGGCAGGCGCATACGGAATCCAGGGATATTTTGCAAGGTATGTCAGAGGGATTGAAGGAGATTACAATAATGTGGTGGGGCTTCCTGTGGGCAGGCTTTACCAGGAGGCAAAGGAGTGGCTGGAAAGTTGAAGAATGCGGTAATTTTTGATTTGGACGGAACGCTGTCGGATTCCATTCAGAGTATAAAGTACAGTGGAGATAAGGCCATGGAAGCATTTGGGTACGGTCCCTTTTCCGTGGAGCAGTATAAATATTTTGTGGGTGACGGGGCGGCCAACCTGGTCCGGCGAGCTCTGGAAGCCGGAGGAGACACCAAACTGTCACATTTCGAGGAAGCGTATGCGCTTTACAGGGAAATCTTCAAGGAGAACTGTATGTTCAGGGTGCGGCCCTACGAGGGAATCCGGGAGCTTCTGGCGACGCTGAAGGCCCAGGATGTGAAGATTGCCGTGCTGTCCAACAAGCCTCACGCCGAGACCGTCAATGTGATAGAGTCCCTGTTCGGAAAAGGCTGTTTTGATACCATACAGGGGCAGAAGGAGAATGTGGCGATTAAGCCCAGTCCGGAAGGAGCATTCCAGATTCTCGACCGGCTTGGGCTGGAACCTTCCGAGGTGGTTTACCTGGGAGACACCGCCACCGATATGAAGACGGGAAAAAACGCGGGATTTTTTACGGTGGGCGCACTGTGGGGATTCAGAGACAGGCAGGAGCTGGAGGAGAATGGAGCCGACGCCATAATATCACATCCGCTGGAATTGCTGCGTTATACTTAGGAGGTTCCGCAATTCTGTTTATTGCATTGCCTTTATACGCTGGAACGTATGCCCCTGCGATTTGTGGGCATCCCGGTGTGTCAGGGGAGACACATGGTAAGGAAGTGTCTACAGATTACAGGAACCGCTTCGCGAACCCTGTAATCCAAGAGAAATAACCGCTGC
>DKVC01000118.1 GCA_002490995.1 Lachnospiraceae bacterium UBA7188
ATTTTCCGACAATTCCTAAGCGAAAGCGTTCACTCGTCATACATTTCCGCTGGCAAATGTTTCTGAGCGCATGTATAAATGGATGTTTCCCGCCTATATAATTACCAGGGGTATGGAATATTCATGAAGGGCAGGCCTGCCTGTTCCCTCACAGGCAGCTCCCTTATAAATCTCACTGGCCAGGATATCCAGTTCCCAAAGCCTGTCTGCCTCCTGCGGCAGGCTTTTTGCGGCATTTGCCGGTCTGGTGACCAGGGGAATGGAGGAACAGGCCCGGATGCGTTCAAGCAGGGGGGCTGCAGACCTGCGGAATCCCAGGACTCTGGCGTAGGGGGTATAATCCATGTCCCTGCTGCGCTCCATGTCCTCCTTTCGGATGCCCAGCAGGATATGCAGCAGGCATCTGCTGATCCGGGTATGGGTGAAGGCCTTTGTCTTCAGCAGCCCGCAGAAATCTTCAAAGCCGGTGAAACGGTTCAGGCTGCCGCGGATGCGGTTCGAAAGGTCGCGGGTTACGTCCAGGTATGCTTCATAGCCCTTCTTCTGTTCGGTGAGCAGCTTATAATACAGGATGCCCGAGAGACGATCGGCATACACCGCCCTGCTCCGGGCAAGGAAGGATTCCAGAAGCTCCGCCGCCGGAAGGGGCATATGGGCATGGATTTCCCGGGCTGTCCCGCCTTCCTGCAATGCCCTGCGGATGGCCAGTGCGGAGACGGGAGAGACGCCGGGGGCTGCCGGAGTCATTTGGGGATCATGATATCCGGCGCCCGTTCTTTTTATTGTGACAGGAATTATGGCACTTTTGCGGTTTATAATATTCTTTATATAGTCTATTCCGAGTATGTTATTAGGTGAGCTCAGGATGGAAGAGCAGGAGTCCGTGCCCATGGAAAGCGCCCTGGCCCTGGCGTCCGGATAGGAAAGTCCCTGTTTCAGCAGTTCTTTCAGAGCAGCGCGGTACCAGGAGGGTTCATCCGCAAGAAAAGAAGCGATCTGTCCCAGGGCCCCTGCGTCCCCGCACTCGCTGCCGAAGCACAGATGGGTGACCACGCCCAGTTTGTCCAACAGGGCCACGGCTCCGGCGGCGAAATATTCAGAGCTGGCTGTGGCGTAGAGCACCGGCAGTTCCAACACCAGGTCAGCCCCGCACCGCAGCGCCATCTCGGTGCGCAGATGCTTGTCCACAAGGGCGGGGGCGCCTCGCTGGACGAAATTGCCGCTCATGACAGCCACAGTGTAATCGGCTCCCGTCAGGCGCCTGGATTCTTCCAGATGGTATTTATGTCCGTTGTGAAAGGGGTTATATTCCGCAATGATTCCGTTTATATTCATGATTTCTCTCCAGCATGCATGATTATCAATATTCCGTATAAAAATATGGAATGACAATGTGAAAAAAATAACACACTTGAAAGGGCTTACATACGTCTTTTTCCGGGCAAATTGTATGAAGGGAAAAGGAAATGTATTTTAAAATATACAAATAAACGCATATTTGTCCTTGTGTATTTTTTCCATTTTTAGTATAATATGAATAATCCGATTTGTTAAGTAAAATTTTTCATATTTGGGGATAGCGGAGAAGCGCTGGAAAGGAGAAGGGATATGTCATATATTGACAAGATTAAGGACAGAGCCAAGCTTGACAGAAAGACAATTGTATTGCCGGAGTCCAAGGATAAGCGGACCTTATTGGCTGCGGCGAAGATTATGGAAGAGGGTATCGCCGATATTATTATGATCGGCAATGAGGAGAAGATTACTGACGGCGCCGGCTGGCTGGAAGTTGATCTTACCGGCGTCAGGATTATTGATCCTTCCAACACTCCGAAGCTGGACGAATATGTGAACCTTCTGTATGAGACCAGGAAAGCCAAGGGAATGACCGAGGAGAAGGCAAGGGAGATCCTGTTAAATGACTATCTGACTTTCGGCATTGTGATGGTGAAGGCGGGGGATGCGGACGGCATGGTTGCCGGAGCGTGCCATTCCACGGCGGATACCTTAAGGCCTGCCCTGCAGATATTGAAGACGGCTCCCGGCGTGAAGCTTGTCTCCGCGTTCTTTGTCATGGATACCCAGTTCAAGGATCAGGGGGAGAACGGTACCTTCCTTTTTGCCGACTGCGGTTTGAACCAGGATCCCAATTCGGAGGAGCTTGCGGCGATTGCCGAGACTTCTTACAGAAGCTTTAAATCCCTGATCGGCCCCAAGCCTGTGATCGCCATGCTGAGCCATTCTACCAAGGGAAGCGCCAAGCATGCCATGGTGGACAAGGTGGTGGAGGCGACCAGGATTGCCAGAGAGCAGTATCCGCATCTGACGATTGACGGCGAGCTGCAGCTGGATGCGGCGCTGGTTCCCAGTGTGGCCAAGTCCAAATCTCCCGGAAGCCCTGTGGGAGGCCGCGCCAATATTCTGATTTTCCCCAATCTGGACGCAGGCAATATCGGTTACAAGCTGGTACAGAGACTGGGCGGCGCGGAAGCTTACGGCCCCATGCTTCAGGGGATTGCCAAGCCTGTCAATGACCTGTCCCGGGGATGTTCCTGGCAGGATATCGTGGGTGTGGTAGCCATTACCGCCGTGCAGGCACAGCTGGCGGATTGATGCGGAACTGAAAACAGCGCCGCTGCGGGCAAATGTCCGGAAAATCCATGTCCGGGATGGTATCTGCCCGGAGGGACGCACAAATGGAACAGGAGGTATCTGGAATGGAACATGTATTCTATTTTATAGAAGGCGGCTTTCAGGCTGTCCTGGGCATTCTCAATGTGGTCCATGCCATATTGTACTCGAAAAAAGCCGGAAAGGTCATGAATCTGATCTCGGGAATCGGTTTTGTCGTGCTGGGGGTGCTCAGCTGTGTCGTGGGCTGCAATAAGATAAGAAGTGAAAGGAAAATCTGCGATGAAAGTATTGGTGATTAACTGTGGGAGTTCTTCTCTGAAATTTCAATTGATTGATTCGGAGTCCGAAAATTGTCTTGCAAAGGGGCTCTGCGAGAGGATCGGCATTGAGGGAAGTATGATTACCTATGCGCCGGAGGGCGGCGGCAAGGAGAAAACCGTTACCCCCATGCCCGATCATACGGAAGCTATCCGCCTGGTGCTGGAGGCGCTGACGAATCCGAAGACAGGTGTGGTGAAGAGCCTGGATGAAATCGGCGCGGTGGGACATCGTGTGGTACACGGCGGCGAGAAGTTCGCGGAGTCTGTAGTCATTGATGATGCGGTTCTGGCTGCCGTAGAGGAGTGCAATGATCTTGCGCCCCTGCACAATCCTGCGAATCTGATCGGTATCAATGCCTGCAGGAAGCTGATGCCGGATACCCCCATGGTGGGCGTGTTCGATACCGCTTTTCATCAGACTATGCCGGAAGAAGCCTATATGTACGGGCTTCCCTATGAGTATTACCAGAAATATAAGATCAGAAGATACGGCTTCCATGGAACCAGCCATTCTTATGTATCCGCAAGGGCGGCGGAGGTCCTTGGGAAAAATTACGGGGAGCTGAAGATCATCGTCTGCCATTTGGGCAACGGCGCCAGCGTCTCCGCCGTAAAGAACGGAAAGTGCGTGGATACGTCCATGGGCCTGACACCGCTGGAAGGACTGATCATGGGAACCCGTTCCGGTGACATCGATCCCGCTATTATTGAGTTTCTTGCCCATAAGGAAGGCAAAAGTATTGACGAGATTATGTCGGTGCTGAACAAGAAATCCGGCGTGCTGGGACTTTCCGGGAATCTTTCCTCCGATTTCCGTGACCTGGAAGACGGTTACAATAAGGGGGATGCCAATGCGATCCGTGCATTGAAGACCTACTGCTATCGTGTGGCAAAATATATCGGCTCTTATGTGGCAGCCATGAACGGCGTGGACGTAATCTGCTTTACTGCCGGAATCGGTGAGAATGCGCCTCTGGTCCGTAATTTCGTGTGCGGCTATCTGGGTTATCTGGGTGTGGAGCTTGACCAGGAGGCGAACCATAAGCGGGGAGAAGACATTGTCATCACCACGCCTGAGAGCAGGACTACCGTGATGGTGATTCCTACCAACGAGGAGCTTGCCATTGCCAGGGAGACCGTGCGTCTGGTGGGATGACGCGGCAGAGGCGCTTTGAGCAGGGTGAAGTTATGTTTTGCTGAATGTGGTGATAAACCGGAAGGCAGCCGTATCCGGAAAGCATGGGAAACTCCGGCAGTTCAGTGGCTGAGATGAACTGTCCTGGGAATCCTGATACCGGATACGGTTTGCCGGAAGTTTTTAGCCATTATGTGTTTTTCATGTGATTCTTATATAAGCTTTCTGGACATCTGGATGTTCCGGTAGATTCTGGAGACCATATTTTTCCTGGACCTGTTTTTTCCCGGACTTGTGACGAGTATTGCGATAAATTTGACTGCTTAGGAATTGTCGGAAAATAACTGCTGCAATTTCTTTAGGTAAAAACCAGGAAATACCATAAAAATCGGCATTAACTTGCAGCAGTTATTTGTAGACACTTCCTTACGCACTTTGTTTACAACTATGATACATTTATGTGAAAAGTTGGTGACAAGTAGGAGATAGACTGTAGGAAAAAGAAGGGCATTCCAAAGATATTCCGCGGAAGGCCGAAGGCCAGTGCCCGAAACCGCCGGAGGAACGCACCATGAGCAACAGCAGAGGATACAGAGGAGAAAACAGGAGGGGTAATATGCAGCAGAGATCAGGGGAGAGATATTCGGCAAGGAAAAGGTTTGAGATGTATTTGCTGTTCATGTGTATTCTCCTGGTAGTGAACATGTTCTTTCTGATGAAGGTGCAGATACAGCTGAAAGGGATGAACAAATCGCTGAATCAGGTGATGGCAGTGCTGGCCACAGCGCGGCAGGATGCGGAGGATGGAATGATTGTGGCGAGCCAGGAAGAGGTGACCAGCCCCCAGTATCAGTCCGCGCCGAAAAAGCCTGCGGAACCGGTAGTATCCAAAGAGCCGGAGGAAGTGGACTATGTGGAACTGTGCGGCCTGCCCCAGGTGGACAAGCCCGTAGACAGGAAACCGGCGCAGGTGCTGAGCCGTCTGGAGGAACTGGCAGAAGACAATGAAGTAATAGAAAATATCAGGCAGAATTATACCAGATATCCGGAGGAAATGCTGGGTGCCCTTGCCAACAATCCGGAGATGGCGGATTTTGTAAGCAATTATCTGTCTTCGGATGCGAAAGCTTCCGGCGCCGGGCTGACCAGGGCTGAAAAAAGCCAGGAATTTCCGCTGTTTCTGCAGTGGGATCCCAGATGGGGCTATGCGGAATACGGGGACGGCAGCAATGTGGGGCTGTCCGGCTGCGGTCCTACCTGCCTGTCCATGGTGCTTTACTATCTTCTGGGAGACGAGAGCCTTACTCCGGATGTCATTGCCGATTACAGCATGGAAAACGGCTATTATATGTCCGGCACAGGTACGGCCTGGAAGCTGCTGGAGGATGTGGCGGACATGCACGGTTTGACTGTATGGCAGCCAAAGTCATCCGAATGGACGCTGAAAAACGAGCTGGACAGGGGCAGTGTCATTATTTGTTCCATGAAGCCCGGGGATTTTACTGCCGGAGGACATTTTATCGTGATCTATGGATACGATTCGGAAGGTTTTCTGATCAATGACCCCAACTGCGTAGCGCGAAGCCGGCAGAAATGGACTTACGATGAAATCGGCAGACAGATTAAGAACACATGGGTATACAGCGGCGGAACCGGGAAAATTTACAAAGATTCGGAGAAGGACAGCCGGAAATAGAAAAGATGTTTTTCCCGGAAATGACAATTTCCCGGAAATGGCAATTTCCGTATGATTAATTGTTGCAGTTTTCCGGAAAAAGTACTACAATGGAATTCATGATGATGGAAGAAAGGACATTCCACAGAAAGAGCATTCCAATGGAAAAAGAGCATTCCATGGAACGAGAATTCCAGGAAGAAAGAGGATTCGACAATGAAAATCAGGACAAGATATGCACCCAGCCCTACCGGAAGAATGCATGTAGGCAATCTGCGTTCCGCACTGTATGAATTTCTGATCGCAAAGCATGAGGGCGGTTCTTTTATGCTTCGAATCGAAGATACGGACCAGGAGAGGTATGTGGAGGGGGCTACCGAGATTATTTACCGTACACTGGAGAAGGCAGGCCTGAAGCATGACGAGGGGCCGGATAAGGATGGCGGGTATGGCCCCTATGTGCAGAGCGAGAGGATCAAGACCGGCATCTATATGAAGTATGCCAAAGAACTGATCGAAAAAGGAGAAGCATATTATTGCTTTTGCGATAAGGAGAGGCTCGCTTCCCTGAAAACGGAGGTGGTGGAGGGGAAAGAGATTACCATATATGACAAGCATTGCCTGTCCCTTTCAAAAGAGGAAGTGGAAGCTAATCTGGCTGCCGGCAGGCCCTTTGTCATCCGCCAGAACAATCCTTCCGAGGGGACTACCACCTTCCATGATGAGCTGTACGGGGATATCACAGTGGAAAACGCGGAACTGGACGACATGATACTGATTAAATCCGACGGGTTTCCCACCTACAACTTTGCAAATGTAGTGGACGACCACACCATGGACATTACCCATGTGGTGAGAGGGAATGAGTATCTTTCCTCAGCTCCGAAGTACACCAGGCTTTATGAGGCTTTTGGATGGGAGCCTCCCAAATATGTACACCTGCCCCTTGTCACGGATGTCAATCACAAGAAGCTGGCAAAGCGGGGAGGAAGCACTTCCTTTGAGGATTTGCTGGAGCAGGGCTTTCTGACCGAGGCAATCGTGAATTTCATTGCGCTTCTGGGCTGGAGTCCGGAGAGCAACCGGGAAATCTTTACACTGGACGAGCTGATTCAGGAATTTGATTACCACAGGATCAGCAAATCCCCCACGGTTTTCGACCTGGTGAAGCTGCGCTGGATGAACAGCGAGTATATCAAGGCGATGGACTTTGACGCATTCTACGGGATGGCGGAGCCTTATCTGAAGAAAGCGATTACGAAGGAGCTGGATCTGAAGAAAATCGCCGCAATGGTGAAGACCCGCATCGAGGTATTTCCCGATATTGTGGAGATGGTTGACTTCTTCGAGGCGCTGCCGGAGTATGACACCGCAATGTACACCCATAAGAAGATGAAGACAAACAGTGAGACATCGCTGGAAGTGCTCAGGGAAATCCTTCCGCTTCTGGAAGCCCAGGAGGACTACAGCAACGATGCGCTGTATGCCACACTTGCGGGATATGTGGAGCAGAAGGGCTGTAAGAACGGCTATGTCATGTGGCCCATACGCACTGCCGTATCCGGGAAGCAGACCACGCCTGCAGGCGCCACGGAAATTATGGAGATCCTGGGCAAGGAGGAGTCCCTGGCCAGAATCCGCAGGGGGATCGAGCTGCTGCAGAGCGCTTAATTTCCTTAATATTGATACAAAATTATAAGTGAGCTGTACCGGCAAAATATACTCGCGTTAAAAACATTAAGAAGTTGCAGCGGTTATTTTCCGACAATTCCTAAAGAAGTGTATACCGACAATTTCTAAGAGGGAAGGAAGTATAAAAATGATGTTTAAGAAGAATGCAGTTTACCGGCGGATTCTGGCACTGGGACTGGCCGCGGCCATGACGCTGTCCCTGGCAGCCTGCGGCAAAACCGGGGAAGCGGAGGCGGAGCAAAAGGAATGGGTCTGGGTTCCGGAATTTGTTGCGATTGATGATGAGAATGTTTCCTATTATGATATGCAGCTGGCAGGGGACGGGCTCTTTTATCTTTCCTATGATTATGATGAAGCCACAGAGACCTCTTCCCAGAGTATCTGCAAATATTCCCTGGCAGACGGCAGTATAACGAAGACACCTTTGTCTTATGCAGAGGAAAAGAACTGGAATCTGAACCGCACGGTCTTTGCAGAGGACGGCAGCATGTATGGGGTGGCAAATGTCTATAATGAGGATTACAGTGAGTCTGAGACCTGGCTGTGCAAATTTGATGCCCAGGGCAATCAGTTATTTGCGGAGGACATGACGGAGCTGGTGAATGACAGTTACGTGGATTCCATGGCCATGGACGGGGAGGGGAGGATCTATATCTCAGGAGATTCCAATATCTGGCTGTTTGATCAGGACGGAAGGAATCAGGGCAGCGTGTCCCTGGATACCAGCGGTAACGGATGGATCCGCTCCATGGGCAGAGGGAAGAACGGGAAGGTCTATGTCTGTTACTACAACAATGACGGTTATGACCTGGCGGATATTGACTTTGAGGGCAAAAAGACCGGAAATACCTATGATGATTTTCCGGCGGGCAATGGTGACAGGCTGGTGTCCGGAATCGACAGGGATTTCCTGGTGCAGGACGGCAGCAGGGTATTTGAATATGATACGGAGAGCCAGACTTCGGAGGAGCTTTTCAGCTGGCTGGACAGCGATATCAACGGCTATAATGTGCAGAATTTCTGGGCACTGGAGGACGGGCGTATCCTTGCCGTCACCATGGATTGGGAAAACGATGACAATGGAATTGCGCTGTTGACAAAGAAAAAAGCAAGTGAGGTACCCCAAAAGGAGGTCGTTGTCGTGGGAACGCTCTACGGGGACTCCAGCATTCAGGCAGAGGCAGTGAAGTTTAACAAAGCCAATGAAAAATATCGTATCAGTATCCGGGAATATCTGGATTTCAACAACTGGAACGGCGAAGGAGAAGACGCTTACAGGGCTTATATGGCGGACGGAATCAACCGGATGAACAATGACATCACATCAGGCAACTGTCCCGACATTCTGGATCTCACCGGCGTGAACATGAAGCAGCTGGCAGCGAAGGGGGTTTTCGAGGACCTGAACGGTTATCTGGAGAAGAGTGATAAGCTGAACCGTTCCGATTTTCTGGAGAATATACTGGATGCCTATACCCTGGGAGGAGCTTTGGTCAGCATTCCCTACAGTTTTCAGATGCAGACCGTGGTGGGGAAGGCTTCGGAGGTAGGAAGCGGGATGGGATGGACCATTGAGGAACTGATTGCCTACGCGGACGCTCATCCGGACGCCCAGCTTTTCGACAATGTGTCCAAGGATCAGATCATGATGTATCTGATGATGTATAATGCGGATTCCTTTGTGGACTGGACTACCGGGGAATGCCGTTTTGACACGAATGAGTTTAAAAATATACTGAATTTCGTGAATCGGTTTCCGGACGAGGTAAACTGGGAAGAGGGAGATCTGTCCACACCCAGCAAGATTCAGCGGGGAGATGTGCTTCTCTATGAGGCGAATCTGTATAACTTTGACGAGATACAGGTGTCCAATGAGATTTTCCAGGGGGATGCCGCTTTTATCGGCTATCCCACTATGGACGGCAGCGCGGGTTGCATGCTTTCACCCTTCCAGTCCTATGCCATTCTGTCCAAAGCCAGACAGAAGGAGGGAGCATGGGAGTTCCTGGAAAGTTTCCTGGCGAGGGAGATCGATCCGGAGAGGGGCAGCTTATTTGGTTTCCCCACCAGGAAGAGTATGCTGAATGCCATGGCGGAGGAAGCTGTCAAGGTAGAATACTATACGGACGAGAACGGAGAGATTGTTCTGGACGAGGAAGGGGAGGCGATTGTCATTGGAGGGGGAGGTGGTTTCTCCTACAGCGACGGTTGGAGCTATGACTACCGCATTCCCACCCAGGAAGAGGTAGATCTGACCATGTCCCTGATAGAGACTGCCAGGCCGGTGTCCTATTCCCAGGGGGATGAGGTCCTCAATATCATCAGTGAGGAAGCGGCTGGTTTCTACCAGGGACAGAAGAGCGTGGACGAGGTGGCTTCGGTGATACAGAGCCGCGTCAAAATCTATGTGGACGAGAACAGGTAATGTCTGCTGTAAGCCATTTCCTTAATAATAGCCCAGAACCTCGGTGGCAGCGCCGTCTTTGAGCACAGCCAGTACAGGACCGTCCAGCCGGATGGTTCCTGTGCCGCTTTGCAGGAACAGAAAGTGGCTGCAGTAGAGCAGATTGCCGGACCGGAACATGTTCATGGGGTCATAACCGCAGATGACGGCAGGACAGTCTGTGTAAGGATTGTTTTTTCGGTGCTCAGACACAATGCGGTCCTGCTTTTCCGTCAGTTTCCGGAACTCAATGCAGATAGCCTCACAGTTTTGGGAATGGCACAATGGACTGGGCTCCGGCAGGGCTGTCCGCAGGGGATTCTGCCGGAACACGGGCAGTTCGCCGAATTCGTTTTTCAGGGGCGGCTGGAAGCGCTCTATTGCCAGACAGAAGAGTGTGCCTGTATAGTATGACAATCTACGGGTGTCGAACAACAGGGGCAGGTCATTCCGCAATTTGCCGAGATAATCCTTTATAATGGCAAGGTATTTGGCAGGGTTTATGAATTTCAGGGCTTTTAATCCCACAAATTCGGCTACGCCCTCTGCGGTTTCCGCTTTAAGCTCTTCCTGCATATACTCGCCGTATCGGCTGAAGCGGGAGTTTCTGAGGGCGAAGAATTGCAGCAGGGCTTCCGGTATGGGAGAATCCCCATTCTCTGGCTCCTGGGAAAAAGAGTCCGCCAGATATTGGTTTTCCAGATATTTGCCGGTATAATACCCGAAATCTGCCGGGGCGTTGAGCAGCTTCAGATCATTGGGAAACCTTGTCTCGCCGCTCTCATACTGGAAGCAGTGGAACATTTCATGGACGATTTGGTAGGTGAGGAGTTCTGTGTCCAAAGCGGATTCTTCTCCGTATCCCATGTCCCAGATTGCAATATATTCCCCGTCCAGGCAGATTGCGGTATTGGCGAGGAATCTTTCGTCGTAGGGAAGGAGTTCTCCGTCCAGACAGACCTGTTCCTGGGTATAGAGGGCAAACCGGTATTTGTGAAAGCCCGGGTGCAGCAGGGAAAAATCCAGTTTCTGTATCTTTTTTTCTACATCCTGGTAGACAGATAATAAATTCATGGAAACCGCCTTTCTTAGGATCAGTCGTCCTTACTTTCCTGAAATCACAACCTTGTCAAAGGCCATATAAGGAAGCACGGTGCTGCCGTCCGCCACGGTTTCTTTGGAGATTGCCACCAGGTTATTCAGGAGATCCGCCAGATTTCCGTTGATCATGGTCTCGCTGACGGCACCCTTGATCTGGCCGTCCTCCACCAGGAAGCTGTTCTTGGCCACGCCGGAGAAATCTCCGTTGGTGCCGGGCTGTCCGCCGGAAAATCTGCCGATGATAAGGCCTCTTTTGATATTTCCGATCATGTCCTCATAGGGGGTGTCGCTGCCCTCTATCACCAGAGAGAAAGAGGTATTTTTCGCCGGGGCAAAGCCGGATTTGTTCGCCACATACAGGGAGAGCAGGAAGGATTTCAGCACGCCGTCTTTGATCAGGTCGTAATCCTCTGCCCGGAAGCCGTCGGCGGTGTATCTCTGCCCGCACACGATACGGGGATCCCCCGGCTTCATGGAAATGGTGAGCCGTTTGTCCGCCACCTGTTTGTCCAGTTTGTCCAGCCAGATACTGGTCTTTTCCAGGACGACGCCGTCGGAGGCAAAATTGGAGATGGCGCTGCCCAGGAATTCTCCCAGGCTGCCCGGGGTGAGTACAATGACACCCTCGAATTTACCCTCCACGGGGATGGTGGACAGCTGTGCCTCGGTATCGCTCAAATCCTTTTCCACGGAACCCATTTCGATGAAAGGCTTATCCAGCTTGTCTGTGTAAATCCCGCTGCCAAAGAAAGAGGTGGTAGCCTCCCCCTCGTGGGCGGAGAACATCAGGGAGACGGAATAGGCGCCCTCGAAAGTCTCGAATTCCGTGCCGTTGGTATTTCGGTAGACGGAATGGATCTTATCGTGGCTTACAATCATCTGCTCCATAAGGATTTTGGGATGTCTCTCTTTGATATCTGCCATCAGTTCTTTGGTGCGCCGGAAGAACAGGTCGATATCTGGCTCGTAAGCGCCCTCCCGGAAGATTTCGTTTTCCTGCACGGGGGCAATGTCGAAAGCCTCGTCGGCCATGCCGGATTCCGCGGACTTGATGCAGTCCCGGACGGCGCCTTCCACGGCCGCGTCGTCAAACTGATTTGTGAAGGCGGAGCCTTTTTTCTGGTCTTTATAAGCCGTGATGGAAAGGCTGCGGTCAAACAGGGTCCGGAACAGGGAGAATTCCCCGCCGTCCACATTAAATTCATGTTTTTCCTTCTCTGTTACGGTGTACTGTGCCTTTTGGGCACCGGCACTTAACAGGAGATTTTTTGTCTTTTCGGCGATTTTTTTAATGTCTGTCATGTCAACGACCTCCTATCATAACCTTGCAGCGAAGGGCAGGACCGCCCATTCCCACAGGCATAGGCTGCTTTTTGCCGCAGTATCCGGCACTGCTCCATTCCACGGTATCCGACACCATATCCACGGTTTTCAACATGTTGAAGGCCACGCCGGAGATGGTGGTGTCCAGAAGCGCCCGGCCCAGTTTGCCGTTCTTGATCTCATAACCCATATTGACACCGAACATGAATTCACCGGTGGTGTCGGCCTGGCCGTTGGTGCTGGTGATCAGGTAGTAGCCGTCGTCCACGGAAGCGATGATGTCTTCCAGCTTGTCCTTGCCCGGAAGCACGGAGGTATTCCGCATACGGATCAGTGGTTCATCGGAGAAGCTCCAGGCCCTTGCATTGCCCTGGGGCTTCATGCCGAAATGCTGTGCGCTTTCCCTGCTGTTCATATAGCCGGTGAGAATGCCGTCGCGTATCAGGACGGCGTCTTCCGCAGGTGTTCCCTCGTCGTCCAGGTAAACAGGGAGAGGCGCCGGTTTGCCGAAGGCGGTGTGGGCGAAATCCACCAGGCTTACCAGTACGGAGGCTACGCATTTGTGCAGCGCAGGACCCGCCACGGAGCCGCCCAGCACCAGGTCAGCCTCCACAGTATGCCCTACAGCCTCATGGGCCAGCATGCCGGACATGAAGCCGCTTAAAACTACAGTCTTGTAGCCGGCTTCGGGGTAAACTCCTTCCCGTTTCTTCATGATCTGTTCATACAGGGTATCGATTTCCGGGTAAAGCAAAGCCGGGTCGGTAAAATTCTCGATAAAGAGACCGGAGCCTCCCACGGTTTTAAAAAGCTCCACAGGGGTGCCGGAAGGGGTTTCCGTATTCATAAATACATAGACATAGCTCCTGGGCGCACAGATATGCCCGTCGTAGCCGTCCGAAGTGCAGATGATTTTTTCCATGGAATCTTCCACGACGACAACGGAGCGGCTGGAAAGACCCGGATATTTGTCCGTGATATATCCGTCCAGAGCCCTGGCAAATTCTACGTATTGTTTCTGGTCCGTATCCTGAAGCTTTCTGTTCAGGGGAATGCCGCCGCAGGGAATGACGGGCAGGGGACCTTTACCACGGCCGGCGTGGGTGTCCATGAAGCGGGCGTTCTCCGTGGCTGCTTTCAGGACGGTTTCGGCGGCGTCACCGGAGCATTCCGCTATGGAAGAGAAACCGTAGACGCCGTTTTGATAGACTCTGGCGCTTGTGCCGGAGCTTTCCATTCTGGCGTTGCCGGTGAGATTGCCCTGGATCATGGAGACCTGCCTGCTGCGGCTTTTCTGTTCCCTCAATTCGGTGTGTACACCGGAGGAAAAGAGGGATTTTTTGTCTGAGATATGATCTTCTAACATTTGACTACCTCCTGTAAATGATGTGAAGAGACTGACGGCTGATCGCCGCTGCCTATCTGTTCGATTCCATTGGACCAGACCACTCTGTTTCTGCCGTTCTCCTTGGCTTCATAGAGCATGTTGTCCGCAATTTTCAGATAATTATCATACATGTCATTGCTCTGCGGAACCAGCGTGACTCCTCCGATGCTGATGGTGACCCATTGGGAAACGGGGGAATTATGCGGAATGTGAAGCTCTTCCACCGCTTTCCGGATCTTCTGGAAATAGTGGAAAGCGGCGTCCGCCTCCATTCCCACAACGATTGCCACAAATTCTTCTCCGCCGTAGCGTGCCAGGAAGTCCGTGGCGCGCTGCAGATAGGAGGAAGCGGTCTTTGCCACTGTCGCGATGACCTTATCTCCCGCGGGATGCCCGAAAGTGTCATTGTACAGTTTGAATTTGTCGATGTCAAAGATGCAGATACTGAAGGGCAGACCCAGTCTGCCGGCTTCTCTCCACTTTGCGATACTGTATTCCTTGTAGCGCCGCCGGTTGGCGATGCCAGTGAGCTGGTCCACCATGGCCTGTTTCATGAAATGCATCTGATAGCGGAAGAGCTTGATATGGGTATTGGTCCTTGCCCTGACGGTGATGGGACTGAAGGGCTTCGTGATATAGTCCACCGCGCCCAGCGTGAGCCCCCGCTCTTCATGCTGCACATCAGAAAGCCCGGTGATCAGAATCACGGGGATGTATTTGGTCATCATTGTCTCCTGAAGTCTGCGCAACAGGGTGAAACCATCAATGTCCGGCATGATGATGTCCAGAAAGATCAGGGAAAATTGACCGGACTTTGCAAGGTTCAGACCATCTTTGCCGCTCTGGCAGGTGGTCACATCATAATCCTTGACTAATATGGACTTTAAGTATTCTGCCTGAGCCCGGCTGTCGTCAATCACCAGTATATGATCCATAGGTTTACTGTATCCTTTCTTGGGCGGCGCATAAAGAGGCGCTGTTAATGGGTATCTGTGGAATCAGGTTATAGTTGCTTCTCTCTGCTTTCTGTAATATCCTGAGCAACTTATACTACAGTTTTGGGAATATCATCATCAGCCTGCGCCAGTACGGCAGTTGCGCGTATCCAATGACAGGCGTGGTCATTGAAGTGTCTGTATATAGCCGATAATTCCTGCCTGCAGGCCAAACTGGCATTTATTAGGAACTGGCGGAAAATAACTTGTGC
>DKVC01000260.1 GCA_002490995.1 Lachnospiraceae bacterium UBA7188
CAACATATTTATTGACTAACACCTGGCAAGTATTTTATTAACTGTTTCGGTCACTTTCACATAGCCATGCCGCCGTCCACACAGATTACCTGGCCTGTGATATAATCCGACCTGCTGCCAGCCAGAAATGCCACCAGCCCTGCCACGTCCCCACCGCTTCCCATTCTTCCCATTGGAATGGACGCAATCGCAGCTTCCCTGACCTTTCCGGTCAATGTATTTGTCATGTCCGTTTCGATAAAGCCCGGCGCCACGGCATTGACACATACACCGCGCCCGGCAAGCTCCCTGGCCACGCTTTTGGTCAGGCCTATGAGTCCCGCCTTGGATGCGGAATAATTGGCCTGTCCGGCATTTCCCACCACTCCCGACACGGAGGAAATGTTAATGATCTTGCCGTTTCGCTGCTTCAGAAAATATCTGGACAGATGGCGAATGGTGTTGAATGCCCCTTTCAGGTTCGTATCCAGCACCTTGTCGTACTCCGACTCTGTCATGCGCAGAATCAGATTGTCTTTCGTGATGCCGGCATTATTTACCAGAATATCCAGCCGGGCGTATTTTTGAATGATTTCTTCCGCCATTCTGCCGCAGGCTTCATAATCGGACACGTCACAGCCTATTGCCTCACCCTGTCCGCCGGCCTTCTCGATTTCTTCCACCACTTCCAGGGCACGCTCCCTGGATCCGTTATAATTCACCAGCACTACGGCTCCCATTTTCGCCAGCGTCAGGGCAATGCATCTGCCTATCCCGCGCCCTGCGCCGGTCACCAGAGCCACCCTGCCCGCAAGCTCTCCTTCTGCCAGGTATGTGCACTTTTCCGATGCTTCCTTTTCCACTCCCACTTATCCTCCCTTATTCCGCTTCGGCACGCTTATAGCTGCTTCGCTCATAAAATGGCTGTCTTACGTCACCTACACTGTTTTCATTAAGCGCCGGCCAGCCATTCTGTTGCTTTCTGAATTTCAGCCATGCCCGGCCGCTGTATTTATAGCGCTTCCACATTGCACCAGCACATATGCAGCCTGACGTATATGCGGACTAGCACCTTCCATTCTTACCCGCCAAATCCGGAATGCACTCCATATCCTTGACTGTCCCTATATTTATCACCTTCACATCCCGGCTCATTTTCTTCAGAAAACCGGCAAGGGTTTTGCCCGGGCCGATTTCAATGAAGGTATCCACTCCATCCGCCAGCATCAGCTCCATGCTCTCGCGCCATCTCACAGTGGAAGATACCTGCCTGGCCAGGAGATCCTTTATAGGAGCAGCCTCTGTTATATAGGACGCTTCCACATTACATATGTAAGGAATCGCAGGCCGCTTCACCTCCACGCCCTCCAGCTCCGCCGCCAGCTTCTCCCCGGCTCCGGCAAGCAGCCTGGAGTGAAAGGGACCGCTGACCTTCAAAGGAATGCAGCGCTTTGCCCCTGCTTCCTGAAGTCTGACGGAAGCCGCCTGTACCGCCTGCGCCTCTCCGGTGATCACGATCTGCCCTGGGCAGTTGTCGTTTGCAATGGAAACAATGCCATCTGTCTCTGCGCAGATATTGCGGATTTTCTCCGCATCCAGTCCTAAAACCGCGCTCATGGCGCCCCCCTGCGGATAAGCCTCCTGCATGTAGATCCCTCTGCAGCGGACCAGCCGGAACAACCCCGGCAGTTCCATGACACCTGCTGCCGCCAGCGCGCCATACTCTCCCAGGCTCAATCCCGCAGCACAGTCCGCCCGGAGGCCTTTTTCTTCCAATACTTTCAGGATTGCCACTTCTGTGGCCAGCATGGCAATCTGCGTATACTCTGTAATATCCAGTCTGTCATTTTCCGTAAAGCACAGTTCTCCCACATCCAGCCCGGCTGCCTCGCCTGCCGTCACGTAGACCTTTTTCGCCGTATCGAAGATATCAAAAAAATCCTTTCCCATGCCGCAGTACTGTGCTCCCTGGCCTGGAAAAATAAATGCTGTCTTTCCCATACTCCTACTTTCCTTTATACGCAAGGCCGCCGGAATTTACGAATTTGTTCCAGGCAAGAATATTGCTGGCGGTCTTTCGTTATGCACTTTGTTTGGTAAATCTTACTGTTCATGCGTGTAAATAAATATGCCTGACAATTCAATTACAGAAAGCCGCACCTGCTTCCCGCAGCAGTTTCATGCCGCCGTTCACCACATCCCGAATGATTTCGCCGCAGCTTTCTTCCTTCTTCACAAGGCCCGCAATCTGCCCTGCCATCAGAGTGCCGTTGACTGTATCTCCTTCTACCACGGCTTTCCGCAGGGCCCCCAGAGTCAGCTGTTCCAATTCCTCGAAGGACGCTCCCGCCTTTTCCAGCTTCAGATATTCCCGGGTCATGCCGTTTCTCAGCTGCCGCACCGGATGTCCGTGGCTCATTCCCGTCACCTCGGAATCGATGTCTTTGGCGGCGATAATCTTTGCCTTATAGTTCGGATGCACCACAGCTTCCTTTGCCGTCACAAAGCGGGTGCCCATCTGCACCGCCTGGGCTCCCAGCATGAATGCCGCCGCAAAGCCTCTTCCGTCCGCAATCCCTCCGGCTGCAATGACCGGAATCCGTACCGCATCCGCCACCTGGGGAACCAGGGCAAAGGTAGTGGTCTGGCCGATGTGCCCACCGGATTCCATGCCCTCCGCCACTACCGCATCGGCGCCTGCACGCTCCATCATCCTGGCCATGGCCACGCTGGCCACCACTGGAATGACCCTGATACCGGCATCTTTCCACATGGTCATATACTTTCCCGGATTGCCTGCGCCGGTGGTCACGGCCTTCACGCCTTCCTCCACCGCCACACGGGCTATTTTATCCGCTTCCGGATTCATCAGCATGATGTTCAGGCCGAAAGGCTTATCCGTCAGCTCCCTGCACCGGCGTATCTGCTCCCGGACGAAATCCGCCCCGGCCCCTCCGGCGCCGATGATTCCAAACCCTCCGGCCCGGGAAACCGCAGCCGCCAGATGGTACTCGGCCACCCATGCCATTCCGCCCTGAATAACCGGATACTCTATCTCCAAAAGTTCCGTTACCTTCGTCTTCATACCTATCCTCTTTTTCTGCCTCGCTCCAATGAGATTTATACTCGTGAGCGCATTCATTTGCCGTCTTTTTTCCTCCCATTGCACCAGCGCTCACTCGTTATATATGTAGGTTGGCAAATGTTTTTGACCGTGAGTCTACATTATGTGTAAATCCTGACTTTCCTGCATTCAGTCAAGTTCCACGCCCTTGTCTGTGAGATACTTCATCACATCTCCCACGGTAAGCAGCTGCTCCAGATCCTCTGAAGGTATTTCTATCCCAAACTCGTCCTCCAGTGCCATAACCATCTCGAACAGGTCCAGGGAATCCGCATCCAGGTCCTCCTTGAAACGGGTGCTCTCCGTGATCTCCGCTCCTTCCGCGTTTAACTTCTCTTCGATGACTGCCTTTAATTTCTCGAACATTTTCTCTCCTCCTGTTGATTTCAGATTTACATACATGCCTGCTTTTCTTTTCAGGAATTCCATTCCTTCTGTGTGGACCCCTGATATATGGTTTTTATTACCAGATAAACCGGTATGTAAGTCGATTTGTTTGATTATCAAATTATTTGATTATCAAACTTTTATGATAATACCGCAGAGAGCCTGATTTGTCAATAGTACATCTGATAAAATTTTATAAACCCTGACAACCCTTGACAATATCAGGGAGTATGCTATCCTATACTCATAAAACATACTTGGATATTCACCTGTCGCCGCCAGCCATACCCCTGGCATAAGCAGCCTGGCAAATCCTGGGTATACCAACGGCAGAACTATGAGGAATGAAATCTAAAAATGAAAAGGAGCCCGCATGTCTACATACAATATTAAGGAAGCCACCGGCGCTGACCTCCGGCCCGAAGAACTGATGAAACAGACCATTTACCCGATTACGGATTTCGGGGCTTCTGTGGACGCCTCCCCTGTCCGAAACACGCTGGCAGTCAACCGCGCCATTCAGACAGCCGCCGCAGAGGGTGGAACCGTGCTGATTCCCAGGGGGACCTATTCCGTCTACACCATTCTCCTGGCAAGCAATGTCAATCTATACCTGGAAGAAGGTGCCGTTCTGGCGGCAGCCAAAACGGATATCCGCCATTCCTATCAGAAACAGGAGGGAGAAGGCGGCAATTATGAGGAGCCTGAGGTAAACACTTACGCAGGGATTCAGGACCATGGGCATACTTACTTCGCCAACAGCCTGGTATACGGCGCTGACCTGGAAAATGTCATGATTTACGGAAAGGGTCTCTTCACCGGCGGACGCTTTGGAGAAGACGGGATTCTGGAATATGTGCTCCAGGGCGGCGACCCGGCGGAGCCCGGCGACCGTGAGGCGAAGGGACATCAGGGCGAATGGTTCGGCAATAAGGGAATCGCTCTGGTCCGCTGTAAAAATGTGGTCCTGACAGATTTTTCCGTCACCATCGGGGGGCATTTTGCCATCATTGCCGAGGGCTGTGAAAATCTATACGCGGAACATCTTCTGGTGGATACCACAAGAGATGCGTTCGATATCGACTGCTGCCGGAATGTTACCGTACGGCATACCGTCTGCAATTCCCTCACCGATGATGCCCTGTGCCTGAAAGCTTCTTTCGGCGCAGGCATATTCAAACCTCTGGAAAATGTGCTGATTGAAGACTGCACTGTCAGCGGTTATGATGCAGGCAGCGTCTACGCCGGGGCATATACCCGGGACAAGCTTATCGCACTGGACCGCTGCGGCCCCACTGGAAGAGTGAAATTCGGCACGGAATCCACCTGCGGCTACCATCAGGTGACCATACGGCGGGTGAATTTCGACCGCTCCAGAGGCTTCTGTCTGGAAGCGGTGGACTGCTCTTCCCTGACGGATGTGATTTTTGAAAACTGCAGCTTTGACAACGTGTCCAGCTCGCCCATTTTCATCCGGGCCGGGGACAGAGGGCGCTTTCCTGTAACCGGGAACAGCGCTTCCGGGGAATATCCAGCCGCCGAAGGAAATGTACGCCTGGATAACCGAAACTGGATTCTTCCTGACGATAAAGCTTACCACTGCTATCCTGCCAAGCGTTACGCGCCCCATTACAATAGAACCAGGACAGTCACGGCGGACGGGCATTCTTATTTTGAAATCATAGACGGGGAACATCCGGTGGAATGCAATCCTGCCAATTATGAGGAAAGGGACGGACGTTTTTATCTGAAAACCTGGCAGGGTTTCTACCTAGCCGACCCTTCCCATGAGCTGGCCCAAAACGATCTGCCGTTATACGCCAACGCAATTGGCTGTGAAAATATGGCATGCGTGTCAGATATATTAATTCGTGACATTACTGTCACAAACACTGACCCCCGCTATCCTGTTTTGTTAATGGGATTAACGGATTCCCATATTAAAAATATCATTCTGGAGAATATATCCGTAGAATACAGAGGCGGACTGTCCATGGAGCATGCAGTGGAACAGCGCCAGCTGAATACGGAATGGAAATACTCCCAGTTCCATGCGAAGGAGCATGTGCAGAGCCTTCCCTGGCTGGTAAATGCTTTTTTCCTGAAAAACGAAGGGCTGCTGCCCAGGGCGGACTGGGATGCCGGAAATGGCTGCTGGCATGACAATCCATACAATGTACCGGAGCTTCCCGAGGTGTATCCGGAGTCCAGCAACTGGGGTATTCTGCCGGCTTACGGGCTTTTTGCAAAACATGTAGACGGCCTGACGCTTAAGAATGTGCGTTTTTCCTGCAAGGTGCCCGACAGCAGGCATGTGTGCGTATTTGACGATGTAAACGGTGTATCCGTGGACGGGCTGGAAGCCTGCTGCAAGGAAGGGCTGGCTCCTATTGCAGTGGTTACAGATCATTTCAGAAGACATACCAATGCGGAAAATGTTCCGGAGCAGCCATATTTTACCACAAAAGTGACAGGATTGTCGATTTCAAAGCCTTTGCTGCTGCATGCGGAAAATGACAATTGCATCACAAATCAGGATTCCAGCACAGATCACGAGTATAATAATGCTCCCGAGCCCTCCGCAAAGGAAGCCGGCGCACCGGAAGAAGTCTCCCGGACTGCCTGGATTCAGGAAGTAGAAATCCACGCTCCTGCCCCCGGCACGCCCCCGGACAGCCTGTATCCGTATCCCACCGTACCCTGCCTGGAATCGGGATATCGCTTTCGGGTGGATACGGACGATTATCCGCTTCCGCTGACGGTACACCGTCCCTTTATACACCCCGTTGCCCCCGTACGGCTTTCCCCGGGAGAGGCATATTCCGTTGTCCTGACGGTGCGCAATCCCGCCAGCGACATCTCGGAGGAAGCGGATAACGGCATTATCTACAACGAACAGGTGGCGCGCCTGAATTACGGCGTAAAAGGCATGGATGTGCCCCTGACCTTAAGCTGTGAAAATCTGCCGGAGGGCGCTGCATACGACCCGGACAGCCGCCGCTTCTCGTGGACACCCGCCGAGGGGCAGCAGGGAGAATACAGGATTGTTTTCATGGTAAATGACGGTGTGATGCCGGAAAAAATGACACTGAAAATCAAAGTATCTTCGTGACCCCGGAAGCGCTCACTTGCTATATTTACATCGGCAAATGGCTGGCGGTCTTTCGTTGTCAGTTACTGCAAATCACAACGGCGTGCTGTATAAATTCCGGCGGTCTTGAGTATAATGCGGCACAAATTTATAAAGTATTACGGGAAAGGAACTTTATCATGGAATATCAGACAGATTACGATTTTCTGGTGGAGCAGCTGAAAGCCGTGACGGAATCCGAGACGGATACCATCGCCAATCTTTCCAACGCTTCCGCCGTATTACAGATGAACCTGGACGATATCAACTGGGTGGGCTTCTACTTGGTGCGGAAGGAGCAGCTGGTACTTGGCCCCTTCCAGGGAAGGCCTGCCTGTGTCCGGATTGATTTCGGGAAAGGCGTATGCGGAACCGCTGCCGCCACCGGCGTCACCCAGCTGGTGCCCAATGTACATGAATTTCCGGGACACATTGCCTGTGACGGCGCCTCCAATTCAGAGATTGTCGTCCCCATGTTTCATGAGGGAAAACTGACGGCTGTGCTGGATATTGACAGCCCTGTCTTTCATCGGTTCACTGAAATTGACCGGGTGGGTCTGGAGCGGTGTGCAGCAGTAGTGTCGGCATCATGCTGCTGGCAACCGGTTTTGTGATTTATACTGCATAACGAATAGATTTTGCTATTTCAGCGCATCTGCATCCAGAAACGCCCTGGAGCCCGTGGCGCCCCTCTGCCCCTGATACTTCCCGTTATAAGGATGCATGGCTACATCGTCCATCCGCGAGAAGACCAGCTGCCCTACCCGGCGTCCGGCTTTCAGCTCAATGGCACAGCGGTTGACATTGTACAGTTCAAGAGTTATCTCCCCCTTGAATCCCGGGTCCACCCACCCGGCGTTCTGGATAAACAGCCCCATCCTTCCAAGGGAGCTTCTGCCCTCCACAAAGGCCGTCAGATCGTCGGGCAGTTCAAAATACTCCAAGGTAGTAGCCAGGACGAACTGGTTCGGAAGCAGGACATAAGTGTCGGTTTTGATCGTCTTATATTCGATTTCCCTGTCCAGCGTGATGATGCCTGTGGGAGAATCCTCCACGATGCTGAAGGTATTGCCAAGCCGAATGTCCACGCTGGCAGGCTGCACCTGATCCCTTTCCATGGGTGTGATCTGCAAAGTCCCGCTTTCCAGCATCTTATAGATTGTTCTGTCTGATAATACCATTGCAATCCTCCTCTTTATTCGCGCATTATGCCTTTCCATTGTCTGACAGCTTTTTCTTATTGAATCCTGACCCTTTAGGAATTACTGGAAAAACCTGGTTCCCGCTTCTGTTTCAATCAATGCGCCGCTCATCATGTCACCCAGGCCTTTCATATTTAATCCTCTCTAAACCTGTACACTTATCATACCATTTTTTATTGGCAAAATCAAGAATCTTTACGGAATGCCATTTGTTTTAACGTTACGCTTTAACGTTACCGGATAAGTATGAAGTCACGGAAATACAATTGTCCCTCCCCCATACCACACGGTCCTGATATCCTTCAGCTTCTGCAGCTCCTTCAGGCTGGTGACGGGGTTGTCTCTGATATCCAGGTGCTGCAGACGGGGCAGCTTTTCCGTGAAGGCAATGTCCTCCAGTCCCAGAGATTTCAGATACAGTTCCGTCAAATTCGGAAAACAGTCAAACAATTCGTAATGTTCCGATAACCTGACTTCTTCCGCACCTTCCTCCCCGGGATTGCTTACAATGCGGATTCCGTTCATGGACAAAACCTCCAGATTTCCGTTTACCGGAAGCTGCGCAAAGTCTATGCCCACCCTGCACCGATCCAGGCACAGGCTTTTCAGAGACGGAATACCGAATACCTCTTCTATATTGCCGTTGACGGTAACATCCTGCAGATGAAGCGACGTCAGTTTCGACAGCCCTGTCAAGGGTGTCAGTGACTCTACCGTCGTAGAAAAACGGTGTATCTCCAATGTATCCAGTTCCGTCATGGCACAAACCGCATCCAGCTGCGCCCCCGAACAGTGATCCAGAAAGAGGGAAATCACACTTCCGGCATCCTTCAGGGGTGACAGGTCGTCCACATCCTTCAGGGAAAGCCGCTCCAGCTTTGCCAGCTTTTCAAAGGAAGGAAGCTTCCCACCGTGTCCCATTTCAAGCGTCAGTTCTTCCAGTTCAGTAAGCTTCCCAATGACGGAATAGTCTTCAATCATGGAATTTCCCGTCAGGTTCAACAGGGTAAGCCTGGGGCATTCCTGCAGCACATCCAGAGATTTTATCCGGCTTCCCTCAATGCTGAGACTGGTCAGCCGTCTCATAGAACCGACGAAGTCAATGTTTTCCAGCGAATCGGATGCAATTTTCAGCCATTCCAGATTCCCCAGAGATAACAGCGGGCTGTAATCGGTCAAAACGTCGCATTCCTCCAGCATCAGTCCCTGCAGTGCAGGAAATTTCACCAGTGCGGAGATATCCTCCAGCGCCCTGTAATCCACGGTAAGATATGCCAGGTTCGGAAAATACTCTATTCCATCCAGATTTCCTTCCCCTGCACTCTCTGTTCTCCCTCCGCTCTTCGCTTCGCTCTGTCCGGCTGCCCCGTCTGCAATGCCCAGTTCCGTTATCAATTCCGGATAAGGAATGATATTTGCCATCTCTTTAACGCTATTCCGTGTATACACTCCGAAAAGCCGCTCCAGTCCCTGTAAATCGTCGGCATTCAGCTCTCTGTCAATGGAAATCCACTCCAGACCGGTAAAGACAGATAAGTCTGCCGTATCCAGCTCTGTTTCCTCTCCGTATGACATTGTCTGGACGGCGCCATGATTCAGCTGAAATGCAACGGTTTTCTCCGAAGTATCGATCTGCAGGGATGTAAGTTCGGCATATTCCTCCGCCGTAATGGATTCATAGTTCTTCTCCCATATATTACCTGCCACCTGCCGGAAAAAATCAGACCCGGGCAGTCTTGTTTCTGACGCGTTTGTCGTTTCTTTATTGTGGGTCCTCTCACTGCTTTCATTTTCACCCGATACGCCTGATATGCCAGGTAATTCTGCGCTTTTCCGGCTTTCCTCCGTTTTTGACGCATTTGTCATTTCTTCCGTGTTCGGTTTTTCTGACTTATTTGTCATATTCTTCGGGTTATTCTTCAGAATCTGTTCCAGAATCCTGTTTTGCTCTTCAAAAACCTTTTTCCTTTTTCTGTTACTATTTTCCCCGGTATTTTTTTCTGCTTTTTCAATTTTACCTGAAATACCGTCTGTCCGGCTCGCCGGTTCTGCTGTTGCCCTGTAAGCAGCTGTTACATCCTGACACGGAATCAGCTCTGCCGGAAGTGCCATACAAATGCATCCCAGCACCGCTGCTGCCAAATGTGTTCTCCCTCTGCTGCCGGCTTTTCTCTCTTCTTTTTTATCCATCATAGCGTATCTCTCCCTGCTTTCCTGTCCGTATCCCATTATTTTTGTGCTGTGCTGATGTTAGGAATTGTGCAGAAATAACTTTTAACTGTAATAAGCCGAAAGCTGAATTCTGCGTTGATATCCAGCGCAAAACACAAAGGTTATTTCGTATGTGAAGGTGTAAACCGCTCCACGATATTCCGATTGGCTCTATGCTCCTGCACGTCTGCAAGCGGTTCCAGCACAATCTCTTTCCCATACCTGCGCTTCAGCGCTCTCTCCAGAAGCCAGTCGCAGACCTCCGGATTCTTCGGAAGCAGCGGCCCGTGCAGATAGGTGGCGATGAGATTTTTGTATACAATCCCCTCATAATCGCCGTTCCCCGTATTACCATGCCCGAAAAGCACTTTTCCAAAGGGCGTATAATCCCCGATTTCCGTCCGCCCGGCATGATTTTCAAATCCCACTATGGGAGTGGAAAAACAGGGACTCTCCAGCACCACATTGCCCACCAGGCGCCCCGGCTTCCACTCCGTGCAGATATCCAGGATTCCCAGCCCCTCTATGGTCTTCGTTTCCGTCCTGTAATAGTTTCCGAGCAGCTGGTAGGCAGCGCACACTGCCAACACTACACCTCCGTCTTCCACATAAGCCCTGAAATCATCCCTGATTCCCCTCAGATGCCCGGCAGCCATCTCCTGTCCCCTGTCGGAACCGCCTCCCCAGCAGACGATATCCAGCCGGGCAAAATCAACCTTCTCCCCAGCCGGCAGCGGAACCACCTCCGCCTCTATCCCACGCCACTGAAGACGTTTCAAAAGACACTGCACATTGCCCCTGTCGCCGTACAGATTGAACAGTTCCGGGTACAGATGCCCTATTGCCAGTTTCATGACACCGCACCTTCTCTCCCTGTGGACATCATTCTTCGCCCCGCTCCTCCGGTTCTGCGCCCGTCCTGCACTGCCCCTCCCGTCCCAGCGGACTGCAGCTCTCCCAGCATCCGGTTCGTCCTGTACAGACCGGAATAGTTTGTGATTATGTACAGATTCTTACTTCCTTTCGTTGTAAGCTCTTCCACGGTATGTCGCATATTCCGTGTGGAAGCACATGGAATTCCGTCATATTTCAGGCACAGTTCCATATCGTCGCAGCGTGCCCCCCCTGCCGTGACCGTGGCGGTATTGGCGCCTGCCAGATAATGGTAGTCCACATCCCAGAGCCAGGACACATCCTCCCCGTCCAGCCTGGTGTCATTGATCTGAATCACCACGTCCTTGGGCTCCGGGTCTTTCATCAGCAGGAATATCTTCTGCTGGAACCCGATGGGATTCTTTGCCAGATAAAGCTGCACCCGGGCCTCCTTTATGTGAAAGATACTCTCCCGCTGATTCCCGTAATCAAAACCGGCAATCATTTCACCGAACTTCTCCCCTGGCGCATCTGCCGCATACAGGGCCGTGTAGGCGGAAAGCGTATTATACACATTGTAGGGGGCACGCGCTCCGCACTCCACCTGCATTCCGTCCAGCGTAAAAGAGCACCTCCCCTTCTTCCATGCAATATCCGCCGCGCTGACATCCGGCCGGGGACGTTCCAGGCCGCATTTGGGACAACGATATACGCCCAACTGCCCGTATTGGAAAAAAGCATATTCCAGCCTGTTCCCGCAAACCGGGCAGAAAATCATCTCTGCGGTTCCTACGGGAATATCCTCACCCATCTTCTCGCTGATTCCATAGGTGAGCACGGGATTGGCACATCCCTCACGCAGCGCCCAGGAGCAGATATCGTCCACATTCACCACCAGTACCGCCTGCGGCACTTCCTGAACCGCTCTCCGAATCCTGTCGCAGATAATGTCCACCTCGCCGGTCCGATCCAGCTGGTCCCTGAAAACGTTGGTGACAATGACGCAGTCCGGCTTAAGCCCCGGAAAAATGCCTAAGCTGGCCATTTCGTCCACTTCTATGCAGGCATAATCCACATCCAGCCTGCCGCCTTTCCCACTGGCCAGGACAAATGCCGTGATAACGCCGTCCAGCAGGTTGGCGCCCATTTTATTGTACAGAACCTTCCGCCCCTCTGCCTTCAGCGCATGATATATGATACTGTTTGTAGTCGTCTTTCCGTTAGTTCCCGTCACGGCTATGATCTTGCCGCGGACCATGCGGGACATCACGGAGAGGATATCCGGGTCAATCCGCCTCGCCAGGAAGCCTGGAAACGCGGAGCCGCTTCCCCTGCCCGTCCTCTGAATGGCCTTATATGCCAGTTTTGCGCCAAATATGGCTAATCTGCTTCTTAATCTCATCATGAAAGCATTCCTCCTTCCCGTATCTTCTTAATGTCTTCTTTACGGCATGCTGAAAAGAAGTGATCCCCTGACCTTTGCATCGGACAACTTTCCATGTTCTCCTGCCAGCATTATCAACCCTGTGATGACCTCATTATAATAGCCAGATGTAACTCAGGCGTAAATTCCCGGCTAAGATTTTCCTAATAAATTATTATAATTTCCGTTTCAATCCATTTCTCCAACAGCCGGACATACAGCTGACGCCGCGAGCATATTTTTTCATTGACCGGGATAAGCCTGACTCGCCAGGACATTGCCTTCACGATCGATATAGGTTACTGTCAGTATGCGCACACTGGCCGGGCCGATAATGTCAGTGCAGTAGAGAGACCTCTGTTCCTGAAATTGATCCGTCATTGCTTCCAGCTGTTGTGCAAGCTCATCTTCTATGCCCTCAGTCAGAAGACTGTCGTCCTCATATCTGACTGTTACCTCTAATATGTCGTCCCCTCTGACTTCGATTTCCACCGACATCCCTTCACCTGCTAGATACGCAAAGTCCTCACACAGCGCTTTGTGCCCGGCAAAAGAATTATAATAGTCCAGCAAAAGCGGATTCCACCACAGATAAAACTCCTCTTCCTCGGAAGTGGAATACACCGTTTCTGCCGGGTAATCGCTGCCTGAAGGTTCTGCTTCGGAAGAGTGGAATTCAGAGCCGTCTTCTGTACTTTCTTTCGGAATGGAACAGCCCACCAGCGTTCCCAGGCTGACTGTCAGAATAATGGTACAAATCAATACGGCCGCTCCGTTTTTCTTTGCGGTCTTCCCTAAAATATTTTGGAATCGTCTTTTCATGATATGCCTGCCTCCATAAAACCCCGTGGATAAAGCAGTTTCCCTTGCCTTCTGCTTGTGAATGGCAAACAATAGTGTCTCTGTATACGCTTTCCGCGCATCATAATCCATCCCCTGTATAACTCTCTCATCACAGGACAATTCCATATCAAACGCCGCTTCCTTCCGCATGATCCAGACCAGCGGATTAAACCAGTGAACCGCATTTGCTGCAACAAAAAGCAGCTTAATCCAGGTATCTCCCCGTTTCAAATGGCTTAATTCATGTTTCAGAATAAAGTAATATTCTTCCCTGGAATACGCTTCTCCCATACCGTACTGTTCTTCCGGCAAGACCAAAAGACGGTTAAAAAAACCTATCATCATGGGACTTGCAGTCCCTGCATATTCTACAATCTTCACTCTGCACCTGATATGCAATTCCCGTTTCAATTTCAGCAGCAGGCACAGAATATCCCTGTCCCTCACACTCTTTCCCCTTTTCAGAATCCGGTGTTTAAATAAAAAATAGCTGATTAAATGCACTGACAGGAAAAGCAGGCTGACAGCCACCCATACCCAGGCGATGATATCCAACATGGAAATATTGCCGCCCGCTTTTTCAGGCTGTGCAGAGACCGGGGCAGCTATTTGCGCCGGCAGCTCCAGAATAAACTGCCTGCGGGCTGTCCCGAACGTCAACATATCTGCGGGCGTCTGTACAGATTCCGATGACGTCAACGTTTCCCTTTGCAGCTGAATGCCTGTATCGGACCGCCTGTCATTTTCCACTACAGGTATCATCAACCTCAGTGCCAGCACGATCCAAATCCAGTATTTCCACTTTGCGGCATACCGTCTGTTCAGGAACGGAGCCAGCAGAAGCAATAAAACGATAATCAGGCTGACGGATATTGAACTCTCGAAAAAAGAAAGAAAGATACTTGTTATCATTGCTCATCCTCCAGCTGATCCAAGAACTCCCTGAGCTCTTTCACATCAGAATCCTTAATTGCTTTATCACTATACAGTGCCGCTACCATATTCCGGATTGAATTATTGTACAGCTTCTCAAGAAAATGTCTGCTTGCACCGGCTTTGTATTCATTTTCCAAAATAATTGAAGTATAGAGATTACTTCCCGTTGAACGGTCACAGTTGACAAATCCTTTATCAGACAGCCGTGCCAGCGAAGTCATCAGGGTAGAAAGCTGCCATTTTCTCCGCCCCTGCAATTCTTTTAAAACATAATTCGAAGTAACTGGTTTTCCGCTGTTCCAGATTACCTGCATGATTTCCAGTTCTGCCTCACCCAGCTTTTTCAGATTGTTACTCATAGAATGGTACCTCCTGTCATTATTCATTTGTATAATGTATTATACAATCGTATAATATCGTTGTCAAACAATATCTTTCTTTTTTCAACTTCAAAATATTCTGAAAAAAGATTTTATATGTCCTGTTTTGTTACTGTGACTGAATCATTGGCGAAAAGCCGACGCAGGTATATTACCTGCCATGAATTAGATACAACTGCCGAAAAAAGATGCGATGTGTCCAAAAGGTAAGGAATTGCCTACAAATAACTGCTGCAAGTATAAATTGCAGCGGTTATTTTCCGACAATTCCTAATTCAGGTTCTTTTACAGCATCAGACAGCCTTCCATGCCTTCATACTCCACTGTCCTCACGCTGCCGTCCTTCATCCGCAGCGTCACCGGGCCGTAACTGCCGCAGCCTTCCGGGTCAGCGTAGATTATCTCTGCAATGGGGAACAGCTCTTCCTCCGTGAACTCCTCATGGCTCTCCTTCGTAATGACCTGAGAGATCAGTACATAAGGCTCGAAGCCCCCGTACTGTTTCTTCCGCTCCATAAACGCATATAATATGACTGATTTGTCAGAATCAGGGTCCGTTCCTGTACTGCGCAGGACATTCAGTTCCTTCCAACCGTTATAAATCGTCATGGCCATCTGCTTTTCCCTGCCTGTGGCATCTTTCCCCTTCAGGATTATGGCCCTGGCAGCGCCGCAGGTTTTTTCGGAAATCTCCGTTCCGTTATCCGGGAATCCGTAGGAGCCCAGCGTCAGGGACACCGGCGCTCTGTGCAGCCGCAGTTTGTCCACCCTCATGATACCGTAAGGCACAGCAAAATCCGCCAGGTTCACGGCTTGTATCCAGTGGGATTCCGTCTCCAGGGAATAGTTGAAAAACTGCCTGCGGTACAGAATGCCGTCTTTCCGGCCATGCCAGAAGGTGACATTCGCCCTGCCCTTCTTATCCGCATCCGGCACCGACCGATCCTGGGGATAGGATGTCCCATCCCGCAAAACATACTGCTGGGATTCCACCCACTCTGCCGCTTCACATACCCCCACGCCTTCGCAATCGGATACCTCTTCACCTGCTCCCATATCTCCGCAGTCTGACACTTTCTCACACACCGGCGCCGCCTCCCAGGGATACTTCGTATTGTAACAAAGCTTGGAATAATTCCACATGCCATGCACATCCCCCTGGTTCTTCACCACCTTGCCCGTGCGGAGAATGGTCTCCCCGTTAGCCTGATGATTGGAAAAGCACAGCCCGGGACCGTTCAGGCAGGTCTCCTTTACTTCCCTTTCTCCCAGTTTCTCCCATGTGCCGTTATTTTCCTTCGCCGTCCAGAAAGGATGGTCCGCCGGGAGGTGCAGGCAGAGAAAGGCCTTGCCAAGCCAGAACGGGGACTCCGCACAGGAATACCCCTGCACCAGCGGCGAGAACTGCCCGTAAAAACCAAGCGTGGGCACGCCTTTATACAGGAAATCCTCTCTTCCCAGGAACTGCATCAGGGAGCCGGAAGAAATCCGCCTTGCCCGTCCCGGATCCGCCTTGCCGCCCGGCATCATCAGATTTCCGTCGAAGGAACTGGTAGCGGCATTGCGGTAAATGTTGCTGCGCCCCCACATATTCGTCCAGCCGTCCCTGTCGAAGAAATCCCCGTAGGTCTCCATCAGTTTATTGGAATTCTCCTCGAATTTCCGGGCGATATAGGGCTCATTCTCATATCCGTACCAGAGATTCCAGATGGGGCCGTACACGTTGAAGGCCCAGCAGGAATAATAGTCAAAGGAATGGCCGTCCCGATACCACCCGTCCCCGGCATAATAGTTCAGGATTGCCTGGGCATGGTCCCGCATTACATCTTTCTGAATGGGATACCCTTCCATATGCAGAAATGCCATGTCCAGCATATTGAACAGGCGCCAGTTCTGCGGTACGGTGTTCGCATGGGCATACCCCTCCAGGAACCCGGCGATTACATCCTTTTCTTCTTTTGTATAAGTATCCCATATCTGCGCTCTGCTGACCCACAGACAGATCACCAGGGCACAGGTCTCCACTGTCTGCTGAAATGCCCGGAAAGGGTCCGTATGCCCGCTGATGCGCTGCTGGTCCTCATAGGTTCCCACATACAGCGTATCCCCTTTGGTGCACACGCGCAGAACATGGCTTTTATAGTACTCCGCCATGGAATAACCGCATATCTCCAGATCCGGAAGATTGGAAATCAACGGTGCTGCGATAAAAAAGGAACGGGTTAATCCCTCGAATACCTCCGCAGTGCGCTGAATCGCCTGGGTTTCCGGAGATGCCTTCAGATGCGGATACGTGATCTCCGTCTCCTTCCTGGGCATGACCACCGGCTTCCGAAAATCGTCGATATTCCGGAAGATGCCCTCCAACATGTACTTACCGGCTTCCAGCCAGCTTTCCCTGGTCAGTCCCGTATACGGGCTTAAATCATAATCTAATGCCTTTGGCTCGAATTTCATCTTCTTTGTCCCCTCTGTTTCTTTTTCCTCTCTGTTTCTTTGTCCCCTCTGTTTTGAAAAATTCTACTTTCTTTTATCCTTACCAACCTGTTTCCCTGCTTTCAACTGTCTCGACTCATTTTCAGCGCAGCAGGACTGCAGGGTTTCCGGAACGCTTCCCGTTCCATGCAATGTGCGTTCTACATGGTCAGCTTCGCAGGCCTGCTTACCTTCTCCAGCATTCGCCTGTACGTCTCAGACCGCGCTCAATCCTTTAAATCCAGTTCCACCGGGCAGTGGTCCGAGCCCATCACCTGTGCGTGTATTTTTGCATCTTCCAACCGGTCCTTCAGCGCTTCCGACGCCACAAAATAGTCGATACGCCACCCTACGTTCTTGGCCCGGGCCTGTCCCATATAAGACCACCAGGAATAGGCATCCTTCAGATCCGGGTAGAAGTGACGGAAGCTGTCCACAAATCCGTTCTCCAGAACACGGCCGAAGCACCTGCGTTCCTGGTCCGTAAACCCGGCATTATTGTGATTGGTTTTGGGGTTCTTCAGGTCTATCTCCTGATGAGCCACATTCAGGTCCCCGCAGTAGACCAACGGCTTCGTCTCCTCCAGCTTTTTCAGATATTTCAGGAAAGCCTCCTCCCACTCCATGCGGTAATCCAGCCTGGTCAGCTCCCTCTGGGAATTCGGCACATAGACTGTCACCACGTAAAAATCCTCAAATTCCGCCGTAATCACGCGCCCCTCATGGTCATGCTCTTCCACACCCATGCCATATGTGACCTTCAGCGGCTCCTTTTTCGAGAAAAGCGCCGTGCCGGAATAGCCTTTCTTCTCCGCGTAATTCCAGTACTGATGGTAGCCCGGCAGTTCCAGCTCAATCTGCCCCGCCTGCAGCTTCGTCTCCTGCAGACAGAAAATATCCGCGTCAGCCTCCCGGAAAAAATCCATAAACCCTTTCTGCATACAGGCGCGCAGCCCGTTTACATTCCATGATATCAATTTCATCTCATACCCTCCTGCCCGTCCGGGGCGTTTATTCTGCAGTAATTCAATCACCAGAACTGTTCTTGCGCCGATTTCCGCTCTGCAATCGTTTTCCTGTCATACCGATACCTATCATACCACACTTACTTCGCCTACGCCACTAAATACCGAAAAAATATAACTGTTTGCACATACGAACCAACTGTGTTATACTGGTCAAAGCCGGCCGGAAAGCTATACTTGTGTGCGTATTTCCCGCTCTTTTGCCCCGCATCGCGGAATCGCCCACTCGTTATGCATGATATGAACAACTGCAGCCACCATATTATGCTTCCGCGGCCGGACCAAAGCGAACAGAAAGCACAATCAAGGGAGGCGCCATGAATTCCAACGCATTACTCAGGTTAAAAAAGAAAAAACTCTTCCTCTTCGACATAGACGGAACGCTGGCCGTAGGCGACACCCTGTATGACGGCAGCGCCGAGCTGCTTCATTATATAGAGAAAAAAGGCGGAAAGGCCTACTATATCACCAACAATTCCACCCGCAGCGGCAGGGATTACGTGGAGAAATTCCGCCGGGCATTCCATCTGGAGACCACGGAGGACCAGTTTATCACCTCCGGCTATATGACGCTGCGCTTCCTCCAGGAGCAATATGCGGACGGCAAAATCTTTGTGCTGGGAACCGCCTCTTTCATAGCGGAACTTCGCAAAAACGGCCTGGACATCACAGAGACGGCCGAAGAAAACGTAGCCTGCGTGGTGGTTGCCTACGACAGCGAACTGACCTATGACAAGCTGGTTCAGGCATGCAAAATCCTCTCCACTGCGGATGTCCCCTTTTACGCCACCAACCCTGACCTTTGCTGCCCCATTGATTTCGGCTTTATTCCGGACTGCGGCGCCATCTGCAGCATGCTAACGGATTCCACCGGCAAAAAGCCCTCCTATCTGGGCAAGCCAAACCGCAGTGTTGTGGACTTATGCCTGGAGCTGTCCGGCTTTTCCCGCGACGAGACTCTGGTAGTGGGTGACCGTCTCTATACGGATATCGCCTGCGGCATTAACGGTGAAGTGGATACCTGTGTCCTGTTTACCGGAGAAGCAAAGCCCGGCGATCTGCAGGACACCCCCTACCCCGCGACCTACTGCTTTGAGAATGTAAAAGAGCTTCTGATGCATTGCACCGAAGCCCTGTAAAATCCTATATAGGAATTGCCTGAATAACTGTTGCGCCCCTTTTTACAGGATGCCCTTCTCTATGATGCCGAAGCCCAGCGGATAAGGTCCCGTATGCACGCTGATGGTAGCCCCTATCTGGTACAGCGGAATTTCCTCCCTGCTGATTTCATACCCCTTTCCGTGAAGGGCTTCCAGGGCGCGCTCCCGAAACTCCACGGCTTCCTCATAATCATATCCATACCCTATGGCAATGCTGTAGCTGTCAATTCCCAGGCTGCTTTTATCCAGATAATCCAGCAGCAGCTCTATAGCCTTCTCCGTGGTGCGCTTTCTGCCCCTGCCGATACCGGAGGGAAAGATTTCCCCATCCTTTAATGTGATAACAGGCCGGATCCCCAGCACGCTTCCCGCCACGGCTGACACCTTTCCGATCCTTCCGCCGTGCTTGAGATACTCCATATCCCCCACGGTGAAAAAAATCCTTCCGCTGCTGCGCATTTCCTCCAGGCGTTTTACTATGGAGTCGTAATCCATTCCGCTGTCCCGCATCTTCGCCGCCTCCAGCACATACTGCCCCTGCAGGACAGTGTTTATCCTGGCGTCAATCACCGTGATCCTGGCATCCGGGTAGCTTTCCTGCACAATCGATCTGGCATTCACGGCCGACTGCATGGAGCCGCTGAATTTT
>DKVC01000181.1 GCA_002490995.1 Lachnospiraceae bacterium UBA7188
AAAAACTTGTAAAGTGGTGTAAAATAGAGAAACAGCGCCGAAATAAAAGACAGAAGGCTGTCCTTGCGGGCGCACTTTTATATAATGTAGGGATGCTGGCATTCTTTAAGAGCGGTGTGGCGGGAAACGGACTGCCGCCCGGGATCAGCTTTTACACATTCCAGATTTTATCCTATCTGCTGGATGTGTACCGGGGAGAACTAAGGAGAGAGGAATCCTTTCTCATGCTGGCCAGCTATATTACCATGTTTCCCCAGCTGCTTTCCGGCCCCATTGTGGGTTACGGGGAGATACGGGAGAGTTTAAGGAACAGGACGTTTAACGCTGGAAGCGTACAGGAAGGTCTGAAACTGTTTACCATGGGGCTGGCATCGAAGGTGCTGCTGGCGGACAGAGTGGGGATCCTTTGGCAGGAAGTGCAGGTAACCGGATTTGAAAGTATTTCCACACCCCTGGCGTGGATTGCGGCGGTTGCCTATTCCATGAAGATTTATTTTGATTTTTACGGGTATTCGCTGATGGCGTCAGGGCTGGGGCGGATGCTTGGATTTGAGCTGCCGGAGAATTTCAGAAATCCCTATATGGCTGCTTCCGTCAGGGAATTTTACCGCAGATGGCATATGACGCTGGGCCGGTGGTTTACAAAATATGTATATATTCCGCTGGGGGGCAACCGCAAAGGTGAATTCCGTACGGTCTGCAATTTGCTGGCAGTCTGGGCGCTGACATCTGTCTGGCATGGAACCACTGCCAACTTCCTGGTCTGGGGAATGCTCCTGTGGCTGGCAATCGTGTTTGAACGGCTGCTGAAAGGCCTGGGGAAGAATCGGTTCTGGAGGAAAATGCCGGGAAGGATACTGCCTCATCTGTATGTGCTGGTGTTTATCCCGATTACGTGGGTGTGCTTTGCCATTACAGATATCAGCCAGCTCCAGGTCTATCTGGGCAGGATGTTTGATATCATTCCCGGTCAGGCGGTGCATGCCGGGGACTGGAGGAAAGCATTGGCGGATTATGGGGGCCTGCTTGCGGCAGGTGCGGTTGCCTGTACACCGCTTGTGCAGAAACTGTTCCGCTGGCTGAAGGATACTCTGCTCGGGATTCTGATTCTGGCCGCACTGTTCTGGCTTTGCGTCTGGCGGCTGCAGATCGAGGGACATAACCCATTTATGTACCTGAATTTCTAAGAATATGCCGGAGAGCGGAGTTGACCGAAAGTTCTCTGTCCATGCCGTGGTAGTGTATGGAACAGACGCGGAACCGGAAAAACGGCAGCCGACCCGTACAGTGCCCTGAGGATTTGCAGACGCATCATTTGGCGGTCGAAAATTCGCTGCCCAAGTCAGGGTATTGTATGGGACGCTGCGGAACGGTAATAGGAGAAAACAATGAAGTGGCTGAAAAAATGGTGCTATTTTATCCTGTTGACAGGATGCGGAATCGTATATCTGTCCTGTGTGGACCACTGGCAGGTTTATGCGGAGCCTTGGCAGAGGGTGCGGAGCTGGTACGATGGGCTGGTGAACGGAGACTTATTTGCCGGCGGCCAGACAGATGAGACCTGGGTATCAGTAGACGGCGGTGTTTCCCCAGATTCCGACAGCGACGGGAGCGGGGAGAATACAGGTTCAGGGAATGGGGTGGTAAATGCACCCGGAGTCTTGGCAGAAAACGGAAGCGACGGGAGCCTGGGGGAGGGAAATACAGAAAACTATCCGGAAAACATGACAGGAAGCGGAAATGCGGGAAGCTATCCTGAAGGCACGACGGGAAGCGGAAATGCGGGAAGCTATCCTGAAGGCACGACGGGAAGCGGAAATACGGGAAGCTATCCGGGAGGTATGAGCGGAAGCGGAAACACGGGAAGTTATCCTGGCGGAATAACGGGAAGCGGAAATGCGGCAAACCATCCCGGCGGAATAACGGGAAGCGGAAATGCGGCAAACCGTCCCGGCGGAATAACGGGAAGCGGAAACACGGGAAATTATCCCGGCGGGATAACGGGAAGCGGAAACACAGGGACTGCTCCAGGCGGACCTGGCGGGAATTTTGGAGAAAATACCCTTCCGGAAGTACAATATATGACAGTGGAGGATGATTATTTTGCGGACGCGGTGTTTATCGGGGATTCCAGGACAGTGGGAATGTTTGAATACGGCGGCCTGGAGGAAATATCCACTTTCTATGCATCCAAGGGACTGACGGTATATAAGCTGTTTGACGCCGATATTGTGCCTGTGCCGGATGAGCGGAAGCAGATTACTGTGGAGGAGGCCCTGCAGCAGAACAGTTTTGCCAAGATTTACCTGATGATCGGCATTAATGAGATGGGGACAGGCACGGTGGAGAGCTTTCTGGAGAAATATCAGGAAGTGGTGGCGCATCTGCGGGAGCTGCAGCCGGATGCAGTCATCTATCTGCAGGCCATCATCAAAGTGACTGCGGAGCGCTCCGGCAAGGGGGATTATATCAACAATGAAGGAATCATCGCCCGGAATGAAGGTATCGCGAAGCTGGCGGACAACGAGAAGATTTTCTTCCTGGATGTGAATCCGGAGGTCTGCGATGAATCGGGAGGGATGATACCTGACTACACCTTTGACGGCGTGCACCTGAAAGCGAGATATATCGAAATCTGGAAAGATTATTTGAAAACACATGCAATATCTTCTTGACTGCTGATGTGCGAACCATTATGATAGGAAAGGGGTTGCTGCCGGCACTGCCGCGGCAGCCTTTTTGCATGCGGATATTGAATTCAAATCAGGAGGAAAAGTACATGAGTGAAAAAAAGAAGAACAACGGCATCGGTGATAAAGGCATCACCGGGAAAAGCATCGGCGAAACCGGCATTTATGATGCGAAGAGCCTTGGTGTGCCGAAGGTCGTGATATTGGGCATACAGCATATGTTTGCCATGTTTGGGGCGACCATACTGGTGCCCATGCTGACAGGCCTTGATGTATCCACCACACTGCTGTTTGCGGGCCTGGGTACATTGCTGTTTCATTTGCTGACAAAGGGCAGGGTGCCCGCGTTTCTCGGTTCCTCCTTTGCATTTCTTGGCGGATATGCGGCAATTGCTCCGACCATGGATGCCGCCGGAAATGCTGTGGACAATTCGAAGCTGCTTCCTTATGCCTGCTTCGGCGTAGCCTGTGCGGGCCTTGTGTATCTGCTGCTTTCCTTCCTGATTAAAATATTCGGTACAGGCAGGGTGATGCGCTTTTTCCCGCCTATCGTGACCGGCCCCATTATCATTGCCATCGGCCTGACGCTTTCCCAGTCCGCTATTGACAACTGTTCCGCGGACTGGCTGATTGCCATTGTTGCAATCGCTCTGGTGATTGTCTGCAATATCTGGGGAAAAGGTATGGTAAAGATTGTCCCCATTATTATCGGTGTCATCGGCTCCTATGTGCTGGCGGCGCTGCTGGGCAGGGTGGATTTTACAGCGGTAAAGGAAGCTGCATGGGCAGGGATTCCCATCCACTGGAACAGCACGGCTTTCTGGGCGCTGTCTGACGGAAATGTGTCACTGCTGGTTACATCCGTGATTACCATCATGCCTATCGCTTTGGCGACGATTGTAGAGCATATCGGAGACATATCCGCCATATCTTCTACAGTAGGGAAAAACTATATCAAGGAGCCGGGGCTTCACCGTACCCTTTTGGGAGACGGTCTGGCAACCATTGTGGCATCCCTGTTCGGTGCGCCGGCCAACACGACTTACGGTGAGAATACGGGTGTGCTTGCCCTGACGAAGGTGTACGATCCCCTTGTCATCAGAATGGCGGCACTGTTTGCAATCCTGTTTTCCTTCTCACCGAAATTTGCTGCGATTATCGGCTGTATGCCCACTGCCACCTGCGGCGGTGTGTCGTTGGTGCTTTACGGTATGATTTCCGCAGTAGGTGTCCGGAATATTGTGGAGACTCAGGTGGATTTTGCAAAGAGCCGGAATGTTATCATTGCGGCGTTGATTCTGGTACTGTCTATCGGTATTAATTACAGTGCGGCCGGTTCTGTGGGCTTTACGGTGGGGGATCTGTCCATCAGCTTCTCCGGAATCGCTGTGGGCGCGCTGGTGGGGATTATCCTGAATGCGGTTCTGCCCGGGAAGGATTATCAATTTGATGACGACAATCCCAAGCATACCGGTGTTGACTTTGCGGTGAGGGGCAGGTCAGAGCGCTGAGGAGCCTGGAATAAAAATTTGGAATGAATGTGCGCCGATGCGCATGAGGAGTGTTATTATGAAGGTTATTGACATGCATTGCGATACGCTGAGTGAACTTTTGGGGCGTAAGGAGAAGGGGGAGACGGCAGAACTGCGGCAGAATGGAGGCCATCTGGATTTGCTGCGGATGAGGGAGAGCCATTACCTGGTTCAGAATTTTGCTATGTTTGTGATGCTGCAGGGATACGGTGATCCCTGGGAGCGTGTGTGTGCGCTGCATCGGTATTATCGGGAGGAACTGGAGAAAAATAAGGATATCCTTGCGCCGGTGCTGTGTTATGCGGATATCGCGGAGAATGAGGCACAGGGGAAGATGTCCTCCCTGCTGACGGTGGAAGAGGGCGGAGTCTGTAAGGGCGAGCTGGAAAAACTCAGGGAATTATACCGAATGGGCGTCCGGATGATAACGCTCACCTGGAATTTCGATAATGAAATAGGCCATCCGAATTATGATACATCGAAGAAGCCTCAGGTGAGGCAAATCATGAAAGAGTGGAAGGCATATGCAGACGCGACATCGGCAAGTGCAGATGGGAAGCCTGCAAGTGCAGACGTGACACCGGCAAGTACAGATGGGAAGCCTGCAAGTGCAGACGCGACACCTGCAAGTGCAGAGGGGAACCCTGCATATGCTGCCGGAACAGCAGAACGGGAGCGGATGCGCCGGGAAGCGCAGGCATTTATGGATGCTTACCATCATACGCCGAACCTGACAGGAGGACTAACCGAAAAGGGCCGCGAGATGGTGGCTGAGATGGAGAAACTGGGTATCATTCCTGATGTGTCTCATCTGTCAGATGCGGGGTTTTACGATGTGCTGGAGGTGACAAAGAAGCCCTTTGTGGCCAGCCACTCCAATGCAAGGGAAATCTGTCCCTGCGTGCGGAATATGACAGATGATATGATACGCCGGCTTGCCGGGCGGGGCGGGGTCATGGGATTGAATTTCTGTGCGGATTTTCTGGAGGAGAAGCCGTTTGGGGAGAAGAATCCCGGTACCCTGGAGGCTGTGGTGCGTCATGCGAAGCATATTGCGGATGTGGGCGGCATCGGGGTGCTGGGGCTGGGAAGCGATTTTGACGGCATCGATACCAATGAGGGGCTGCCCGGGGTGCAGAGTATGGAGAAGTTGTGGCATGCCCTGCACAGGGCCGGGTTCTCCCAGGATGGGCTGGATAAGATTTTCTATGGGAATGTGCTGCGGGTATACCGGGATACACTTTCACTTACTTACCATTGAATCCGGTGGAAAAATATGTTAAGATAAAGACAGATTACAGTAAAACTGTAATTGTTATGGAAATTGAACGTTATCTATCCGGCAGGAAATAGCCGGAAGAGAGCATTCTGTAAATGAAGAAGCAGCCGTGTACACGGCGGAATGAGAGGAAAAATGGATACTTTAGAGCTGAAAAAACATGCCAATGATGTCCGCAAAGGCATCGTCGCAGCGGTTCATGGGGCAAAAGCCGGACATCCCGGCGGTTCCCTGTCCGCAGCCGATATTTTTACTTATCTTTATTTTGAAGAAATGAACATAGACCCGAAGAACCCCAAGATGGAGGACAGAGACCGCTTTGTCCTTTCCAAGGGACATACTGCGCCGGGCCTGTACTCAGCACTGGCGAACAGAGGCTTCTTCCCGGTGGAAGATCTGCCTACCCTGCGACATCTGGGCTCCTATCTCCAGGGACATCCCTGCCTGCAGCATGTGCCAGGGGTGGATATGTCTTCCGGTTCTTTGGGCCAGGGAATTTCCGCGGCAGTGGGCATGGCCATGGGAGCAAGGCTTTCCGGCAAGGCTTTCCGTGTATACACTTTGCTCGGCGACGGTGAGATCGAAGAAGGCCAGGTCTGGGAAGCTGCCATGTTTGCGGGACACAGGAAGCTGGACAACCTGGTGGTAATTGTGGATAATAACGGGCTGCAGATTGACGGACCTGTGGATAAGGTTTGTTCCCCCTACCCCATTGACAAGAAGTTTGAAGCGTTTAATTTCCATGTGATCAACCTGGAAGACGGCAACGATATGGAGCAGATTCGCGCCGCGTTTGCGGAGGCACGGGCTACCAAAGGGATGCCTACAGCCATTATTGCGCATACCCTGAAGGGAAAGGGCGTGTCCTTTATGGAGGGCAGTGTGGACTGGCATGGCAAGGCGCCAAATGATGCGGAATACGAGATAGCAGTGGCAGATCTGGAGAAGATAGCGGCGGAATTGAATCAATAAGCCGTACAGGAGCGGAGGAACCAGCGGAAATGAAAACTACTGGGTGGACGCATGCGAAACTGGAATAAGAACAGAAAGGTGAAACATAATGGCAGATGTAAAGAAAATAGCTACCAGGGAGGCTTACGGAAATGCCCTGGCTGAATTTGGAGAGGCTTATCCCGATTTGGTGGTACTGGATGCTGATTTGGCAGCGGCTACCAAGACCGGTGTATTTAAGAAAAAATTCCCGGAGAGACATATTGACTGCGGCATAGCTGAGGCGAATATGATGGGCATCGCCGCCGGACTGTCTCTGACAGGGAAGATTCCCGTTGCAAGCACCTTTGCCATGTTTGCGGCCGGACGTGCTTTTGAGCAGGTGAGGAATTCCATAGGATATCCCCATCTGAATGTGAAGATCGGCGCCACTCATGCAGGTATTACGGTTGGTGAGGACGGCGCATCCCATCAGTGTAACGAAGACATCGCCCTGATGAGGACGATTCCCGGCATGACCATCCTGAATCCTTCCGATGCGGTGGAGGCAAGGGCATGTGTGAAAGCTGCGCTGGATTTCGAGGGACCTGTGTATATGCGTTTCGGCCGTGCGGCAGTTCCTGTGATCAACGACAGAGAAGATTATAAATTTGAAATAGGCAAGGGCGAAGTGCTGAGAGAGGGCAGGGATGTAACGATAGTTGCCACGGGCATTATGGTAAATTCTGCTCTTGAGGCTGCGGAAAAGCTGGCAGCAGAGGGTGTGGATGCGGAAGTGATCAATATCTGCACTATCAAGCCCCTGGATAAGGAACTGATCGCCGCGAGCGCGGGGAAGACCGGCAGGGTGGTTACGGCAGAGGAACATACAATCATCGGCGGGCTTGGCGGCGCTGTCTGTGAGGCGTTGGCGGAAACCTGTCCGGTGCCTGTGTGCAGGATCGGTATTGAGGATGTCTTCGGCGAGTCCGGATCCGCAGGCGCGCTGCTTGTGAAATATGGTCTGGACGGCGAAGGTGTCTATAAAAAAGTAAAGGCATTTCTGGCATAAGAAAGTGCTGTCAGATATAGCCAAAGCGATCCGAAAGCTGACATTTGTGGGCGCATTCATTTGCCGCATTCCGGAATGGCTGTGATTTCCAGACTATTCTGACATACCTGTCATGTGTGGAAAGAGACAAGAATTATGTATTCCCGTCCATTTTCTGAATGGACTGTCTGGAACAGACTGGGGGCAGCCCTGTCTGGTCTTCGCAAGTCATCGGCAGTGAGGCGGACTTTGATGCAGGCTATGACGGGGTGAATGAGTTGGGCAGCGGGTGGGTTCAGATGATGTACATTAAGAATCCGGAGGACGCAGGGCTGATCCAGGTGCGCTCCGATTTCCCGGGGCACGGCAATCTGGTCTTGAGTACATCTTTATGCTCCGTCCTGCCTGCGGTATTCCCCGGGGGTAGTGCCCATATATTTCTTGAATAATCTTCGGAACGTAATATCGTTTTCATAGCCTGCGGCTTTCGAGATGTCATTGACCGACATGTCCGTCTCTGACAGAAGGCTGCAGGCATATTCTATTCTTTTCCTGTTCACATAATCCAGAAAATTGGAATCGGTAATCTGCTTGATTTTGCGGCTTATACTGCTCTCAGAGAGCTGAAAGGCATCTGCGAGCTTGCCCAGGGACAGATCGTCATCATGCAGGTGAAGCTGCAGATAGTCCATCAGGTTCTGTGCCGTGTTCTGAAGCTTTTGCTCCCGGGAGTCCAGTATGCTCTGTTCCAGACGGTCGCAGGCCAGGGCGGCAAGCTCCTTCAGGCATTCCAGTGCGCAGGGCTGCTCCGGAGTCCAGGCGTTCAGAGGGGCCGGATTGAAATACAGGTACTGCTCCTTTTCCGTTTTGGACATGGCAGCCAGCAGCTGATCCCTTGCGTAGCTCAGATGCTCCTTTTTGACCAGACCGCAGCGGCAGATTGCCTGAAAATACTGATTCAGGCTGTTGCGCGCTTCCGTATACTGGCCAGTGCCGAAGGATACGGGAAGGGACACCAGGCATGTGGGAAGTGTCAGCTCCAGAATGCCGGACTCTGTGACCTGATGCCAGAAGATTCCCCGGGTAAAGGAATCCAGGGGCAGGTATTCCAGTGCATTGCGGGATTGCTGGCAGGTGGTGCCCAGCAGATCCAGGCTGTCTTCCACGTCGCCTACTCCCAGAAAGGCATCGGGGCTGACCTCTCCCAGCAGCTCCAGCAGACAGGAGCAGGCATCCCTGCATTTTTGCGGAGAGGAGCCGCTGACCAGGAAGATGCCCAAATGCTTCCGGAAGGTAATATAGAGACAGTCTGTATCTGCGTTCCGTATTGTACGTGCCAGATTCATCAGGAAATCCTGGCTGGCAAAGGATGTGAGGAGACAGCAGCAGACATGATGGTCATGGTGAAGTTCGATTCCCAGCTTTTTTAACCCGGGAAGAACGTCAGTCCTGGGCTGCGTACCCTCCAGAAGCTCCAGAAGCATGCTGTTTATCAGCAGCGGCCGGTAAATCAGGAGCTGCTCTTCCAGCAGGGATTTGTCTTTGAAGATAGAAATGATGCTGGATTTCAGCACTTCGTATTCCATATCCCTGTCATTGTTTTTCTCCTCCGGCGTGCTGACAATATCTGCCAGTTCCCGGATGGGGGCATAATTCTTGCGGCAGACGGCATGGGTCAGGGGAAGCCCCAACAGCAGCAGAAAGATGCAGATACCGGACAGAATCCGGATTCTGAGGTACAGGCGCTGCTGCAGATAAGTTCTGGAATAACCTGCAATACCCGTCCAGCCGGAATGTCTGCCCGGACACTCCTGGTAGGCATTGTTCGTCCGCAGGCGTGACAAAATGTGGGGAAGCTCTTCCTCTTCAACCGGACAGTTGGTGATGATCAGCTGTCCTTCTCCGTCGAAAAGATAATATTCCATATCGTCATTGTTCAGCAGCTGTTCCACATCCTCCAGCATCTGTTTCTCATCCAGAAAAATGAAGAGATTGCCGTAGCGTGTGCTGTTGCTGTCCAGCACGGAGAGTACAATGAGAGGATGCTGGGGAGTATTGGTCTCCCGGATGGCGCCCTGGGGCAGGAAGAGGAAACTGCCGGAGCTTAAAGGGCGCAGATATTCCGAATAAATGGTGGGGCTCATGTTAAAAATACTCTGGTAGAAGCTTTCCAGAGTGAGAGTGCCGTAGTCGGATACTACGTACTGTTTATTGTACAGATAGACTCCCAGTGTGGCGGCAAAGCGGTTGAGCGCTTTCGCGGATACCAGGTCGTGCTGGGCTGCAAAGAGCGTGGTGGAATCCAGCAGGGAAAAATCCAGATCCGTGGCAGTATTGGAAGAAAGGCTCAGGAGCCGTTCGCTCTGGCCTACAGCAGCGGAAAGCTTCTGGCAGGCAGACAGCTGATCATCCGCGTAATAAGCCAGGCTGGCGGCTGCCTGCAGCGTATCATTCCTGGAGGAGTGGGAATCCTGATGAGACAGGAAGAAACCCGCCGCCAGGAGCACGAGAAGAGAAGAGGCCGCATATTGCACATAATTATGTAAAAACATGCGTCTGTAGGTATGGGAATGTCTGAAAAAGTGAAATATTTTCATGGCGGCCTCCTTAGAAATTGTCGGAAAACTTCCCTGGTATCGTATATTTATCAGGGCAGGACGGTTTCTGTCTCCGGGTTATGTCCGGTCAGTGATGAGGGAGGCAGATTCCGCATCCAGGAACAGATCAAAGTTCGGGTGCGTTTTTAACAGCGTGGCAGGAATTTCGGGGGTAGTATCATGGCTCAGTGTGTCCGCCACCGCTTTGGCTTTCACCTTGTGGGGAACCGCGGAGATAATGTGACGGCACTGCATGATCTGCCATGCGGTCATGGAGATGGCCTGTGCCGGTACCTCTTCTGTGGAAGCAAACCATCCTTCCCCTACCTGCTGCTGTTTGCATCTTTCGTTCAGGTTTACTACAATATAGCTTTCTCTGGTGTCGAAATCCGCCGGGGGATCGTTGAAGGCAATGTGGGCATTCTCACCGATGCCGATAAGGCCGATATCGATGGGTGCTCTCTTCAGCTCGGCAGTCAGGGCCGGAATGGAGTCCGGGCTGCCGTCCACAAGATGGTAATCCGCCAGCGTTACCTTGGAGAGAAAACGTTCTTTCAGATATTTGCGGAAGCTTGCAGGGTGTGTCTCGGGCAGATTGACATATTCATCCAGGTGAAACATAGTGACTTTACTCCAGTCAACGTTTTCCTTTACCAGGGCTTCCAGTGTCTCGAACTGGGAACTGCCGGTAGATAAAACAAGGCGGGCATGGCCGTTCTCGCGAATGGCCTGGCGCAGCAGCCCGGCTGTCAGCGCGGCGGCTTTTTCTCCCAGCAGAACGGGTGTTTCTTCGATGTGTAAGTTCATGTGATTTTCCTCCTTTGGTATGCGGTTGCACTTGACTGCATGCAATTATTATGCAAATGATTTCGGCCGTGAGTTTATTATATTATGAAACGAATACGGGGCGCAACAAACTGTTTTTGCCAGGGATACATTTTTTGCCAGAACCGTCAGAAAGCCCGGAAATTGGTGATTTTGACAGATTTATATGCCTGCAAGAATGGATTGTTGTATATTTTGCGAAAAAGAAATATGATAGATGCAGAACCGGTTCCCACGGACAGGAAGAACCGGCAACAAATCAAACGAGGAGGTATAATGTATGAAAAACATCAGATGGTGGAACAGGCTGCTGGCATTGACAGGTGTGGTTAGCCTGACAGTGGGGAGCCTGGCAGGATGCGGGAACGGGGAGCCGGACAATGGTTCCTCCCAGAGCGGCAGCCAGGCTGAATCGCAGGAAAGCTCGGAAAGCGGAACAGGAGAAGCGGCGGCAGACGGAGTGGATGTGACGGACGAGCCGTCAGGCGCGGAGGCAGACGCAGGCATTACGTTTCCGCTGGCGGAGCAGGTAGAGCTTACCATAGCAACACCGGACGGAAGTGTGGCATCTCTGGCGGACAACCTTCCAGTGTGGGAGGAAATCCAGAGACGTACCAATATTAAGATCAACTGGGATGTGACGGCATCCAAGCAGTATGTGGAGGTAATGAAGCTGAGAGTGGGCGCCGGAGGCGGAAAGCTTCCCGATATTATGTTCCTTCCCAACGGCCTGAGCCTTGCTGAGCTGGGGTCGGAGGGGACCATTCTTCCTCTGGAGGATTATATCGCGGACAGCGAAAATATTCAGAAGGCATATGAGCAGTTTCCGAATGTGAAAGCGCTGACATCGGCAGACGGACATATTTATTCCGTGAATACCCTGAATGAGAGCGCCTATTTTGCACCGTATTCCTTCATTATACGAAAGGACTGGCTGGACCGCCTGAATCTGGAGGTTCCTGAGACCATTGACGACTGGATGACGGTTCTGAGAGCTTTCCGGGATGAGGACGCCAACGGAAACGGGGACAGCGGCGATGAAGTTCCCTTCTCCGCAGGCGGACATGCATGGTATACCACTTACTGGGCGAATGCGTGGGGACTGCATCTGTTCCAGTCGGACGGCTGGTATCCGGATGAGAACGGCCGGATGCAGTATGAGTTTATCAGCGACAAGGCGAAAGAGTTCTATACCTGGCTGAATGCATTCTATGAGGAAAAGCTTCTGGACGAGGAATTCCTGACACTGGGTGATGAAAACAAGCTGTATGAAAAAGTGGCGAGAGACGAAGTGGGTGCGTTTACCGCGTATCCGTCCCGTATCGCGACCCTGGAGGCGGCGCTGGCATCCAATGGGGTAGAAAATGCGGAACTGATTCCCGTAGTACCTCCGCAGGGGCCTTATGCAAGGATGACGGAGGTTGTGGGCGATATGACGGTAAACGGATACGTGGTGACCAGCAGCTGTGAGCATCCTGAGGTTGCAGTGGCTCTTATGGACTACATGATGAGTGACGAGGGTAAAGAGCTTATGAACTTCGGCATCGAAGGAGATACTTATGTGAAGGAAAATGACGGTACCTACAGTTTCACGGAGAAGGTGACGGCGAATCCTGACGGCCTTTCCGCCAGCGAGGTGCTGAGCTCCTACGGCTGCCAGCTGGGGCTCTGCTATATCAAATCCGATAAGCGCGAGCAGGCCATGCTGTTCAGCTATCCGGAGGCACTGCAGCAGAAAATCCTGGATGTGACCGACGCCACCAGACCGTATATGGTAGCCGGCATGACGCTTCCGCCGGCAACGGAGGAGGAAAGCGAATCCATCAGCGGCCTTTCGGGAGACCTGGCCACCTACATCTGGGAAATGACGGGAAAATTCACGGTGGGCACCGCGGATATCGAGGCGGAATGGGATAATTATGTGTCCTATGTAAAGCAGCTTGAAGTGGACAAGATACTGGAAGTAAAGCAGGCACAGTATGACCGTCTGACATCACAGCAGTAAAGACGCGGAAAAATAACCTGTGAGCCTATACTGCACACCGATTAAATTTGCAGTATACAAGCTGCTTTCAGGTACATGGAAAAAGAAAAGAGCCGGACGGAAGGGGCTTCCGGCTCTTTTTTCAGGAACAGCGGAAGTTCTGCCGGCCCTCCGGACAATTCCTAAGCGGTTTCCGGGGGAAGAGAGGATGTGTTGCAGGATGCTTTTTAAAGATACCTGCAGCGGACGGTTTTGCGGACAGCGGAAAGGAGTGAAAGGTATCTTTGAAAGAAATCGTGCGGAAAAAAGAAAAACAGCCTTTTGGAAAACGGATCAGGTTATGGGGAAAAAGGCTTCTGAAGAACATAAAACGGGATAAGGCGCTGCTTCTTATCATACTGCCGGTAGTGCTGCACTATCTGGTATTTGTCTATTATCCCATGTACGGAAATATCATCGCCTTTAAAAAGTATTCTGCGGTGAAGGGAATCATGGGCAGCGAATGGATGGGACTTCGATATTTTAAGCAGTTTTTCAATTCCCCGTATTTTACCAGAGTGTTGAGAAATACGCTTTTGATCAGTGTCTACAGTATCCTGTGGGGATTCCCCATTCCGATTCTCTTTGCACTGATGACCAATGATTTAAAGCATGGCGTATACAAACGTGTAGTGCAGGCGGTGAGCTACATTCCCTATTTTATCTCCACGGTCATCATATGCGGCATGCTGGTAAACTTTCTCTCGCCCAGTTCCGGTATCGTCAATTCCGTGATTCAGGCGCTGGGAGGAGAGCCAATCAATTTCCTCATGGAACCCAAGTGGTTCAGGACGGTATTCATTGCCAGCGGCATCTGGCAGGGGTTTGGCTGGTCTGCCATTGTCTATCTGGCAGCATTGACAGGAGTCAGCCAGGAACTGTATGAGGCGGCCAGGGTGGACGGGGCCAGCAAGCTGCAGCAGGTAATCCATGTGTCGATTCCCTGTATCCTCCCCACCGTTATCGTGACCTTTATCATGCAGATCGGCACGCTGATGAGCGTGGGGTATGAGAAGATCATCCTGCTGTACAATCCGGTTACGCTGGATGTGGCGGACGTGATTTCATCTTATACATACAGAACCGGTCTGGTGGAGGGAAATTACAGCTTCGGTTCCGCAGTAGGACTGTTTAACTCTGCAATTAACCTGATACTGGTGATATTTGCAAACAGGCTCAGCAGAAAGATATCGGAGGTGTCTCTATGGTGACAGGGAAAAAGAAAACGGAACAGTTCCGCAGAGGGCATCACAGGATGTCCATGGGAGACAGAATATTTACAACAGTTAACTATGTATTCTGCTTTCTGGCTGCCTGTATCACGCTGTATCCGCTGATCTATGTGTTCAGTATGTCCATCAGTGCGCCGGAGGCAGTTATCTCGAATCTGGTGACACTGCTGCCGAAGGGGTTTTCCCTGAAGGCATATGAGATGGTCTTCCGCAACAAAGAGGTCTGGCGCTCTTACTATAATACCATCTGGTATACCGTTGTGGGGACTGCCATCAGCACCACGCTTACCATGATGGCGGCGTATCCTCTGTCAAGACGGCAGTTTTTCCTGCGTCGGCAGCTGTCCTTCTTTTTTACGCTCTCCATGTTTTTCTCGGGGACACTGGTACCGATGTACCTGCTGATCAACAGAATCGGGCTGTACAATACACGCTGGGCCATCGTGCTGCCTACGGGGGCGGCGGCTTATTATATCATTATGGCCAGAACCTTCCTGTCATCTATCCCGGACAGCCTGTATGAATCCGCCAGGATTGACGGCGCTACGGAATGGACTATCCTGCGGAAGATTTTTATTCCGCTGTCCATGCCCATCATGTCCGTGCTGATTATCTATTATGCGGTGCATCAGTGGAACGGTTATTTTAATGCCATGATCTATCTGCCGGGGCGCAAGGACCTTCAGCCGCTGCAGGTATTCCTGATGAAGATTCTGATCAATAATGAGAGCGTGGGAGGGGAAGTGACGGGCTCAGCCACCATGAGCATGATCAGCCTGCAGCTGAAATATGTGGTCATCGTAGTGGCTCTGGTGCCGATCCTGTGTGTATATCCTTTCCTGCAGAAGTACTTTATCAAGGGTATGATGATTGGCGCAGTAAAGGAATAAGTTCAGCCAGCAACGAAAGACCGCCGGCCATCTATGTTCGCTGCAGTCGGGTTGTGCTGCAAATTTATACCCACTAACGCAATTAATTGCCATCTGCACAGTAAACGTAGAACGCATCGGCAATCCAGAACTGAAAGCGGCAATTAAATGCGTTCACGAGTATAACCGGCGTGCAGTATAAAGTCCGGCGGTCTTAAGGAAATGCCTCCAAATAACCTGCGCAAGCCTATTGCAACTCTGAAAAAATCGCGTAGGTTACTTTCCGGCAATTCCTAAGTATAAACGGGCTGGAAAGTATCCGGCCTGGGAAGAATGGAGAAAAGTATATGAGTAAGCGTCAATTTTCCATGCAGACATACTGGGAGCGCCGTGCGGCGGAGCTGGTGCCGGCGCTGCGGTTCGGGGTATGCGGCATGGATTTTGAGAACTGGCATAAAACCGCGCTGGAGAAGCTACTGGAGCTGATGGGGGAATTCCCGGAGAAAGTTCCTCTTGATGCGGAGACGGAATATTCCGTGGAGGAAAAGGACTTTATCCGGGAACGGGTCGTATTTGACACGGAGCGCGATATGTCGGTGCCCTGCCAGGTATTGATTCCGAAGCATTTCAAAAAGGACCGTTCTCAGCCCGCGATTCTGTGTGTCCACGGCCATGGCAGCTTCGGGAAGGATCCGGTGGCGGGGCTTAAATCCACGCCGGGGCATCAGGCGGACATTGATCTCATGAATTATGACTACGGTGCACAGATGGCTGGAAAGGGTTATCTCACGCTGATGCCGGATTTAAGAGGATTTGGGGAACGGCGGGACGGAGATGATTATCTCGGGAGAGATACCTGCAATGTCAATTTCCTGAAGGGAGGCATTATGGGACTGTATCCTCTGATGCTGAATGTCTGGGATATGAAATGCTGTGTGGATTACCTGTGTACCAGGCCGGAGGTAGATCCGGAACGTATCGGCATGATGGGGATGAGCCAGGGAGGCACAGTCACGGCTTTTACGGCTGCGGTGGAACCCAGAATCCGGGCGGCGGATGTGATCGCCTACATAAATCCTTTTACAGCTTTCGGGATTCACAGAGGGAATTTCTGCGGTTCCCAGATCCTGCCGGAAATTTTGAAATGGATGGATACAGATGATGTGGGAGGGCTGACAGCGCCCCGGTATCTGATGCTGGAGATGGGGACGGCGGACAGCTGCTTCTATTTTCAGGATATGTGGAAGGGATATCTCCATGTGAAGGAGATTTATGCGGCCGCGGGGGCGGAGGACAGGCTCTGGACGGATATCCATGAGGGAAGCCACGCTTTCAGCGGCAGACGGGCGGAAGCATTCTTTGCGGAGGCGTTGAGGTGAGGAAATGTTTTCGGGTCTGTTCTACAAATCATATCATCGGAAAATGTGGGCTGATACGGGGGAAACGGAGGACTTTTGGGGGATAACCGCAGGTCAGTGCAGGCCCATATGCAGGAGCATTCAGGCAGGAAATTGAACTGGAAAGGTCGGAAAAGCGGGAGTTGAAGCAGTCGGGAGCGCTGTCCTGCAAACGATGGAGAATATAGGAAACGTAAATACGATAAAAGAGGATGAATACTGCGAAGGAGGACAATAGGGTATGAAAGAGTATGTTTTGGCAGGTTCTGGAGGGAGAGGCTACTGGATGTATGCTTCTGCAATAGCGGAGCGCTACAGTGACGTGGCGCATCTGGCAGGAATCATGGATGTGAACAGGAAGAGGGCGGAATATGTGGAGAGCCTGATTCCCTATGAAGTGCCTGTCTACACGGATTTTGACAGGATGATGGAAGAGGTGAAGCCGGACTGCGTCATCGTCACTACCGTGGACAGGTTCCACAGCATGTATGTGGTGAAGGCACTGGACTTCGGAGCCGATGTCATCTGTGAAAAACCCATGACCATGGACGAGGAAAGCTGTAATGCCATACTGGATGCGGAGGAGCGTAACGGGCGCAGGATTACGGTCACCTTTAACTGCAGGTATATGCCGCTGTTTGTCAGGATGAAAGAGCTGCTGGCCCAGGGGACAGTGGGAGAGGTGCTGAATGTACATTTTGAGTGGATGCTGGACACGGTCCACGGCGCCGATTATTTCCGCAGGTGGCACAGAAAGCTGGAAAACTGCGGCGGCCTGCTGGTACATAAAGCGACTCATCATTTCGACATTGTGAACTGGCTGATCGGCCAGGAGCCTGAGGAGGTTTTTGCAAACGGAGCATTACGGTTTTACGGTTCTGCAGGCAGGGGGTCTGCAGGCGGGAAGCGGGGAGAGCGCTGCTGTACCTGTCCTTATGCGGGGGAGTGCGAATATGTCTACCAGGACAGCCAGGTTCCCTGGGTGAAAGCCATGTATTTTGACTGTGAGACGGAGGACGGCTATTACCGCGACCGCTGTGTCTTTGCGGAGGAAATCGACATTTACGATACCATGTCGCTGGCCGTTAAATATCGTCAGGGCGCGTTTATGTCCTATTCCCTGGTGGCGCATGCTCCCTATGAAGGCTGGAAGATTTCCATAAGCGGAACGAAAGGACGGATGGAGGCAAGCCAGTTTGATACGGGAACCCAGGCCTGTGACGACTGCTTCCACATCAAACTGTTTGACAGAAAGGGCGGAACGCAGACCTATGACCTGAAAAAGGAGACAGGAAGCCATGGCGGCGGGGACGAAAGGCTGCTGAGAATGCTCTTCAGGGGAGATCTGCCGGATCCGCTGGGGCAGTTTGCCGGTTCAAAAGACGGCTCCATGTCCATTCTCATCGGTATCGCAGCGAACAGGAGCATCAGGGAGCACAGGCCTGTGACGATAGAAGAACTGGTATCCTTTGACAGATGGAAGGAGAGGGAGGACTGATGGGAGTTACGACTGTAGTGATCGCCGGTGCGGGAGGGCGCGGGAGGCTGACCTATGCGCCCTATTCCAAAAGGTTTCCGGAGCAGATGAAGCTTGTGGCGGCAGCGGACAGGATTCCGGAGCGGCTGCAAGAGATGAAGCGGGAGTATGGGCTTTCGGAGGAGCATTGCTTCTCTTCGGTTGAGGAGATGTTTGCCCGGCCCAGGATGGCGGATATGGCTTTCATCTGCACACAGGACGCGGAGCATATGCGGCATGCCTGCCTTGCGCTGGACAGAGGATATGACCTGCTGCTGGAGAAGCCGGTATCCGCTGACGCGGCGGAGTGCAGGAGACTGCTGGAGAAGGCGGAAGCGCTGAACAGAAGCGTGACGGTCTGCCATGTGCTGCGGTATGCGCCTTTTTATCAGAAGCTGAAAGAACTTCTGGAAGCGGGAGCCGTGGGAAAGGTTGTGTCCATACAGGCTTGTGAAAATGTGGGATACTGGCATCAGGCCCACAGCTTTGTGCGGGGTAACTGGAGGAAGAGCGGGGAGGGCAGCCCCATGATTCTGGCAAAATGCTGCCACGATATGGATCTGCTGGTCTGGCTCACGGACAGCCGCTGCAGAAGGATATCCTCCATGGGAAGCCTTGCCTTTTTCCGGAAGGAAAATGTGCCGGAGGGGGCGCCGCATTACTGTATGGAGGGTTGTCCCGTAAAGGCGGAGTGCCCTTATGACGCGGAAAAGATATATGTGACGGACCCGGTGACAGGCTATGATACCAATGGGGCCGGATGGATGCAGAAGGCAGTGATGGCTTGTCCTACGAGGGAAGGGCTTATGGAAGAGCTGCGTACCAGCCCTTACGGAAGATGTGTCTATCACTGCGACAATGATGTAGTAGATAATCAATCCGTGACAATAGAGATGGAAAACGGCGTTACCGTAAGCTTCCACATGTGCGGACTGAACCGGGATAATCACAGGACCATACACATCATGGGTTCCCTGGGGGATATCAGCGGGAATCTGGAGGAGGAGACACTGGTGCTGCGCAGGTTCGGCGGCGCTGAGGAGACTTTCCGGATGGATGTGCAGGAGACGATTTCCGGGCACGGCGGCGGGGATTACCGTATGCTGAAGGACATGTTCGAGGCGCGGGAGCGGGGAAAAGGGACACTGACATCTTTAAGACAGTCCATGGAGAGTCATTACATGGCGCTTGCAGCCGAGCTTTCCCGCCAGTCCGGCGGTAACGTGATAGAGTTGGAAGCATTTGTAAATGGGCTGAAGCAGGAGCCGCCGGAAGTACCTGCAGGAACCTGAGACAGAAGAAGGACGGGTATGTTTTGAGTGGGTGGAAAGAGGGAACCGGATGAAAGTGCCTGCAAAAATCAGGGTGGGATTCACAGCAGGGTCGGTACGGGAATGGGACAGTCTCCGAGGGATGGGCTGTAAGCGTGTATATGCCCGGGGAGATGCATGAGGGAGATAAGGATGGAGAGCAGCGGTTTATTTGCCCTGGGAAAAGCAGCAGGGAGGGCCAGGCTTTATATATTGGGGGCAGAGTGTCTGAAGGCGATTTACACGGCTTTTACGACAGGGGTGTTTCTCACGGGCTTCCTGCTGAATGCGGGAATGGATCAGGTGCAGGTGGGCCTGGTGACCAGCCTTCCCCTGCTGGCAGGCATTCTGTATCCCTTCTCACCTCTTTTGCTGGAGAGATTCCGGAGAAGGAAAGCGGTGCTTGGGACAGCTAGACTGCTGTATCACAGCCTTGTGATACTGTGCGTGACACTGCTGCCAGGACGGGTTCCTGAGAAAAGCCTGCTGTGGTGGATGGCGGCAGCGCTGCTTCTGGGAAACGGCTGCAATATTCTGGTGGCCAGCGGTTTTCCGGCGTGGCATATCGGGTTTCTGCCGGAGGATATCAGGGGACGGTTTTTCGCCGTATCAGGTATTATAAACAGTGTATTCACTGCGCTGGCCACCTTTGGGGCGAGTCTGCTGGCGGATGCGGCCAAAGCCTCCGGCAGGCAGACGTACTGGATGGGAATGATACGTTTTGCCGCCTTTGGCCTGGCTCTGGCGGAGCTGATCTTACTGCTGCTGCCGGGGGAGCCGGAATATCCCCGGGGCAGCGTCAGAGGATTCCGGCTTCTGATTCTGCCCTTTGGCAACCGGAAATTCTGCCTCACCATGCTGCCCGTTTTCGCGTGGATGGCAGTTTCCACCATGACCCTGTATTCCGCCAATACCTACCTGCTGAAGGATGTGAAAGTCTCTTATGTGTTCATAAGTGTGCTGCAGGCGATGAATATTGTAACTACGGCGGTTATCATGCCGTTCTGGCACAGGCTGCTCCTGCGGACATCCTGGCTGCAGGCATTCCAGAAGGTTTTTCTGCTGTTTTCCCTGTATCCTTTTCTGCATATGATGGTTACGGAGAGCACCTTTGTCTGGCTGCTCCCGGTGACAATGCTGGTGTATCAGGCGGTTATGGCGGGCGGAACACTGTATTTCAACAATATGGCCTATCTGTTTACACCGGAGGAAGACAGGACAGCATACCTGTCCTGGTACCTGATGCTGGTCAGCGCAGGCTCCCTGTGCGGGCAGGGGCTGAGTACACTGCTTCTGAAGCTGTGGCCGGAGGACTGGAATATGTGGACAGTAAGCATCGCCCCGGTTCAGAGGATACTGCTGTTACAGGGGCTTTCAGCGCTTGGTTTCGGAATCTGGTTCGGCAGAGTGCTTCTGAGGAAACTGGAGACATAGGATAGCGGTATACCGGGAAAGCAGTGTCGGCCCGGCGGTGTAGGGAAAGCAGCGTCGGGAAAAATGCAAATAAATACGCTCATGAGATCAAAACAGGAGAGAACGGAGATAAAAGCGGATATGGAAAGTACTTTATTTATAAACGGAAAAATAATCCTGCAGGATGGAATTCTGGAACAGGGAAAATTGCTGGTGATCGGGGATAGAATCCAGGGAATCCGACTCGCTGAAGGGGAGCGGGAGCCATCCTGGAACCGGGCAGGCGGGGAAGAATGGCCGGCTTTGGAGAAGGCGGATAAGGTTGTGGATCTGCAGGGCAGGTATCTGGCGCCCGGCTTTATCGATATCCATGTACACGGAGGCGGAGGCGGCGATTTCATGGACGGAAAGAGGGACAGCTGGCAGCAGGCCATGGACGCTCATCTGCGTCACGGAACCACATCGCTGTGTCCTACGACTTTGACGGCTTCCATGGAAGAAATGGAAAAGGTATTTTCACTGCACAGAATGTTTTGCCGGGAGCAGAAGCCCTGCAGACCGCGTCTTCTGGGGGTGCATATGGAGGGACCGTGTATTGCTGAGAGTATGAAGGGGGCGCAGAACGCAAAATATATTCGAAAACCTGTGGAGGCGCTGACCCGGTGGCTGCTGGAAAAAGGTGCGGGGGCACTGCGGATTATGACTGCGGCTCCCGAACTGGAGAACGCGGGAGAGATGGCACGGCAGTTCAGGGAAGTGGGTGTACTGCTGTCCGCAGGGCACAGCGACGGAAGGCTGGAGGATGTGGAACAGGCGGTACGTGACGGGTATACCATGGTTACACATCTGTATTCCAGCATGTCTACCATTGTCAGAGAAAACGGGATGCGCCGGCCTGGTGTCCTGGAGGCGGCGCTGCTGATGGACGAGCTGGATGTGGAGGTCATAGGAGACGGGATGCACCTTCCGGCTTCCCTTCTTAAGCTGATCGTAAAAACGAAAGGGACGGATCATGTTATCCTTGTGACGGATGCCATGCGGGCGGCGGATTTGCCCTCCGGCCATTATAAGCTGGGAAGCCTGAAAGATGGGCAGACCGTGTGGTCCGACGGAAAGGTAGCCAGAATGCCGGATGGGATTTCCTTCGCAGGAAGCGTGGCTACGGCGGACAGGCTGATTCGTGTCATGCACGAGGAGGCCGGGGTGCCGATGTGGCAGGCCGTGAACATGATGAGCCGCAACCCTGCCAGAGCTCTGGGAGAGAAGGAAATCGGCGTGCTGGAGCCGGGGAAAAAGGCCGATCTGGTGAGCTTTGACGAGCATGTCCGAATCCATAGCGTGTATCGGGACGGGGTGGAAGTGATCTGATGTCCGAATTGATTATGACATATCCGTCAGATGTAGGATAGCATTGTGGAACTGACTTTTATGCATGCTTCGGATTACATTATCAACTCAAAATTTGCACTTGACTTTTAAATATGAGTGTGCTACCATGGCTCTGTAAACAGAGGAAGTCCCCAGGGACGGAACCTTAATAATTGATGAAGCAGGAGGAATTTATGTTATCTATTGCGAGGGACGAAAACAGGGCAAACTGAATATTTGCAGAGCAGTTTGTTTTCTGTCTGGAAGTCTGCCCGTATGCCGGCGGTATACTCGTGAGAGCATTCGTTTGTTATTTTCTGCCATGGTTGTGCAGAAGCGCTCATTCGTTATACATGTAGGCCGGGACAGATATTTTTGTGAATGAGTATACGTTGGCAAATGTTTCCGGGCGTGAGTATAAACTGCCGGTGTATCTGTCTTATCGGGTGCTTAACATATTCCGAATGATTCATTTCATATAGAACAATGTACAGCAATAAAAGGTTCGCAAAACGTATTTTATTGTGACGGGTTCATTGCAGATTGGAAGGAGAAGCATGGCTGAGAGGCCATGTTTTTTGTACTTTAAAAATGAGCGGATAAAAATTCGTTCTTTTGCTCCGTACCATTGAATCGCTTACTCGCAATGTATTTGTGTTGGCAAATGAATGCGTCACGAGTATACTAATCTGTCTGCGTCGAACATATATGGCTGGTGGTATTTCGTTGCCGGTTACTGTAAATGACAACGGTGTGCAGTATAAATTGGTCTTGGGAATGATGGTTATGGTGAAATTTGCCCGAAGGACAGATACCGTAATCATTTTTTTGTGCGTAAAATATCGTTGGAAGGTTTATCCTGTAGTGGGAAAGAAAAGGCATTGAATATTTGTAACTGTTTCTGGTCGTGAGTATAAATCAGGAGAAAAAGAAGATGAATAAGACGGAAATAAGTCTGGAATTTGACAAAATAAAGATGCAGTGGGCAGAATGTGCCCTGACAGAGGCTGCCAGGAAGGAGATACAGGACACGCACCTGATTCTATCGGAGACAGAGCTGGCGGTCAGACTGCGGGAGACAACGGAGAGCAGGCAGATGCTGGAGAAATGCGGTACGCCGCCGCTTACATCCCTGGATGGAATAGAAGAGCTTCTATCCGCTGCGGAAAAGGGACAGTGTCTGACGCCCCGGGAACTGGAGAAGACAGCGTCTGCCCTGGCAGCGGTGGAGCGGCTGAAAAGCTACCTGGACAGAGGGAAATCCTGCCAGATACCGCTGGCATATTATGAGGAGAATCTGAATCCGCTGGAAGAACTGCGGGAACAGCTAAGGTACCAGATCTGGAACGAACAGGTTTCCGACAATGCCTCGAAGCGGCTGAAGAGTCTCAGAGGAGATATCCAGCGTGCGGAGGATAAGATGAGGGAAAAGGCGGATGCTGTCATGCGTGCCAATAAAGACTGCATGTCCGACCATTTCAGCACCGTCCGCAACGGGCATGTATGCATTCCCGTGAAAAAGGAGTATAAATTCAAAATCAGCGGCATCCTGATTGACAAATCATCCACGGGCAGCACCCTGTTCATAGAACCTGCCGCCTCGGCGAAGTATTACGAAGAACTCCAGGAACTGCGCATTGACGAAGAAAATGAGGTGCGGAGGATTCTGTATGGGCTGACGGCCCTGGTTGCGGAAAACAGGGAGATTATGACGCAGAATATCCGGATGATGGAGAAACTGGATTTCATTTTTTCCCGGGGAAAGCTTTCGGAGAAGTATCACGGCACGGAACCGAAGATAATCGAAGAAAGACGTATTTATCTGCGAAATGCCAGACATCCCTTGATGGATAAGGACATCTGCGTTCCGCTGCAGTTTTCCCTGGGAGAGGGAGTGATGAAGCATTCCGAAATAAATTTACAGGAAACTGCCGGGAAAAATGTAAACGGAATCGTGATAACCGGGCCCAATACCGGAGGGAAGACCGTGGCAATCAAGACCGTGGCGCTAAGCTGCCTGATGGCCCAATGCGGGCTGCATGTGGCCTGTGAGGAGGCGGAAATATGCATGAACCGCAATATCCTCTGTGATATTGGAGACGGCCAGAACCTGTCGGAAAATCTCTCCACCTTCTCGGCCCATATCGTCAATGTGCTGGACATTCTGAAGCATGTGACGGCAGAGAGCCTGGTAGTGATGGATGAGCTTGGCTCCGGCACGGACCCGGCGGAGGGGATGGGGATAGCCATTGCCATTTTGGAAGAACTGAAGAAAAGCGGCGCCCTGTTTCTGGTAACCACCCATTATCCGGAGGTGAAGGTTTACGCGGAGCAGGAGGAAACAATCGTCAATGCCCGTATGACCTTTGACAGGGAGAAGCTGAAGCCGCTGTATCAGATGGTGATAGGGGAAGCCGGGGAAAGCTGTGCCTTCTATATTGCCGGCAGGCTGGGAATGCCCGAGTATATGCTGCGGCGTGCGGTGAGGGAAGCCTATGGGGAAAGGGGCGGACAGGAGTATGGATTTGGAGGCGAAAGCGGAGGAAGGATAGAGTGTGATGTTCCTGTGCCAGGCGAAGAAACGGCAGGAAACGATAGTTCTGCTCCGGGCGGGAGTGCAGTAATGAACGGTATTTCGTCAGACAACGGGCAGACGGCAAAGAGGGGAGGGGCGAAAAAGGAAGGAACGATAGTAAAGGGAGAACGGTTTCAGCCAATAGGGGAACTGCCCGGCGGCCTTTTGGAGGAAACGCTGAAAAAAGAGACAGTCCCCCATATTGTCAAAGCCAGTGGCAGTAGGGGAAAAAAGCATGGTACCCCATTCCGCCGGGGAGACAGCGTGATGATTTACCCCGATAAGAAAATCGGTATTGTATGCGAGCCGACAAACGATAAAGGGGTCCTGCGCGTACAGCTTCCGGACAGGAAGATCTGGATCAACCATAAGCGTGTGAAGCTGCATGTGGCGGCGGAGGAGCTGTATCCTGAGGATTATGATTTTTCCATTATTTTCGACACTGTGGAGAACCGGAAGCTCAGGCACCGGATGGAGCGGAAGTATGTGGACGGCGCGGAGATTGTGGTGGACGATTGTGGCGGACAGTGAAATTTATAGTTGAAAAAAACTCCGAATCATGATAGGATGAATCCAGGCAGATTTTCTACAGATTCTGAATATCAAAGAGACAAATCCTGTAAATCACAAAATGCCTGCTTAATCATTCAAGTAAACAAAAAGTGGGAGTTTGTTTGGTTGGAGGGGGTACTATGAATCGTGTAAAACAGATTACAATCACACATATCCCGGAAATATCCGCAATCTACTTTGCACTGTTGCAATGCGGATACGATTACTATACCATTGAGCGAAGCCAGGGCCATATTGACTGCATCTTCTGGAATACAAGCGAACCTGGCCCGGCATTGATGATTCGTATTATCTGTCCGGTGATAATGGCGGACAGCTGAACGCCTTTGAGGAACATGCTGTCCGGGAACTGACAAAGCATGTCCTGCAGGAGCGTTACCCGGAAAGTGTTGCGGTCTTTTTACGGCGCCTGGTGAAAGGAGAACAAGATGGATAAGGGGAAATACTATGGGTATATAGTCAAAGGCGATCTGCGTGGTGCAATCAATTATGTAAAGCAGTTCCCGGAACAGACAGATCTCTACAATCGCTTTATGGCGGTATTTGACCGGGAGCAGTACATTTCCTACGAAGTAAATGACGTACTCAACGATATTCTGACAGCTTATCAACAGTATTACCGTGATGTATTTTATCTCTGTACAGATAAAGAGCAGTCTGAGGCCAGCCTGAGAGACCGCCTGACAGGGATAATCGGGATTACGGATAACTCTGTTGCTGAAGCAAATGTTGAACTGTGCGATTTGGAGCAGCATCAGCTTGCAGAATTGTTTCAGCAGCAGGGCTTTCACTTCCTGGGTGGCAGAACCAGCGGCTTTTACGGTCCGTATGTCTGGCGGACTACTGAAATTGTATCTTATGATGTAGAGCTTCCAGAGGGGATTCAGACCTTCCCGGTAAAATTTCTGGATGGTTTCATTGCCCGTAGCTGGACGGACTATCTGTCCTTCGGAGAGGTAGGCTCCGGAGGCTGGGTAGATAGTGAAGGCTATATTAACTGTGTCAAATCCGCATGGGATTTTGACAGCGAGAGCTTCCGCATTTCTTTGTTGAAACACGAAGCCCAGCATGCACGGGATTTGCAGACCGATAAAGAGATGTCCTCCGAGGATTTGGAGTACAGGGCAAAGCTGGTGGAGCTGATATACTCTGACGAGAGAAATCTGCTCCCGGCATTTGCCCAGGAAGCCGATTCTGCGGATAAAAGCAACGGCCATGCGATGGCGGCGTATCGGATTATAAAGGGATTTTCCGATGCCCTGGGTGTGGACAGGATTGATCCGACCGCAATTCCCATGGAAAAGATTCAGACTGTCGCAAGGAGGTTGTTTGAGAAAAGTAAAGTGCGGGAATTGTATTGAAAACAGGGGAGTATGGATGACATTATGGCGGATTTGTGCAGGCTGCCTGGCAGAGGAATGACAGGGTACGTGATTTCCTTGAGAAGCAGAAGAAGAGGGAAATACATAGGAGGATATCAGAAGATGACGAATGAGAGAGTCTATCAGATGGATTTTAATAAAGTCTATCAGCTGCTTGTCAGCAAAGCGGTAAAAAAGGGCCGCACAAAGGAGGAAGTTGACCAGGTAACCGGCTGGCTCACCGGTTACAGCCGGGAGGAACTGGAGGGGATGGCGGAAAAGAAGATTTCTTATGGGGATTTCTTCCGGAATGCCCCGCAGTTAAACGAGAACAGAAGGCTGATCAAGGGTGTGGTCTGCGGAGTGAGGGTGGAGGATATTGAGGAACCCCTGATGCAGGAGATCCGTTATCTTGACAAGCTGGTGGACGAGCTCGCCAAGGGAAAATCTATGGATAAGATTCTGAGGAAATAGGGAACGGTTTTTGCGAGAAAATTTCAGGGTACAGGCAGAAAAGGCAGGAGACTTGTAATGGAGCATACGGCATTTCGGGCGGAGAAATACGATGCTAAAATACGGCAGACACTTCCGTTTTATGAGGAGTTTTATGAGCAGGTTACAGATACGTTGCATGTATTGGGAAGGAAGAAGATATCATGGCTGGACATTGGCTGTGGAACAGGGAAAATGTATGAAGCTGCCAGAGACAAAATAGCCATACGGGAATTCATTTTCACAGATATATCCGAAAAAATGCTTGCAGTCGCAAAGGGGAGATTTCAGACAGGGGAAAACAGGTTCCGGCTGATGTCGGTTTTAGAACTGGAGGACATGGAAAAATATGATGTGGTCACTGCAATCCAGGTCCATCACTATCTGTCAGAAAAAGACAGGAGGCTGGCGGTAGAGAAATGCTGCCGGGCGTTAAAGGCCGGGGGAGTGTTCTTTACCTTTGAAAATATTGCTCCAGACAGTGAAATTGGAAAACAGCTTGCATTGGACAGGTGGAAGTCATATCAGATCAGGAACGGAAAGGACAGAGAAGAGGCGGAAAGCCATATAAAAAGATATGGAGTGGACTATTTTCCATTGACTGTAAAGGCACATTTGGAGCTTATGCGGGACTGCGGATTCCAGGCGGCGGAGCTGATATGGATGTCCTATATGCAGGCCGGGTTTATGGGGATTAAACTGTAAGGCTCAGCCGCGCAACCTGCTCGCTCAATACACCACTGCCCCCATCATACTCATATTTGATTGTAAAAGAATTGGATGAACAGTATAAAATAGAGGAGGTAATGACAATGAATGGAAAAGAAGTGCGTACAGGAACAGGTCTGCTGGTTGGCGACATGGACAGGATGGTTCGGTTCTACAGAGACATATTAGGCTTTCAGACGCAATGGGACGGCGGCCCGTTTGCGGATTTTGAAACGGCAGGCGGCGAGTTATCCCTGTTCATGTACAGCAGGGAAGAATTTGCCAGGGCAATAGGAGAGGAGTATGTTCCGCCGAAGGGCATCAACCAGACCTTTGAAATCGCTCTCTGGCTGCCTGCTTTTGCAGATGTGGATGCGGAATACGAGCGCCTGTCGAAGCTGGACGTGCAGTTTCCCACAGGGGGGCCTGTCACCTATCCTTTCGGCATCCGTAACTTTTATGTGGCCGACCCGGAGGGGAATCTGCTTGAAATCGGGAGTGCAAACGTAATCTAGATCTGCGCGGAAACATTTACCAACGTAAATGTAAATCGGTGACGACAGGCGGCCCTTCTCTGTTTCCACATGGGAGAAGGCTTTTGAACTGTGGAAAAACAGAGATGATAAGTTGTGACAATTCATGTATTGACTCTTACGTAACGTCATGGTTTATAATATGTCAAAAGATGAGTAAAATCTGAAAAACATTGATTGGCAATTGCTGGAAACCGGCAGTGCTTGTGGGGAAATCGATACAGGTTTATTGCGGCGTACCGACAGAATACGGGGAGGCTATTATGATTGTGAAGAGAGTATATTCACCGGATGTTTACAGGAAAATAATGAATGCGGATCAGGAGAAAAAGGATGATATCTATCGCTATGAACTGATGCTCCCATTTAAGGGGAAATGGGATTGCTATCATATCCCCATCAAAGCGCCCAGAGAAGGCGCCTATGACATAATCATGGCAAATAACCGGATGGGGATTTTGCCTCCGTCCAGGGTGAACCTGACGACAAAGGATTGGATTGAAGCCATTTCTGACTGCAATCTATGGGATGCCTGCCAAAAATCCATCGAGAACGCTCTGGAGCGCTTTGTGAGCAAGGGGATAGAGCTCAAAGTTCAGGACTATCTGTTTTCGATTCTTTTGGCAGAGCCGGAGAATGCTTATACGAAGATGAATGAGGGCTATTGCGGAGACGGCGGCATTCCCGGCTATGTGATGGGATGGCTGATTCCCACTGAGACCAACCTGAAAAAACTCCCTGCCGCCCTTGCGCACGAAACAAATCACAATGTCAGATACCAGTTTATCAAATGGACGAATGACATAACCCTTGGCGAGATGCTTGTGGGAGAGGGGCTGGCGGAGAATTATGCAACGGCAATCCATGGTGCGGAATTTCTCGGGCCATGGGTGAGCAAAACGGATCCCGAACTGCTGCCGCTGATAAAAGAGATCATCTACGACGGCCTGAATGCAACAGGCTTTGAGAACATCACGGCCTACTTATACGGGGATGAGATGGCGAGAATGCAATGTTTCCCCGAAGCAGGCCTGCCCTATTGTGCGGGATATGCCGTCGGGTACTATCTGATTCAATATTTTTTGCAGAAAACCGGCATCAGCATTGAAGAGGCTACCATTCTTCCCCATGAGGAAATATTGAAAGAGGTGGAAGAATTTTGGAAGGCTTAACATAATATTCCCCGTCTTCCACCTGGCGCAGCCCCTTAAATTTATTGCCATAAATATGAAAGTATAATTTTTCCGTACTGCCGGAACCTGTGTTCAGAACCTCTGCCGTCTCCGTATAAGTCATACGCCGGATCTCCGGAACCAGATCTGCATCAATAGTATAAGAAGCCTCAAAAGATAAATTTTTCTTTTGACCGCACCCACACATGGCTGTAACGCATATCAGCGTAAGCAGCCAAACAAGTAACGCCCGTTTCGTTTGTATTTTCACAAAATATCTCCTTGATTTTTGATTTTACATCACAGAAAATTTCGTTCTTTCAATTCCTGTGCATATAAACGGCATTTAATTCCTGCCAGCCAGTATACATAGCAGGCCAGGCCGTTTATATGGTTTGCGTGCAGGATTTAATCGCTTAGGTTTTCATCTCCCCATTGTTTCATGTGTTCAAAAACTGGAAGGAAGCTTTTGCCTAAGTCAGTAAGGTTATATTCCACACGGGGAGGGACTTCTTTATAATCATAACGGGTAATGAAGCCGTCCGCTTCCAGTTCCCGAAGCTGCTTTGTCAGGCTTGATTCCGTAATGTCACC
>DKVC01000072.1:0-1990 GCA_002490995.1 Lachnospiraceae bacterium UBA7188
CCCATCTGTCAATTCCACACATAAAATAACCGTGTTCTCATCCCCAAAATCAGTATGCCCGTTATCAATCCATTCAGAGAACACTTCTTTCATCCTCTTTGCAATCCAATGGTTTTCTTCCTTTCCAAAATAACCTAAATTTATCCCCCTGCAAGGAACTCCCTTTTCTACCGTTGCCAGCGCAATCACCATATCTTTTCCAAATCGCTCTGTCATTATTTTTTCGGCTTCTTCACACATTTTTTTCATATGCCCCATCTCCTTTACCACTTCCAGGCCGGAAGACCAGAGTTTATATTTCCTCTTTCAACAGAGAATACTTTTTCATATCAATCACTTTCCCGTTTTTTACCGCATTATTTCTTAACGTCCCCTCATACTGAAAACCTACTTTTTCCAGGACACGACAAGATGCCGTATTATACGCAAATGGCTCTGCATAAATGCGGAGAATATCACTTTTCTCAAAAACATATTCGCAGACCTGTTTTACAGCCTCTGTCATGATTCCTTTTCCCCAGTATCCTTCCGCGATATAATATCCCAACTCGGCTGTCTGCCTGTGGATATTCCCCTGACGGAAAACACCGATGCTCCCCACCACACGTCCATCTGCAGTTATGGCAAAAGCAAATGTTTCATTTTCATCCGCAGACAGCATGGCAGAAATAAAGTCCACCCCGTCTTGTTCCGTATAAGGATACGGCAGCCCATCTCTAAGATTGTCCTGCACTTTTCTATTGGAAAGTGCCACCGCCAAATCTGCCGCATCTGCCAGGGTCCATTTTCTTATTTTACAAATCATTTTTCCGCCTCCCTGATTGATTGTCTTTCATAACAAACTCAATTATACAGCATATTCCCATCTAATGGAACGGGCTTTCTAAGAACTCATTAAAAACCCATTGGCATATTTGCATCCACAATATATATACATAAGAAAACTCCGACATATATCAATATGCCAGAGCTTTCACGATTTCCTCTTCATGCCATATATTACGAACGCCTTCTGCCGTTCATCTGGAACACATCATGCCCCTTGATACTCCTTACCGCCTGCCCCAGATTCCTTGCCCTCCCATGCTGATGGTACGGCTGGGAAGCCCTGTGCTTATGGAAAATAATGCATTCCCCTTCCCCCGGATACTCCGGATTATGGATATACCAGATATGTCCCGTATTCTTAGACTGGATCGTCACATCATAGTTCTCCGCCAGGATAATATTAAAATAGGACTTATCCAGCTTCTCTATCTCTTCCGTCCGGAACATCTGCATCCCCTCCCTTCCCGAACCATGCCGCCAGCGCTTCCTCCACAATCCCCGCCACGTCCGCAGGTTTCACACCGGCAAAATACCTCTCATACACATCCGCCGGCAGCTTGACAGATTTTCCGGCAGAATCCTTCTTCCCTCTCCCGCCGTCAAGCGTTTCCAGCACCCTCTTCTCCGTCACACTCCCGGCCATGCCCCTGACGCACTTCGCCGTTTTCACATCCAGCCTGATCTTCCCCTTCTCCGCCAGCCCGGACACCACCTTCTGCTCCTTCCCCGACAGATAAGACAGATCCACCGCCGCCACCAGAGGCAGCGTCCCCTCGTCCAGACGCTCCTTCAAAGGTTCCTCCAACTGCTGCACCCGCATATACCTGGCAATGTTCCTCCCGGTCATCCCATACTCTTCCCCGACGGCATCCCGGCTCTTCAACCTGTGGACATCATGTCCACAAGTCCCCGCCGTGTCCTGCCCGTTCAGCCTGGCGATCTCTTCCAGAATGTCATTCCGCCTCCCCTGGCTGCTGACCTTCTCATACCGCTCCGCCAGCACCGCCGCCTTCTCGGACGGCAGAAGCTCCGCAAAGCCCCTCTGTATCACATTGGTCTCGATCACATAGACATAGGCTTCCTCTTCCGTCAGGTCCGTCTTCACGATAGCCGGAATCTCCGCCAGCCCGGCCAGCTTCCCCGCCATCTGCCGGTTATGCCC
>DKVC01000072.1:2366-2922 GCA_002490995.1 Lachnospiraceae bacterium UBA7188
ACGCTCCCCCTCATACAGCCGGAAAGGATGCTTCCGGAATGGGCGGATACTGTCAATGGGCAGCATCCTGATCCCGTTCTCCGGAGCGGAAACCTCTTCCGCCCCTGCCAGAAGATCCACAGCGTCATTAAAAATCTTCCTCTTCGTCCCATTAGCCTTCATACGAAACCAACTCCTTTGCAAACTTCCTATAAGCCATCCCCGCGCTCGCCTTCGCGCTGTACTCCGCCACCGGCAGGCTGTAATAAATACTCTCCCCTACCTTCACCGTACTGGGAATCCTCGTCTCAAACACCCGTATCTGCTCCTGGAAGCTCTCCGTCACTTCCTCCGTCAGAACCCTGCACAGCTTCGTCCTGGACTCGCACATGGTCATCAGGATACCCGCAATCCCCAGCCCCGGATTGATCCGCTTCCTGATCTTCACCACCGTCCGGAGAAAATCCTGCATCCCCATCATAGCCAGAAGCTGGGGGTTCACCGTGATAATGACCTCATCGGCAGCCGCCAACGCATTTATTGTCAAAGTCCCAAGGGACGGACAGGTATCAATCAG
>DKVC01000296.1 GCA_002490995.1 Lachnospiraceae bacterium UBA7188
AATTATTTATGTCGTTTACTATATATGTGCGTCTGCCGTTTTTGGAGAAAGGGGCGCATCGGTTAAGGCTGCGGATGATGGATGCCTATGTTACCCTGACAAAGCTTGTCATCTATACAGACAGACTACAGATCTCCAATCTGGGCCCCTCAATAAGCCCCAGACTGAAGGAAGGGGAATGGAAACGATATAAGATGCCAGCGGATTTTGGCGATAAAGACATTTTCTATGAGGACATTATGAGAGAGCCTTATGACAAGCTGGCAGATGAGGTGCCTATCCTGCCCATGCTCTATGCGGATCCTCTGTTTCGGACAATCAGCAGGCTGTATGTGAGAAGCGATGAACGGGAGCAGAGCAGGCTGGGACGCTGTAAGTACCAGACGGATTCCAAGGGGCGGAAAGATGTGTTACAAGAGTTCCGGGTAGGTCCTTTCAGAGAGTGCGGCGGCAGGATTATGATTGAGGCGGAGTATGCGCTGGCAGGCACAAAAGATGCGTATCTTACCCCGGCTTTTGGGAAGGAAAGGCTCCTGTGGAGCCATACGCAGGCGGAGACGGATGGCGGGAGCGGTTTTGCCATGATGATTGAGGGCAGGGGGCTATTGTGGGAGAATGCGGCTCAGGCTCCGGGAATGCACTATAGAATCCATGTCAGCCGACCGGGAAGGTATTATGTCTGGCTGCTTGTGAAATTTGAGGACATGAAGTCAGATGCCTGTGTACTGGCACTGGACGGGAAGATGCAGGACAAGGCGCAGCAGTATTCAGGCGGCAATCTCTTTTCCTATGGAATGAAACAACGCTGGAACTGGCAGGCGGTTTCTGCTATGGAGATGACGGAAGGCTACCATATCTTTTCCGTTATGGGCAGAAAATCCGGGCTCAGAGTGGACAGGATCTATATTACCAGTGGCAATGAGTGGCCGCCGATTGATTCGGAATGGGACGATCTGCAGTCTTAATATGGATATTGGGGGAGGAAAGGCAATGCTGAGGCGATGGAAGAGAAAATACGCAGGGCAGACCCTGCATCAGAAAGTGCGGCTGTCTATTCTGCTGTTTTCCCTGCTGCCGCTGGGCCTGATTGCCGGTGTCTCATTTTACATGGTATACCAGGAGCAGATGCGCGGAATACAGAAAGAAGTTCAGGAGGATCTACAGAGACAGTTTTCGGACATGAGATATGAGATGGATACCATTCAGATGATGGCGAATACGATTTGGGCAGATACTACGTTCATCACGGAGATTGGACAGGCTGCAATCAATGACAGCCTGGGGGAGTATAATAGGTTTCTCTTTCAGAGAAGGACATTATCAACCCTGCGGATTGTAACGAACATTAATCAGGTGCAGTGCGCCCGGCTCCATCTGGATTATCCGGGACTGAGTGAGTATGCCTCTTACCTTTACCACATGGACAGGGCGAAATCGAGTCTCTGGTATGAAGACAGAGCGCAGCTAAGTTATCAGGGGGAATGGTATCTGAATGCTCTGGACGGGCAGCCGGGAGGGGTATATGATAATTATTTCGTGGGAAAAAATATGGCGTCTTATGTGATCCCGGTAAAAATCAGTAATGATTTGACAGGGATTTTTGAAATCGTACTTTCCATGAATGCGCTTGTTCCGGATCTGTATGTCTATGAGGACACAAGGGACACTTTTCTTGTGGATGCGGGGGGGCGCATACTGGGGACGGAAGAGAATGGTATGTTTGATGGGCTCACAGTGGAATATCTGAGCAGTCTGATGGGAGTGGAATCCATAGATGGCTGCCGCCTGCAGGGTGAGCAGATTTATCGGGGTTACTGGCGTCATGAGCCGGTAATCCTTTCTGTGATGAAAGACGAAGAAAGCGGTGTCTGGCTGATGCAGATAGTCACTGTTAGGGAACAATATAGGACAATGCTGGCTGAGATTCTGCTGATTTTATTGCTGGAAGTGTTGATGACCGTACTTCTGTACACAGCCATCAACAGGATTGTAGAGCATCTGCTTCATGATTTCCATGTGTTCTCTGCGTGTATGGGCGAAGTGGCGGACGGAAACCTGGATGTGGAAATTCCTCAGTTGGAGCAGATGGAGATCAACGCTGTCGCCATGGAATACAACCGGATGCTGGGCAGGGTAAAGGAATTGATGGAGAATGCGATTCACCGGGAGGTAATGGTGAAAGAGGCGCAGCTGAAAAGCCTGGAGAAACAGATTGATTCCCATTTTTTATACAATGTGCTGGATTCCATCAAGATGATGGCGGAAGTGAAGGGGATTTATCAGGTGGCAGATGCTTTGCTGGCATTGGGAAGGATGTTCCGCTATAACCTTCAGATTGAAAGCCACAGCATCACCCTTCAGGAGGAGATTGCTTATCTGGAGAGCTATCTGAGCCTCCACAATATTCGCTCGGACTATCGGATTTACCTGAGCGAGAATATTGCAGAGGCAGTAAAAGAGTTAAAGGTACCGAAAGTAGTCCTGCAGCCAATAGCGGAGAATTCAATCACACATGGACTGGATGAACTGACAGAGGATACCGCAATCTATCTGAAAGCGTATGTGGACGGAAACCGCGCCTGCATCGAATTGACGGATATGGGAAAGGGGATGTCTGCGCAGACACTGGAAAAGGTTCGACAAAACATCGCGGAAGGTGGGGACTGTCGGCCTGTAAAGGGAATCGGTCTCCGCAATATCCATGAAAGAATACAGCTGATGTATGGGGAACAGTATGGTGTCTCGGTTTATGCGAAGGAAGGCTGTTATACGAAAGTGGTTTTGGTGATACCTGTGGAGGTGTGATATGAGGAAGATATTGCTGGTGGAAGATGAGAAGATGATCCGATACGGGATTTATGTCATGATTGAAAACAGCGGGATACCTTATCGGAATATCACTGAGTGCCGTAATGGCAAGGAAGCGGCAGAATGTCTGAAAGAGGATCGATATGACCTTGTGCCCACAGATATCAAGATGCCGGTTATGGACGGGTTGGAGCTGGTGGAATGGATTCATGGAAATCTTGAAGAGGAAGAGATTCCGTCCATTGTAGCTATCAGCGGATACTCGGAGTTTGAGTATGTGAGGGGAATGCTGAAAGGGCAGGCCGTAGATTATCTGTTAAAGCCGGTGGACAGACAGGAGCTTGCCCGGACATTGTGGCGCGTGGAAGAAATCTGCAGAAAGAAAGGGAGGGTGGAGGATGATGAGGGGTGTACAGCAGGCCAGGAATCTTCCATCACATATGTGAGCAGACGGAAAATGCAGAGTGCGATCGACTATATACGGCAGAATTATAGGAATCCGATCGACATGGCAGAAGTGTCGAACCATGTGTCGATGAATTATTCCATGTTTTCCGCGACTTTCAAAGAATACACCGGTGAAAACTTCAATGGATACTTAAGAAAACTGCGGTTGGAAAAAAGCAAAAAGCTGCTGTCGGGTACGGATTTATGTATACATGAAATTGCCCAGGAGGTAGGCTTTGAGGACGCACGGTATTTTGCAAAGCTGTTCAGGGAAGAGACCGGCTGGACGCCCACTGATTACCGAGAGAGAAACCCGGAGAAAAAAATAAACACAGAAAACAAAAAATGAGCCATTTTTGTCGGCGTTTTTTTCCTATATAATCATTTATAGTGATATGCATATCCAGGCAATAGATGTTACATGATAAAAAGCATTACAGTTGAATAGTAAATGATTCGGAAGGGAGAAAGGATGAAAATGAAAAAATGGCTGGCTTTTGTGCTGGCAGGATGTATGGCGGCAGGGTGTATGACAGGCTGCGGAAACACGCCGCAGGAGGGGACAGCCGAGGAGGGTTCTTCTGCGCAGAACAATACTGAGTCGTCTGTAGAGAGCAGTACGGGTGAAACAGCTGACGGCGCGGATGCGGAAAAAGTGAAGCTGACAGCGCTGATTTCCAAGCACAGCCTGACCAAGGATGTGAACGAGATGGAGTGGCTGAATATCCTGGAGGAGGAAAACGGGGTTGACATAGAGTGGCAGCAGATCAGCGCCGACTGGGGACAGAAGAAGAGCGTTATGTTTGCAGGCGGCGACATTCCGGATATTTTGGTCAAGGCGACGAACAGCACCGACTTTGTCACATACAATGGCCTGTTCGAGGATTTGGCTCCCTATATAGATGCGGGGGATATGCCGAATGTGTCAAGGATGTTTGCAGACCATCCGGAGCTCCGCGCTCTGAGCACAGATGAAAACGGCGCAATCTATGGAATCCCGAATTACAGGAGCCTTTGGCCGAAGACAAACAGAGTGTTGTACATTAACCAGACATGGCTGGATGCCCTGAACCTTACGATGCCGACTACGATGGATGAGTTGGAGGAGGTCATGCTGGCGTTCAAGGAAGGAGACCCGAACGGCAACGGCGATACCACTGACGAAATCCCATTGGATTTCAGCGGATTCCCCACTTTTGTCCTGGGGTGCTTCGGCGTGCCTCTGATGAACGAGAGCGATGGATATTTTGTGGAAGACGGCACGGTGAAGAACTTCCGCGTGGATGAACGGTATAAAGAGTTCATGAAATGGCTCCAGAAGCTGTACAGTGAGGGATTGATCAATGAGGAAGTGATCACACAGGATTACTCCAAATTCCAGTCGCTTGCACGGGGCGAGGGGAAGACGGCAAAAGTAGGCGTGACGCTGGGCTGGGAGAGAGGAGACCGGTTCGGAACAGAGGTAGCAGATCAGTATGTGTCGCTGCCGGCGCTGAAGCCCCATGCAGATTCCGATGAGAGCAAAGTCTACTGGGGTTATTACTATGACAACAACTCCGTGAATCCGGCAACGGTAGTTTTGAGCGCAAAGTGCCAGAATAAGGAGGAAGCGGTACGGTTCATCGATTCCTTTTATGATGAGAAGGTCAGTATCCAGGTGCTGTTTGGCGGCATGAATGAGACTGACAACTGCATCAAGGATAATGGAGACGGGACTTATGAGGTGCTTCCGCCCGCTGATCCGGGCATTGATCCCGGCACATGGAAATGGACCAACTCCTTTGCGGATTACAGCCCCTATTATATTGCAGACGATATGAAAGACAGACTGAAAATGGGAACAGACATGCAGGGCGTCCTGGAGGAACGGGAGCCTCTGGAGCCGACGCTTTCCATGATGGAAGAGACCTGTGAGTCATATCCGGCGAAATTCATAACCTACACATCAGACGACAATTCCACACTGGCGATGAACCAGGCGAACATCAACAATGTTGTGGACCAGACCTATGCAGCATGGCTGACGGATGCCTCCAGAGATATCGATGGGGAGTGGGAGTCCTATGTGAAATCAGTTTATGATATCGGCTTGACACAGAATCTGGAAATCAGACAGGCCGCGTATGAAAAATATATGCAGTCGGCAGAGTAAACAACATCACAGGTTCATTACAAGCCGGGATAGGGTTTTCCCGGCTTGTTTTGGGAAGGAGGGGTTTTATGGCACGGAAAATGATATCTGCTTTCAGGAAGGACTGGCAGCTCTGGGTGATGATCGCGCCAGCGCTTATATACATCATAATATTCTGTTATGGTCCAATGTATGGGATACAGCTTGCGTTCCGCAAATATGATTTTTCCAAAGGACTGACAGGAGGAGACTGGGTAGGATTCAAGTATTTCATACAGTATTTCACCAGCCCCATGTTCTGGCCTACGCTGCGGAACACTTTTGTCATCTCTTTTTTCTCGCTCATCTGCGGGTTTCCGGCACCGATTCTGCTTGCGCTTATTGTCAATGCCCTTAAGCAGAAAAAGCTGAAAAGGGTTGTGCAGACCGCAGTGTACATGCCCTACTTTATTTCCACGGTTGTCATGGTAGCCATACTGCAGATATTGCTGTCGCCTTCTAAGGGAGTGCTGAGCGGACTGCTGAAGAACATGCATCTGGTTTCCCAGTCCACGAACCTGCTGGGTACGCCCGGAGCCTTTGTTCCGGTATATGTGCTGTCGGGAATCTGGCAGTCTGCAGGATGGAACAGCATAATTTTCATCGCAGCTTTATCCTCGGTGGACGGCCAGCTCTATGATGCGGCAAAGATTGACGGTGCGGACAGATGGCATCAGGTCATGCATGTGGAAATCCCGGCTCTGCTGCCGACAATCGTGATTCTTCTGATTATGAATATGGGGCGCATACTGAGTGTTGGGTTTGAGAAAGTGTTTCTGATGCAAAACAATCTGAATCTGTCAGTTTCGGAGGTCATATCGACTTATGTATTTAATGTGGGCGTGACATCAGGGCAGTTTAGCTTTGGCTCCGCGGTGGGGCTGTTCAATACCGTAGTAAATTTTGTATTTCTGTTAATTGTGAATAAGATATCCAAGAAGGCGGCGGATATCAGCCTGATGTAGAGAAAGGAGGCAGAGAGATGATGAGAAGTCGAAAGATGAGGATGGGGCTGTCAGACCGAATTTTTTACATATGTCCAACAGCAGCGGCGGTGGCAGCGCTGATTATGGTGCTGTATCCCATGTACTTTATTGTGATTGCCTCATTCAGCAATTCTACCATGGTGAATCAGGGGATGGTGACGCTGATCCCGAGAGGGATTAACTTCTACGGATACCGCAAGATACTGGAGCGTTCCGATTTGTGGTTGGGATACCGGAATACTCTTTTCTATACGGTAGTTGGGACTATGCTGAATCTGGCAGTGACGCTGCCGGCTGCCTATGTGCTGGCGCAGAAGAAGTTTAAGGCGCGGCGGGTGGTGATGACCATATTTGTGATTACAATGTATTTCGGAGGCGGAATGGTGCCTACCTATATGCTGGTCAAGTCCTTGCATTTGACCAATTCCATTCTGACCATGATTATCATGGGGGCAGTGAGTGTATATAATGTAATCATCGCCAGGACCTTTTTTGAGAGTTCGATTCCAACGGAGCTACAGGAGGCGGCGGAACTAGACGGATGCTCTCATTTCAGATATTTTACATCTATCGTGCTTCCGCTGTCAAAGGCGGTCATCTCGGTTATTACGCTGTACTATGCGGTAGGGCATTGGAATGATTTCTTTACGGCGTTGCTCTATCTGAATAAGGATGAGTATCAGCCATTGCAGACAATCCTGCGAAATATTTTGATTTCCAACCAGGCTATGGCTGGAACCACAGGTGCAGGGGAGGGAAGCTGTGCACAGCAGTTCGCGGACCAGATAAAGTTTGCTGTCATCATCGTTTCTACAGTGCCTGTCCTGTGCATCTATCCGTTTATACAGAAGTATTTTGAGAAAGGCGTCATGATTGGCGCGGTTAAGGGATAATGTACTTATATTGGCAAAATTTAGGACGTATGAAGAGTAGCGTGACTATGGATAGATAGACAAGGAGGGCTCGCATGCTATACAGAGATAACAAAGCGGAGGAAGTACAGATTGCCTATATTGGCGGAGGTTCCAGAGGATGGGCGTGGGGACTGATGACAGACCTTGCAATGGATGGGACGATTTCCGGGACGGTTCGTCTTTATGATATTGACAAGAGGGCGGCGGAATGCAACGCTGTGATTGGAAATCGGTTGTCGGAAAGGGAGGACGCCGTTGGTAAATGGCGCTATGTGACATCCTCCACATTACAGGAGGCTCTGGAGGGTGCGGACTTTGTAGTCATATCTATATTGCCCGGAACATTCCAGGAGATGGCCTCGGATGTGCATCTTCCAGAACGGCTTGGGATTTACCAGTCGGTTGGGGATACCGCAGGCCCTGGGGGAATCGTGCGTGCGCTGCGTACAATCCCCATGTTTGTGGAGATCGCCCAGGCTGTCCGCAGCTATGCGCCGAAGGCGTGGGTAATCAACTACACAAACCCAATGTCATTGTGCATACAGACACTTTATTACGTTTTTCCGGAAATCAAGGCGTTCGGCTGCTGTCATGAGGTATTTGGAACACAAAAATTTCTGCGGGATATCTGCGAGATGGAATGCGGGCAGAAAGGGATTGACTGGCACGAAATTGATGTGAACGTGCTGGGAATCAACCATTTTACATGGTTTTCCTCCGCATCCTATCGCGGTATGGATTTGTTCCCTGTCTACAGGCGTTATGCGGACGCCCACTGTGAGGAGGGGTATGAGCGACCGGATGACAACTGGATGAACTCTACATTTGCCTGTGCCCACAAAGTAAAGATGGATCTGTTCCAGCGTTACGGATATATAGCGGCGGCAGGGGACAGGCATCTGGCAGAGTTTATGCCCTCAGATGAGTATCTGAAGAATCCGGAAACAGTACGGCAGTGGAAATTTGGGCTGACGACGGTGGCATGGAGGCAGAAGGATTTACAAAACCGTATGGAGCGTAGCGCAAGGCTTGCAGGCGGCAAGGAAGAAATCGAGTTAAAGCCCACAGGGGAGGAAGGAATCCTTTTGATCAAGGTTCTGCTCGGGTTGGGACATGTAATCAGCAATGTCAATCTTCCCAATACGACAGGGCAGGTTTCAAATCTCCCTCGTTCCGCGGTGGTGGAGACCAATGCGTTGTTCTGTAGGGACAGTATCCGGCCTGTCATGGCGGGTGAACTGCCATGGAAGATTCGGGAGCTGATTCAGCCGCATGTGGAAAATCACGAGAGAACCTTAAGGGCAGCACTTTTATGCGATGAGGATTTGGTGGTTGAGGCTTTTTTGCATGATCCGCTGGTGTATGGGAAGCATTGTAACAGAAAGGACATTCAGGAACTGGTTCATGACATGATTGGCAATACAAAGGCATTTTTACCGGCGGGTTGGGTTATGTGAATTGGGGATTTATAGTATTTAAGGCCAGTTGATGTACATGGGCAAGGAATAGGAGATGCGGAATTCCTGCAAGAATATGAGCGGATTCTCATATGTTGGAGTGTTTTCCAGAGAATATCAAGACAGATATAAACAAAAGTGACGGAGGGTGGCATGTGCTGCCCTCCCATATAAATTTAGCGGATGCCAGACAGCGGTGTAGAAAAGGTAGGGAAAATAAATGGAAAGAAATCATATTATAATCAGGAGCAAGGATAAGCAAAGACCAATAAGCGATTTATTTGGGATTTTTTTGGAGGATATAAACCATACGGCAGGATTGTATGCGGAGATGGTACAGAACCGTTCCTTTGAATTTTCTCCTGTAGATAATCCTTCCTATCATGCCCTGACAGCCTGGGAGAAGACAGGAGATGGTACGGACGTTGCGCTGGCTGTCCTGGAGGGAGATGCAGTCAGTGGAAAGAATCCCCATTATTTAAGAATGCAAGCGATACAGGTGGCGATAGGACAGAATGCTGAAGGAAAAGCTGGCGTGAGGAATGTGGGCTTTGGAGACGGGATGCATTTTGAAATAGGAAAGAGATACCGCTTTTCCTGTTATGCCAGATATGCGGGGGACAGTCCTTGTAGCCTTGAAGTAGCTTTGCAGGATGGACGGGGTGCTGATGTTTCCTGTGAGAACCTTTCCGTAAAGCAAAAGTCCTGGGAAAAGCTGACATGTGTGCTTACGGCAAAGGAGACTGTTTTGAACGGAAAACTTGCGCTGCTCATTCCACAGGGGAGGGCAATTGAGCTTGATTTCGTGTCCCTGTTTCCTGAAGAGACCTACAAAGGTAGGGAAAATGGGCTGCGGAAGGATTTGGCGGAAACACTGGAGGAACTGCACCCCCGTTTTTTACGCTTCCCGGGCGGATGCCTTGTCCATGACGGGCAGCTTGACGGAAATGCCAGAGATTCCCTGTACCGGTGGAAGAATACCATAGGCCCTGTGGAAGAGCGTCCGGCAAGAAGAAACAACTGGCGGTATAACCAGACACTGGGGCTGGGTTATTACGAATATTTCCTGTTGTGTGAGGATATTGGTGCGAAACCGGTGCCGATTCTTCCGGCAGCATATGATCCGCATCATAAGAGGGCTGTTCCGCTTAATGGACTGAATCTGTGGATTCAGGAAACTCTGGATTTGATTGAGTTTGCTAATGGAGACGCATCTGCCGGATGGGGAAAAGTACGGGCAGAGTTGGGGCATGAGCGGCCTTTTGGGCTGGAATACATCGGAATCGGCAATGAAGAGGTGGGGGATGGTTTTCGGGAACGTTTTCCTTTGAACTGCTCTCCTGCAGGTTACAGACGGGCAGTGGAAGAGAACCTATAATCAATCTGGAACAGCGCAAGCAGGGGGATATTTATTTCTGGGGAAATGAGGCGCGGGTTCTGTTTACGGAGATTACATTGTGCGATGACGATACGGGGAAGGTCACCTGCTTTTCCGACAGGGAAGTGGCGGCAGATAAGATACCGGTGCTTCTTAAGGAAAATGCACCACAGAATTTCACTTTGAAGTTCCATGCAAAGGAACTGGAAGGATATAAAGGTTTTCGTGTCTATTTCGCTTGGAAAAACGATGAGAACAGGATGAGCTGGGTTCTGGGCGGATGGGAAAACCAGGATGCAGCTTTGGTGGAGGAAATCGGAGGCAAAGGATGTTTCCTGACACAGAGCCAGTTCAGTGTGGAGAAAAATCGAGAATATGACTTTATGCTGCACGTATCAGGCAACCGGTTGGAGGGCTGGATAAACCAGGAATTGTTCCAGTCTGTAGAACTTGTACCTATAGAGACGGAGCCTCTCTATGTTACGGCAAGCAGGGATAAGGCTGTGGACGACATTATCATCAAAGCGGTGAACTTGCGGGAAGTTCCCTTTGAGACAACGATAGAACTGGATGATATGGAAAAGACGGAGTGCTTGTGTGATGCGTATATTCTCTTGGAATCAAGCTGTAGAGAGCACCCTGATTTTCCCGGAGTAGAGACTGCCAGTATAAAACGGCAGACAAAGTATTTTTCAATCTCGGAGACAGGTAAGACATTTCAGTGGATTTTTGAACCGCAATCTGTGACTGTATTGCGGTTGAAATAGAAAGATTAAGAAGGTAAGTTTCGGAAGTAGCGTAATGGGGAACTTAAAAATGAAGCGCATATGGTGTGGAATTTTACGGCAACAAATGAAAGTACATTTGCTTATACGGTGCCGTCCCATGGGGTAGGGTTACTTGAGCAAAAAGGTTAAACAGAGGATTATATGGAACTGAAAATTACCGGGGAAAAGGGAGCACGGATATCAAAAGATTTTATAGGGCTTTTTATTGAGGACATTAACTACGCAATAGACGGAGGCTTATATGCTCAACTTATAGAAAATGGAAATTTTGAGAGCGTTGAGGCTTTTGGGGGAAAGGACAAGGATTATTATGTAAAGCAGGATGGATTATATGCTTGGGGTGTTTATCCAGAGTCTAGTGATACCCGACTTTCAATTGTACAGGGGAGCCCTGTATCTGTGAAAAATCCCCATTATCTCAGGGTGGAAACAATACAAAAAAAGAGTGGGTTTTATAACAAGGCCTATGACGGAATCTATATGCGAAATACGAAAATATTTTTCGGAGAATATGCGGCACATCCAATGGGATGGATGCCTATGAATTCTCCAGAAGGAAATAATTTAGAAGGAGCGCTGGCAGAAGCTGCATTTCTGTGCGGAATGGCGAGAAACAGTGATTAGTGGTCATGACCTGTTATGCTCCGCTGTTTGCACGTATTGGATATGCTCAATGGAATCCGGATTTGATTTGGTTTGATGAAAAGCAGGCATATAGGACACCTAATTATTTTGTTCAGCAAATGTTTGCAATGAACCTGGGAGATTATAATATTGGCATGGAAAGTAATAATGATGGAAAAATCTATTGTCAGGTGAGCTATGATATGGGAAAACAGGAGTTAATTATTAAGGTTGTCAACGTATCGTCAAAAGAACAGGAAATTAAATTCAACTTTAGTGAGAACTGGAAAGTAGGGGCCGGACCTATAAAAGAAACTGTGTTGACCGGTAAACATCCTGAAGATACAAATTTTATGGAGAAAGAGGTAATCAAACCGCAGGAAAAAGAAATAACATTAGAGAATGGAACATATCAGGTTTATCCCTTTTCGTTTTCTATCCTGAGAATCATGTTGGACACAAAGCAGTGAACGGGGATTCATTAAGGATTGTTCAGATAGAGCGGTTCTTTTGACCATGGGTACAGTGTATGTGGCTTTGACTGAAAACGATTATTTGGACGGACGATGTTAGGGATATCTTGGCTATGAGATTGCAGAGATGGACTTGGCTAAAATATATGAACTGACTGGATTGGAATATCAGGTCACCTATGTAAGAGTATAGGAATTTTAGTTACTTTTGTCAGGGCAAAATATGAAAATCAGTAGGGAAAGATTGTGTCTTTCTGGACGATAGTGGCAATATTTTTTTTAATATTACATCCTGTAAATACAGTGGTTCGGATTATCTTGCCGGACGGAAGCAGGAGACAGGTTGGATTGGCATTGAAGAAAGATGCCAATGGAGGAGATTAAAACAATAAATTCCTTTTCGGCAAAGCCAATGTACTATATTTTGCCGGAAAGGAATTTTTTATAAAACGGTCGCGATATAACTGAAATTTCGACATATGGGCAATGAATATTGTCTAAGGTGACAGAAAAAGGGCATGGCAGACAAGCCTGCCAGAGACGTGAATCTGGCAGATGAAGCGTCATATGTTTACGAAAAATGAATATTGGACAGGCGGCTTGAAATATATTTTATCGAACATGCAGGGAGTGGTGCGGACATGGAGATACAGACTTTAAAGGAACTGGCTGATGTGGACATCCAGACGGTTGCAAAAGAATCACTGGTAGACATAAAAAACGTAAGAATAGACGGCAGCTTAAGCCGGGAGGAGAGGATTTCGGATTATATAAGGCAGGTGAGGAATCCATATTGCGTGCAGTGTAATGGTATCATTGTGAAAATGAATTTTTCTCAATCAGGAGAGACTTTGGAAGATAAGCTGACAAATTATTTTCTGTCAACATGAGTTTGGATATGAAAAGAATGGAGCTGCCATATGCGGATATTGCTGTATGCCATGCAGGCAGCGGGGCGAAAGAAAAATTGCCTTGTAAAACAATGGACTTATCGGTTCCGGTGTGCTATACTGAATCTGGACTATACAATAGAAAGTATGCTTCGCAAACTTTCTATTGTCATGAATTAAGCCCAAATAGTTTATAAGGTCAAATAAACTATTTGAGGTGACGATATGAATACTATTCTAAACAGTGTCTATACAGCTGACGCTTATCTTCGTCTGTCAAAAGAAGACGGCGACAAAGTGGAGAGCGACAGCATTGTAAATCAAAAGGCTCTCATCAGAGAGTTCCTTAAAACACATCCGGAGATTCAAATTTACGAAGAAAAAGTGGATGACGGTTATACGGGAGTCAGCTTCGAGCGCCCGGCATTTCAGGAAATGCTGGAGGATATCAAGGCTGGCAGGGTGAACTGCGTCATTGTAAAGGATGATTGTGTTATTTTAGAA
>DKVC01000219.1:0-729 GCA_002490995.1 Lachnospiraceae bacterium UBA7188
CTTTATCGGCGTGGCGGCGATCGTCGTGTCCGGCATCATATTAAAGAAGACAAAAATGTTCGCAGGAGATCCGGCGCCTTTTGTCATGGAGCTTCCGGCTTACCATATGCCCACAGTGGGCAATGTCCTGCGCTCCATGTGGGAACGGGGATGGTCTTTTATCAAGAAGGCAGGCACGATTATCCTGCTTTCCACCATTGTGATCTGGTTTACGACTTATTTCGGGTTTACTTCGGAAGGTTTCAGGATGCTTGCCGAAGAAGAGATGGATCAGTCGCTCCTTGCGGCAATCGGAGGCGCAATCGCATGGATTTTCAAACCGCTCGGCTGGGGAAACTGGCAGGCGGCGGTGGCGTCTATCACAGGTCTTGTGGCAAAGGAAAATATCGTCGGAACGATGGGTATTCTTTATCCCGGCGGATGGCCTGAGATTGCGGCGAACTTTAGTATGGTGGCAGGATATTCCTTCCTTGTATTTAACCTTCTGTGCGCGCCCTGCTTTGCGGCGATCGGCGCCATCAAGAGGGAAATGAACAATGCCAGATGGACGTGGTTTGCGATTGGTTATCAGTGCGGGCTGGCTTATGCGGTGGCGCTGATGGTCTACCAGTTTGGTTCGGCATTCACGGGAAATCCGAATGTCATCGGATTGCCTGCTGCCATCGTTGTTCTGGGCGGTATGATTTATATGCTGTTCAGGCCTTATAAAGAGGCGACAAAGCTGACCAC
>DKVC01000219.1:995-12730 GCA_002490995.1 Lachnospiraceae bacterium UBA7188
AAAGAGGCGACAAAGCTGACCACAAATATGAAGCTGAAAATGGCAAAATAGGAAACACTGTATGGCAGCCCGGTTCTTTCGGGCTGTCATGCAATATACACTCGCAGAACAAAGGCAAGGCATACAATAGAAGCCATGCTTTTATTGTCAGGAATGCATGTGCTCATGAGTATGAGAATAACAAAGACAGGGAGGATTTTGATGCTTACATGGATTATGGAAAACATGGCGACAATCATCATCAGCGCGATTTTGATTGTTATGGTGACGGCTGTCATTGCCAGTATGATACGCAGCAGGAGAAGGGGGAAATCATCCTGTGGATGCGGGTGTGCGGGTTGTGCCATGAATGGCGCCTGCCATCATGAGCGTTAAGAATGAGGCTGTCGCATTTAGGGTCATAGCGACAGCCCCGATTATATTTCGTGACAGTATTTATTTTTCATCTGCCCATTCGATAGCAATGCCTGTAGTGTTGGGGCCTACATGGGAAGAAACAATCAGGTTCAAAGTTGCCTCATAATCACTGTTTACCAGGGACCTGCATTTCTCAAACAGCTCTTTGTTGCCCACATAGATGGAGCCAAGCCTGCTGATTTTTCGGGACTGGGCAATGCGCTGGATATTCCGGAGGGCTGCATTGATGCCGCGGTTCTTACGGTAAGGCTCGATGCGGCCGTTGTTCATGGTCAGGATTACTTTAATGTCCAGGATATCTCCGATTTTACCGACGCTGGGAGAGACCCGGCCGCCCTGTACCAGATATTTAAAATCGTCAACCACAAAGTACAGGTCAATCAGGTTTACCCGTTTCCTGATTTCCGCGGCTGTCTCCCGCAATGTCCTGCCTGCTTTTCTCATTTCCAGGGCGTCGACACATAAAAAGCCGGTTCCCAGGGTGGCGCTCAGGGAGTCGATTACCTCTATCTCACAGCCGGGGTAAAGCTCTTTTAAATCATCGGCAACCATGCAGATAGTGTTGTAAGAGCCGCTTAATCCGGAAGAGACGGCGATGCATAAGATGCCTTTTTCTTCCTGCAAAGCGGCTTCAAAGCTTCTTCGTACGAAATCAGGGTTGACACCGGAGGTGTAAGCTCTGCGGCTGCTCAGCTGTTCAAAGAAGGCTTCCCGGGTCAGGATCTGTTCGTCTCCGTAAATTTTATTTTCTTCAAAGTAATAGTATTGGGGCAACAGAGATACTTCTTTTTCGTAGGGAGAGGGTAAATCCACGTCCCCATCGGTAAAAATGATATAGTCACTCATCTGCTCATCCTTTTCTTTCTGCTTTTCTTTATTGGTCGGGACTTTCCGTCAATTTTATGGATGCCGGTTTGCGTTGAATCCGTAACCGGATACCGGCTTCCTTTACAGAATGTCTGTGGTGCTGTCAATTCATTTTAGGAACTGTCGGAAAATAACTGCCGCGGCTTTTTTAGGCAAGAGCCTGGAAGTATAATAAAATTGTTATAAACTTGCAGCAGTTCAGTTATTTGTAGACATTTCCTTAAGAACCGATAAAACGAAATTTGTAGCAAGAATCAAAAAAGTTACAAAAAACCGTATTAATATATCGACATATATTTAATATATGTAAATAGCTATAAAAATTTTTCCGATTTTTTTATAAAATTTTCAGAAATATGATCTGGTGAAGAGATGTGCCTTTTATCGGAAACATAGAGATTGCTTCCGATAAGTCATACTATAGGAAGCAAGTGCAGCTTCCTATAGTTGAATACGGCGCAAAGAGCGCGCCTTTTATGGGAAGCATAGAGATTGCTTCCCATAAGTCATATTATTTCAGAAACAGCGCATAATATGCTTTACACATGGCTGTAGTCTGTGCTATTATATGTAGTAAATAAAACTACATAAAAGATTTATCAAAACTCTGTTATCTGATGTGCTATAACATGATACTTGCTTTAAGGTGAAGATTTGGGCAGAAGGATTGGCGATTGGCTCAGACAATTTGTATAACGAAGCAGATGGATGTGTGAGTAGTTGCTTTGCGGTGTTTCTGTTTTAGGGAGTGAGGGACAAGTTGAGATCAGAGAGCAGAATGAGAGGATAGGAGAATATTATGAGCTATAAGATTGTCGTGGACAGCTGCTGTGAACTGCCTGAGGAATTGCTTTCGGATAAAAGATTTGAACGGGTGCCGCTGGGGCTGGAAGTGGGAGAATACAGTATAATGGATGATGAGAACTTTAATCAGGCGGAATTTCTGAAAAAAGTGGCGGAATATCCGAAATGTCCCAGGTCTTCCTGTCCGTCTCCGGAACGTTTTATGGAAAGCTATGCGGGAGGAGCAGACCATATATATGCGGTGACGCTTTCGTCTCATCTGAGCGGGAGTTATAACAGTGCCATGCTGGGGAAAAAGCTTTATGAGGAAAAATACGGAAAAAAGCAGATTCATGTGGTGGATTCCGAGTCCGCCAGCGGAGGAGAGACTCAGATTGCGCTGAAACTGATGGAACTGGAGGAAGTGGGTTTCTCTTTTGAACAGATTGTGAAGGAGATAGAAGCTTTCAGAGACAGTGTTCAGACTTATTTTGTGTTGGATAATCTGGAGACCCTGCGCAAAAATGGCCGTCTGACCGGGGTGAAGGCGCTGGTAGCGTCTACCTTGAGTATTAAGCCGGTAATGGGGTCAGATAAGGGGGAAATTATCCAGAGAAGCAAGACGATAGGGATCAAAAAGGCTCTGGGAAAAATGGCGGAACTGGCGGCTTCAGAGGTGAAAAAGCCCGAGGAAAGAAAGCTGATTATCACCCACTGCAATGCGCCGGAACGTGCCGAAGAGGTGAAAAAGCAGATTCTGGCCAATGCAGCCTTTCAGGAATGCATTATTATGGATACCAGGGGAATCAGCAGCATGTACGCCAACGACGGAGGGGTGATTGTGACCACCTGATGGCTTTGTGGGGGTTATTTTGCAAAATTTTGCCACGTTGGGAGATAATATAAACAAAAGCAGGAGGAGGGAAATGATTGATTATTCGCCGCTTTGGAAACTGATGGATGAAAGAAAGATTAGCCAATATTATCTCATTCAAAATGGTATTGCTGGCAAGACAATTTACAATATGAAAAGAAATTGCTATATCTCCACTTCCACAGTGGAGAAATTATGTAAGCTTATCGACTGTACTCCCAACGATATAATGAAATTTATACCAGAGAACAATGAGAAGGACACTTGATACAGTGTTCCTTTTGTTTGCAAAAAGTTTATAAATAATGTTTATCTGGCAAATCAAGTTCTTATGGAACTTATTGAAGTAATTCGTACAACCAGAAAAACAGAACGCATTCTGCCACAAAAATAAAGGGCATACCGTACTTGAAATACCAATGTTTCGTCTTGTGCCGAAAATACCGCATACCCAGGGTACAGCCCAAAGCCCCGCCCAACAGGGCAACGCCAAATAAAGTAGCCTCCGGAATGCGCCAGGCACCCCGGATGGCTCTCTTCTTATCCACACCCATCAGTACAAAACCCACTATATTTACAATTATGATATAGGCCATGAATAACTTCATATAATAACTCCTAAAACAACTCCTCCCAGGCGAGATTTAGATGTTCTTATGCAGGGTACTTTCATGCATTAGAACATCTTCTCGCAGGCGAGACCTAGATGTTCTTATGCAGGGTACTTTCATGCATTAGAACATCTTCTCGCCTTGTTCGGCCATCTTCATCGCCCTGACCTTACAGGAAAGCCCGAACAGGTTGATAAAGCCTTCCGCGTCATGGTGGTCATACAGGTCGCCGGTGGTGAAGGAAGCAATGCTCTCGTTATATAAGGTATACGGAGAAGTGGTGCCTGCCTTGATAATATTACCCTTGTACAGCTTGAAATTCACCTCTCCGGTTACATATTTCTGTGTCTCTTCGATAAATGCCTGCTCGGCCTGGCGCAGCGGAGTGAACCATTTCCCTTCATAGACAAGGCTTGCGAAACGGCTTCCCATCTCCTTCTTCATCGCATAGGTATCCCGGTCCAGAATCAGCTCTTCCAGCTGCTGATGCGCCTCCATGAGGATGGTGCCGCCGGGAGTCTCATATACGCCACGGGACTTCATGCCGACTACACGGTTTTCCACGATGTCGATGATGCCGATGCCATGCTTGCCGCCCAGTTCGTTCAGAGTATGGATGATATCGGAAACCTTCATCGCCTTTCCGTTGACGGAGGTGGGAACGCCCTTTTCAAAGGTCATGGTGACATATTCGCCCTCATCAGGAGCCTTCTCGGGCGTGGTGCCCAGTACCAGAAGATGCTCATAATTGGGCTCATTTGCAGGGTCTTCCAGCTCCAGCCCTTCATGGCTGATGTGCCAGATATTGCGGTCGCGGCTGTAAGAGGAATCTGCGGAAAAGGGAAGGTGGATTCCGTGAGCCTTGCAGTACTCGATCTCCGATTCGCGGGAATCCATGGTCCATTTGTCATTCCGCCATGCGGCAATGATCTTAATGTCAGGAGCCAGCGCCTTGATGCCCAGTTCGAAACGAATCTGGTCATTTCCCTTGCCGGTAGCGCCGTGGCAGATAGCAGTAGCGCCTTCTTTTCTCGCAATTTCCACCAGCTTTTTGGCGATCAGCGGCCTTGCCATGGAAGTACCCAGCAGATACTTGTTCTCGTAGATGGCATTTGCCTGAACGCAGGGAACTATGTACTCGTCGCAGAATTCGTCGATGACATTCTCAATATAGAGCTTGGAAGCGCCGCAGGATATGGCTCGTTCTTCCAGTCCATCCAGTTCTTCCGCCTGTCCGCAGTCTACGCAGACACAGATGACTTCGTAATCAAAATTTTCCTTTAACCAGGGAATGATGGCGGTGGTATCCAGGCCGCCCGAATAAGCAAGAACTACCTTTTCTTTCATATGAATAGTAAGCCTCCGTATAAAATGAATTTTTGTTGTTTTTTTACCTTAACACACTATACATCATTCCGCTTGGAAATGCAAGGTTTTAAACAGATAAAAATATGCATAATTATTGCATAAAATATGTATATAATTGATAAAACGAAATCTGTGTCATAAATCTTTTATTCAAATTAGGTCGTTCCCGTTAAATATTTTTTCAGAAATCACAAATGATACAAACCACGCAAGCATGCCAAAAGCCAAAAAGGTGAGTGTCAGGAAGGCTGGTGCATATATGGCTGGCTGTCTTTCGTTGTTGGTTACTGCAATTTTCAACGGCGTGCGGTATAAATTCTATTTCAGCTTCAAATATAACTGATTGACAGAAAACTGTATTAGCTATATAATACGGTTACGGACTGTATTAAACTACTAATACACTTGGGGCTGAAAAGATGATATCATTTCAGGATTTTGTTTTGGAGGACAGGGGGCCTGTCTATTTACAGATTATACATTATATTAAGCAGGGAATTGCTGCGGGCATCATAGGGGGCAATGAGGAAATGCCTTCCCGGCGGGCGCTTTCGGCGCTGCTTGGAGTGAATCCTAATACCATACAGAAGGCTTACCATATATTGGAAGAAGAAGGAATCATTGTATCCAGGTCCGGTGCAAAGAGTTACACCTGTGTGGACAGCCGGACGGTGGAACGCATTCGCCGGGAACTGCTTTCCGGGGAGACGCATTTCTGGGTAAAGGCGATGAAACAGCTGAAGGTGTCCAGGGAGGAAGCATTTGCATTGGCAGCGGTTATCTGGGAAGAAGCGTCTCGGGAGATTTCGGATTGTGAGTTCAGGCATTGAGAGCGCATGCGGCTTAACTGCAGCATGCTGGAGGATTCGGCAGGTGCAGGAGGGCAATGGGGGCAGAAATTCGACAGGCTTAGATATGCGATGGCTGCAGAGATTTAACATGTGAAGAGATTTGACAGGGGCAGGGGTGCGACGGCTGCGGAGATTCATGGTATTGAAGGGGTGTGACTGCGGCGGAGGCAGTTGAAGTCAGGAAAGAGGGGGTGCAGGAGAATTTTGGCGGAAGGTAAGTGTATGGGGACTGGTGGAGAAAAGAGCAGGGGAATGGAGACCGTGCTGTCTGTAGCGGCGCTGTTTGTCAGAAGCAGTTTTTATAAGATACTGGCAGTACTGGTTTTGCTGACGCTGTCAGAGGGGATTTATTTTTTTCATTTTCGGGAAAAAGAGATGGGGTATCCTGTAGAGGCGCTGTTTACAGGGGCAGTACCGTTTCTGTTTCTGACGGCGCTGGGAGCCGCCTTTTTTCTTCTGACCTGCAGCGGAGGACTGTTAGGCAGCGGAGGACTGTTAAGCAACGGAGAGCTGCCGGGCAGCAGGGGACTACTGGGCAACGGGGGACGGACGCCGGAAGCGGATTCCTCCGGTGAGAAGGGCACTTCTGCCCAGACGTTTTCGGGAGCAGGGGGACAGTATACAATGATGCGGCTCAGGATAACGCAGAAGCGTATTTTTATAATCAGGACAATGTACAATGTACTGTGTCTGATGCTGCTGTTTGCGGTACAGGTAATATTGGCATTCTGGATGATCCGGTGTTACGGACAGGCAGCAGGGCAGGACAGTGAGTCATCGCTGCATTTGTTTCTGGCATTTTATCGAAGTGAATTCCTGCATTGCCTGCTGCCGTTGGCGGAGACAGGAAAGTGGGTGCGCAATTGCCTGCTGGTGTTGGCGTTCGGTATGGAGGCGGCAGGAGGAGCAGGAAGGAGAGAAGCGGCTGTGCGGATAGGGCTTTTATCCTCACTTTCATTTGGTTCGCCAGCCCTGTGGGCATGGGTTATCGGGACATGCTGTGCTGTATGGTATATGCCGTAACCGTGGCGGCGGATGTGGTGAGAGGCGGTTTTTGGAGAAAGGGCGGCAGGTATGAGCGGGAAGGACTTTTTGAAAATTGAGGCATATTTTCCGCCCGGATATGAATATGGGGCGGAAAAAAATATAGCGGCCTGTCTGATGGTTATGGACGAACCTTTTGCAGGGAATGATGTGTTTAACAGGGAGGATTTCTACAGAGTGCTGCTGGGGATTCTGGAACCGGAGGAGACGATACTTCTCTCCACGCATCTCATAGAAGAGGTGGAACGCCTGATCGGGCGGGCTGTCCTGCTGAGGAAAGGAAGGATTGCAGGCGATATCGGTATTCTGGAACTGGAGGAACAGGGCAGGACATTGATGGAATATGTAAAGGAGGCCTATGGGTACCGTTCCGACAGGGTGAGCCGGACGCTTGGGGAGCTGACGGACGGGGAGAAACCGGAATAAGCAGTGGCTGTTTTTGGGCACCTGATAACGATTTTGCTCAGACAGCAGAAGCCAAGAGCGGATATCTCATAGCTTGCAGCAGAGCTGCGGGAGTCATTCAGGAGAAGGATAGCATTTGGTTTGACGAATGATGTTCAGAACGGAAGAGACGCAGGGGTTGGTTTACACAGTGGGTGTCAGGATGAAAGCGGTATGGAATCTGGTTTGACCAGGGGATAACGAAATGGAAGCGGTATGGGCCGGCCTGTCCGGGGAATACCGAAATGGAAGCGGTAAGGGAGCCGGACTGTCCGGGGAATGCCGGGATTGGGGGAAAATGAAAAAGAGTTTATACATAGCCTTTCTGATTATGGGAGTAGCTTTGCTCTCCGCATTGTGGACAGGCAAAGAAATCGACAGCGGAAAAGAAAACATTACAATTACAGAAGAAATTCTGTCAGGCGATCCGCAGGCTGCGGAAGGAGTGGTTTTGCAGATTGCATCTGACTGGGAGCGGCACCTTTTCTGGGATACGTCATATGCCATAGGAAGCGGAAGGAAAGCGGAAAGTAAGTTTCACTTCTCCGCAAAGCAGGTTGACTGGAATTGGCTCACGTACAGAACGGCAGATATGGACTTTCAGCAGGGAGCCGGATTCGGATCCGCCATTACCCTGAGTGGGTGGAATATTGAGCCGGAGAATTTTCCGTTTCCAGATATCACCTGTGAAGTGGCGGAACATGCCGGTACAGGAGAGAAATATAGCGAGACTGTCAGTATAGGGGAGTATTATCCATATTATTCTGTGGAGTTCCGGCTGGAGGGCGATTCGGTGGTATACGAAGGCGATTATGAGGAAGAAATGGATTATCTGACGGATTTATTCCATATTCCGGCGGCGGAGGACGCAGTGGAGATAACCGTGGAAAAGGACGATTCGGGAAATCTGGTCAATATCTCCGGACAGCTGCGGGCAGAAGGCGGCGCCAGGATGATTTCGGATGTATCGGCGTTTGGGGATACGGGATGCTATTATGCCTGGTGCTGTGAGGACATAGACAGTGGGAAGCAGGCGGACAGGGGAGAGAATTCCGGGATTTTCTATCTTCCTTTTCAGGAGGAAGACGGGATACTCCATGTGAACCTGATGCATATGGAAAAAGTATGTCCATTGCCGGAAGATGTCATTCCGTCCGGAATGTATCTGGAAGAGGATGAAAACAGGCTGTATCTGGCAGGAAGGGAGGAGAAAGATTACATGTTTTTCGTCTATGAGATGGAAGGAACTGTTCCGGTTCTGGCGCAAAGGATACCGCTTCTTCGGTATGACATATCTCAGGAAAGGTATCTTTCTCAATCTGAAGTATCGGCGCAGCCTGAATTGAATACGGACAGCTCTGCGGAAACGGAGGGCCGGACGGAAAAGATATCGGCGTCGATGCCGCAATTTCGGGCAATGACCCGGGAAGACGGAGGAATGCTCTTTACCTGGGAGGATGGTTGGTTCGCCTTTGCGGCGGAGGAAAACGGAGAATACAGGCTATGGTGCGCCGGACAATTTCCCGGGCGGCAGAGGCAGGAAGCTGCGTGGGCTCAGAATCCGTGGGAGCAGGGGCCTTTTTCCAGGGAAAGGCAGTGCCTATTTGACGGGGAACGCCTGGTACTGGCGGCATTTGAGTCCTGGGAAAGTCTGAATGTAGTGGTGGCCGTTTATCGCGAAGAAAGAGAAGTGTTCAGCGCCAGATACCTGTATGGAGGGACATTGGAGAGTGATAAGGGATATGGATTCGTGAACGGAATTGAGCCTTTGGGAAATGATTATTTTACATATTCGCAGGAGAGAGGGCGGGAAATCTATATTCAGGACGAGAAGGAGACGAAAAAGCCCCTGTCTCTGAAGTGGAAATGATGTGGGAATGTGCTGCAGAAGGATTCAAGCCTGTCAGGCATTGCCGTCCCTCTGCAGCCGTTCTGATTCTGTCAGAGCAGGGAAGCCCTTAATTCCGAGCCGCTCTTTGCGCTCAGGTAAGCGGGAGCGATATCAAATACGGTCTTACAGCCGGCAGCGCCCTCCTGTGAGAGCCTGTATGCAGCCCTGGCGTAGGCGATGATTACGCTGGCAGTGAATTCCGGATTGGAGTCCAGTTTCAGGCTGTATTCTATGAGGTGCCTGTTTTCCTGCTCCCAGCCGGTGGAGCCGCTGCGCAGTACGAGGCCGCCATGGGGAATTCCGCTGTGGTCACGCTTCAGTTCTTCCTCGCTGATAAAATGTACCGTGGTGTCGTAGTCGGCGAAATAGTTGGGCATGGTTTTGATTTCCTCTTCAATCCTCGCCTTATCTGCGCCTTCTTCCGCCACGACAAAGCATTCCCTGGTATGTTTCTGGCGGGTGGACAGTTCCGGATTTTCTCCGGCTCTGACTGCCGCAAGGGCGCTTTCCACTGGGATGGTGTACTGTCTTGCATCCTTTACGCCTGCAATCCTGCGCACGGCATCGGAATGTCCCTGGCTCACGCCCCGTCCCCAGAAGGTGTAATCCTTTCCCTCAGGAAGGATTGCGTTGGCATACATCCTGTTCAGGGAAAACATACCCGGATCCCAGCCCACGGAGATGATGGCCGTCCTGCCGCCTTTCTTCGCAGCGGCGTCCACATTTGCGAAATGCTCCGGAATCCTGGCATGGGTGTCAAAGCTGTCCACCACATTGAAAAGCTCCGCGTAACGGGGGGTCTGTACCGGAAGGTCTGTTGCGCTGCCGCCGCAGAGAATCAGCACATCCAGTTCGTCTTTCCAGTTTTCCGCCTCGCTGACAGGGCAGACCTTTGCCGCCTCCGTAAGGATTGTCACATCGGCAGGATTTCTCCTGGTGAAGACAGCCTTCAGTTCCATATCCGGATTCTGGCGGACTGCGCATTCCACGCCCCTTCCCAGATTACCGTAGCCTAAAATACCGATTCTGATACTCATGATAATGCCTCCTGATTTTCATTTTATATGTGCCGCCGCAGTATGGCTGAGGGCAGAGAATTGCGGCAGCGGAAACTGTCACTATTATAAACGTTGTCAGCTGATTGCGCAAGCATTGTGATTAAGATATCGTCTGCTATTTCAGGCAGTTTCAGAGCGGTTTTAAGATCAAAATCTAAGATAACCGACAGGGGTATCAGGAAATGTTTCCGGTAATTCCTGAAAATGGGAGGATGAAAGGAGCAGGCTAATGGAAAATAACGATGAGGAAGCCCTAGCGGTGAAATCCTGCCTGCAGAAAGACAGGGAGGTACAGATGATTGTCTCGCCGGATGAGAAGATGGAAGACAGAGTTATAATCATTCCGCTTTTGCTGGCAAAGGGGCTGGAATTTGACGCAGTGATACTGTTCAACTGTATTTATCCCAATGTGGAGAGCGCCCATTTCAGGCGCAAAGTGTATCTGGGCTGTACGAGGGCGCTGCATGAACTGTACTTTATAGAAAGGGACGTGCTGCCGGATTCCCTGCAGGATTGTACGCCTTATGTGGAAGTTTCATGCCAGTGATGCGTTCAGGAGAAGATTGCATATTTGCTTGTGTTATGGGAAGTTTATGTTAAAATAGAAATTGCAGGGGAAAAGTCTGCTTCGGGAGGTATTCCCTGGCGGGCAGGAGAATAATTATTTATAATGGTGCTTTTCTGCTCTCACTGTGAGGGGGAGTCCTTACGACAGTGCTGAAGCATAAATAAAGGCGGGAAGGAAATTATTTTATGAAAATAGTAGTGTTGGCAGGAGGAATCAGTACGGAGCGGGATGTGTCCCTGAGTTCCGGCGGGATGATTTACCATGCGCTGAAGAATAACGGGCATCAGGCAATTTTGCTGGATGTATATCTGGGAATAGAAGGGGATACGGAGGGAATCTTCACATGGCAGCGGGACTGGGCTGCTTCCGTAAGCGCCGTGGGAGAGGATGCCCCGGATCTGGAGACGGTGAAGGCATTGCGGAAAGACGGGGGAAAAAGCTTTTTCGGCCCGAATGTCCTGAAAATCTGTCAGGAGGCAGACTGTGTATTTCTGGCACTGCACGGCGCCAACGGTGAGGACGGCAGGATACAGGCATGCTTTGAGCTGATGGGAATTTCTTATACGGGGGCGGATTTTGTTGGTTCCTGCCTGGCCATGGACAAGGGGATCGCAAAGGATATTTTCAGGACATACCACATTCCGACTCCTGTGGGCATCCGGCTGAGAAAGGGTGAGGCCAGGCAGAAGGCTCTGCGGCAGGACGAGATGTGCCAGGAAGACGTTCCATATCCGCGTATCGTAAAAACAGCCTGCGGCGGCTCCAGTATCGGTGTCTGCATTGCCCGCAATGAGGAAGAGTATGGGAAGGCCATGGAAGAGGCTTTCCGGTATGGCGACGAGATCATTGTGGAACAGTATATTCAGGGAAGAGAGTTTTCCGTGGGAGTGTTGGACGGGAAAGCGCTTCCGGTGATAGAGATGGCGCCCAGGGAGGGATTTTACGATTATAAAAATAAA
>DKVC01000084.1 GCA_002490995.1 Lachnospiraceae bacterium UBA7188
GCGTGTGAGGCGAACGCTCATCCCGGCTGAGCTATGCTTCCATCTCTTTTATTGTAACACTATCAGAAAAAAATGCAAGAGGAAAAACAGAAAATTTTTCAAAAATTTGTAAATTCCCCTCAGCTCATAAATTTTTCCAGCTGACGGCACACTTCTTTCACATCGATAGGTTTCGCCACATGGGCATTCATGCCGCTGTTCAGACATTTCTTCACATCCTCGGAAAAAGCGTCCGCCGTCATTGCGACGATAGGCAGGGATGCATCCTCCCGATCCAGGGCGCGAATGGCTTCTGTCGCCTGATATCCGTTCATCACAGGCATACGGACATCCATCAGAATCGCGTCATAATAGTACAACGGAGACTCCCTGAACTTCTCCAGACATACCTGCCCGTTTTCCGCCCATTCCAGTTCCAGCCCCATGGCAGACAGAAGCTCGTTGGCAATCTCCCAGTTGATATCATTATCCTCTGCCAACAGTATCCTCCTGCCCTCCAGAACCACACGGTCCGCTGCGGAAGATGCATCCCGGATATTCTTCCCTTCCATATCATCCCCAATATAAGGTTTCAGTCCATAAAATAAGGTGGACTTAAAAAGCGGTTTGGCAATAAAGCCCGTCACCCCTGCCTCCCTGGCTTCATCCTCAATCTCACTCCAGTCATAGGCTGAAATCAGCAAAATCGGAATTTCGTTGCCGTAAAACGCACGGATTTCCCGGGCAACGGCAATTCCATCCTTCCCAGGCAGCTTCCAGTCCAGCAGAATAATCTGATAGTCATCGTGCCGTTTATGGCGCTCCTCCACCTTCCTGATGACATCCTCGGCACTCATACACCAGTCAGGTGTAATACCGATGGATTTCAGGGAGGCGACTACGCTCTCACACAACTGCTCGTCGTCATCCACCACCAGCATCTTCCAGGCAGGCAGCACCATATCCGCTTCCTGCACCGTTGCTTTCAACAGATCCAGCACCACATGGAACTCACTCCCCTGCCCCAGTTCACTCTGCACTTGAATCGTTCCTTCCATGGCATCCACAATGTATTTCGTGATTGCCATCCCCAGGCCGGTACCCTCCGTCTTCTGAACCCTGGCCGTATCCTCCCGGCTGAAAGAATCAAATATTTTCTTCTGGTATTCCTCCGACATACCAATGCCGTTATCTTTCACGATCAGATGCGTCCTTATATAGTCCTCCCCTTTCGGGGAAGCCTCCTCATACAGTGATACAGTGACAGTACCGTTCTCAGGAGTAAACTTTACCGCATTGCCCAATATGTTGATCATCACCTGATTCAGCCTTACGCTGTCGCAACATACATTTTCAACCGAAATATCATTTATAAAGATGTTGAACATCTGATTCTTCGCCTTGACCTGTGGCTGCACTATACTTACGATACCTTCCATCAACTCCCGCAGGGAAACCTGGTCCACATTCAGCGTCATCTTTCCGCTCTCGATCTTGGACATATCCAGCACATCGTTGATCAGTCCCAGCAGATGCTTGCTGGACAGCGCAATCTTCCGCAGGCAGTTCTGTACCTGTTCCATATTACCCATATTGGCGATGGCAATGGTGGTCATGCCCACAATCGCGTTCATGGGCGTGCGAATATCATGGCTCATATTGGAAAGGAATTCGCTCTTTGCTCTGTTGGCATGCTCCGCTTCCCTTCTGGCAGCTTCCGCGGCGCTTCGCTCGCGGTTGGCTTCCTCGCTGGCCGCTTTCAGTGCAGACATCTGCTTTCTGGCAATCTGAAGGCTCTGGGCAAATACCAGCAGCAGCGCCACCATCACTATCCCGCACACAATATAGACCATATGTGTCCAGTCCTGCCCCATCTCGCGGATCAGCATGTCCAGGGAATCATAGGGCAGGACCGTCACCAGATACCACTCACTGTACGGAAGATTGATGCAGTACAAATGAAACCTTGAACCGTCCCCGCTCAGAACCGCGGAAAAATCCTCCCCCCGTTCCATCGCAGCCTGCAGTTCGTTCACATACTCCTCCGCAACTGCCTTCTCCTGGTTGCCGAAGAGTTCATAAACGCTTTCAAAATAACTTTTATGTATCATTTCGTTGCTCCGGAGAACATAACTGCCATCCTTACGTATAATATAGGAATCCACCAGTGCTTCGTCCTCGTCCAGAAAGAGAACGCTTTTCATATATTCCGTGGAAAATCCGCCAACCAGAGAGATACTTTTCTTTCCGTCCGCCATCTCACAGACAAAGGGCACTCCCATCAGGACCACACCGTTTCCCTGAGACCCCGTCGCTACGGCAATCTTCTGTTCCCCGATGCCCAGACTCTTCAGAAACGGTTCCGGGTCCAGCACCTCAACCGCATCCCCGTAAATCATTTCAAGCTCACCATCTGCCGAGTAAAGAGCCAGACAGTTAAAACCCCTGGCAGCAGCACTGTATTCCAGCTCACGCAGCAGTTCCTCCCTGTCTTCCATATCGGTGGAAGCAGTCTCTGCTATAGCGCCGACCTGGGACAGCCGAAGGCCGATAACTGTCTCGTAGTGCAGAACTATCTGCTCATTCATTCCGTTCATATAGAGCTTGCCCACCTCTTCAATGGTCTCCGAACTTTTCTTATTCATATATACGGACAGCAATGTAAATAATCCGATAATCAGGACAGAGACTCCAACGATACTGAAAATCAGAAAACGGATTGACTTGTCTTCTTTTCTCTCTTTCTTCATCCTGCCATTTCCTCCTGAATATGCAAACTGAAACTTATAACCCCATCCGCCGCAATCCTGTTTTATCGAGTGACACCATTAAACGCCGTTATAAATGATCTCCGATACATGATTTCAGCCGCAGGTATATATTCCTGTACACTATATTACCCGGTAATTCCGCCGTTTATCGGATCTATGGACAAGAGCCGGGCACAAAATATAAATACTCGTATCAATATGAGATATCAATTCCATTATAGCAATCTCTCTCCGAAACATCAAGCAAAAGTAACAGATATCCAACTATGACGATTTAAGTGACGATTTAAGTTTATTTCTGACCATCAAATTGTGTATAAAATATTAAGCATATAGACGCTGCTGATACTGTGAGGCGGCAAAATGGTATCCAGAAGGAACTGCGCCCGAAGCTTCGGGATGAGGCAGTACGGGAGAAGCTGCTGCACTGCCAGAATCCAGGCGGGAGTGCAGCAGCTTCGAGCTGAACTGCTATTATCTCATGTTTGGGAAGATGGTGGGACGACCGACTCACAGTACTTGACGATAAAGGGGATTAAACCGATCGATGGAGAGATTTCTCTTTCACCGGTTCTCATTCACATACAGCTGTACCCGGTTCTGTATGATCGCCGCCACATCCTCCGGGCTTTTCTGTCCGCTGTAGCAGGCCGGGGCTTCTTCCCCTATGATTTTGATGATTGCATCTTCTCCCGCGGAGAAGTAAGGCCTTGCATCCCTCGCCAGAACCAGTATGGTATCGATCTCCTCCCGTGTCAGGGCATGAAATTCAATGATCCAGCCATCAGGATAGGTCAGGAATCCGAAATTGCGCCCTTTCTCCGCCCATATCCGGTCTTCTTCCAGCTCATATTCGATCAGGATATTCAGGATCCTTTTCAGAGACGGGAATCTTGTATTGGGTATCTGGTACATTTCAAGGATTTTCCGGGGCTCCATTTTCTCTGTCCCTTTCGGTTCCAGGACGCTTTCTATGAATTCCCATGCGCCATCCTTATATTGTGACATGGATGTGATGCCGAAGGCATTCGTCGGAAAAAGGAGCGTCCCTCCCTTTCCCTCCGGAGTGGGGAAGCCCACACAGGCTGCCGTTTCCCCGAACATTCCCTCACAGCGCTGAAAATTCCCGAGGCTGTGAAAATCCGCTATGGCAAACAGAACGCGGCCATCGGCGATCTTTGCGGGCAGCGACGCTTCCTCTTTCGTGGTTTCCAGGGAATCCGGGAAGCGCTTCACGAACTCCAGCACAGCCTTGAAGGGTTCAGAATCAAACCGGCACTTTCCCGTCTCCCAGTCGATAAAGGCATCCTGATTGAACATCATGATATATTGGAGCATTTCCTCTTTCGTGACCTCACCGATGGGCAGGGCTCCGGGATTGCGCTCCGCAATTTCGATAAGCCCCTCTAATGTCAGAGCGTTATCTTCTCCCAGAAGCGTCCGGTCGCCCACCACGGTCCGCAGCGCAAAGCTCTCCGGGATGCCGATCAGTACGCCTCCGATAGTGTATGTGTCCAGGATTCCGTCCACAAAGTCGGATGGCGCAAAGGATTCGGACTGCTCCAGGTAAGGCCCCAGGTCTTCGAAGATGCCCTGCCTGGAAAGACTTTCCACATTGACCCCGGACAGATCGATGATGTCCATGGCCTCTTTCGTCAGGATTGCGTTGTACAGATCCGTCAGGGAATCGTAATTTTTTATGTCGACGTGGTACTGTTCCTGGCTCCGGTTGAACTTCACGGCCAGTGCGGTGAGGCCGCTGTCCCCGTTCACGGCGGCCAGTGCTATGTCTTTGCGTGGGACTGCGTCCTCTGCCTTTGTTCTGCGCAGCAGGACTATACACCTGTCTTTGTTCATCCAATCCTCTACGGCGGTGTAATATCTACCGTCTTCCAATACGTTCAGATGCTTTACGAAATATCCGTTGATATCGCTGTCCGTCCAGGTGAACAGTTCTTCCGGGGGCTGCCCGGAGCCGCTCTTATGGGAGGGGAAATCGTATCCGTAGACATGTTTGTCGTCGTATAGGAGGAGGTCGTATTGTTCCCCTGTGCATAATCCGTTGATATTCGGAAAATCGGGGATGATTTCAGTGAACTTTTTTTCGTCGAAATCCACTTCCAGCATGGTACAATGGTTCGGGCTTTCTCCCTTGGATTGTCCTCCTTCCATGGATTGTCCTCCTTCCACGGAATGCCCTTTTCCCATGGAGTACCCTTCCACCATGGAATGCCCCTCTTCCATGCTGACACAGAGATAGAATCTGCCGTCCTCCCCGTTTACGGTTCCCTTCACCAGAACGGCCTCAGACGTGTTGTAGTCCAGGCTGCCGTGATATTGCCCGTCGGCCGTATACAGCCACATCCCTGCCTCCCCGGGCTCGGCGAATTCACTGGTGAACACATAGATCCGTCCCTGTCCGTCCAGAGCCATTTGGCCTACATAGCTGCCGCGGCCCATTTCCTGGGTGATATCCTGGGTGACCATATTTTGGCCTTCCGCGTCGAAGCGGCACAAGTAGCGTTTCAATTGGCTGAAATCGGCAGAATAGGCATTGACGATCAGCCACACGCTGTAATCCGGGTTGAAGACAAAAGAGCAGATTTCCAGAGTCTTCTCTTTCAGGGGCCATTGGATGGATATTTGCGTCAGTTCCCGTTGGGATAAGGAATACCTGCAGATTTTCTGCTCCTCCCCCTCTGCCTCGCCGGACATGGAAATGTAGCAGACCGTATCTCCCAGCAGCTGCATGTCCTCATAGCTGGCCCTGTCATCTTCCACGGAGATGATTTCGGGTACATAGGCCCATTCCTTTCCGGTGTGTCTTTCCGGTTCAGCAGCACTGGCGCCGCTGGCATTCATGCCGATTCCTTCCGCTTCGCTGCTGCCGCCGTCGCTGCTTTTCCCCTGACAGGCCGTCAGGAACAGGCATGCGCATATTATCAGGCAGCTTATCATACTCACGAGCGATGGATTTGCCGCTTTGTCTCCGGAATTCTTCGTTGATGAGTCGGATTCCAAGGAAAAAGAGCTTTCCAGGGAAGAAGAGCTTTCCAGGGAAGAAGAGCTTTCCAGGGAAGAAGAACATCCAACTGGAGAAGAGCATCGGCAGTATTTCCTCTGTTTTTTCATATGATACACCTTATTATAGTAAACGACATTATTTTCTTTACCTGGGAATCAAAAAGGCATCACACCTATGTCAGCCAACGAGCGGCCAGGCACAAAATGAAATATCGTTTACTATACCTTTCGCTTTTTTCTATGATACGTTTTTACGGAATGGATTGGGGAATTTGCCAATAACAATTTTCCCAACAGCGCAACTCATTGGAAGTCACACTCTCTAACAGCAGTCTTCTATGATGATGGTTTCTTTCGACAGGGATATCATCCGCCCGGCCTTAGAATATGGCATCGATGTTTTCATCAGTAAAATCATGCCATTCCGCATTCGGCTTTGTCTCCTGCTGTGAAAGCATATCCATGAAATCCCCCTCGCCGGCCGGCTGCCGATCCAGGGCAAAGGAATCCCAGCCCTCATATGTTCCGGCTGCACAGGCAAGTTTTTCCACCGTGTACCCGGTGCTGGAAAAACCGGTAACAACGGCAATTCCTGTCTCGGCCAGCCCTGTCGGGTCTGAATAGCCGTAGGTTCCGTCCGTTTTCAGATCCACCAGGGTTCTGTTGTCAGTGCTGTAACCATATACTGCATCATCGATTCTGTGGAGAATTACTTTCCCGCCCATGTCACCTGCGGCACCGGCTACAGAAAGAATTACCTCTTCTTCCCCGTCTCCGTCCAAATCCGCCACGGAGAATTCCCAGATTTTCATGAAAGGGTCATCTGCGTCAAAAAGCGCCGGTACATCTGTGATATCCGCAGATGCGGTTTTTCCGTCAGAGCAATATTGAAACGGAGCATCTCCGAAGAGGACAGCTTTCAGGATCTCTTTTGGGGCAGAATCCGAATTCCCTGATGCCGTCTGCCCGGAATCGGAAGCTTTCCCGTTTTCGGCAGAGTGTCTGAACCACCAGCTTACGCAGATAAACGTAAGCAAAACCGCCACTGCCAATATCGCTGTCAATACCAGTGCTATTTTCTTTCGTCCCATAGCCATTTTCCTCCTGTTCCGGTTCCGCGTCTGCCCCGCCCAGTACCAGGACATGGGCTGGTGCCATGCGAGGCAGACGCTGTTTTGTATTCACGAACGATGAAATTTTCCGCAATGTCCCTGGAGCCTTTCGCTCGTGAGTCGGGGTGCAATGAAGAAGAGCATTCGTGGTAAGTTTTTACAATCGTCAGTATAATAGTTATTGACTCAGCTGGACCTCATGTGAGCAGATTCAGCTTTCTGCTATCACTCATCCAGGATAAATCTTGAGTAGGGCAGATTCGTTCCCGCCGCCAGGATGCTTCCGTCTGTGGCGTCGATCTTGCAGACATAGGGAGAACCGCCTCCCGCACTGCGCAATACTACCACGTATACCACCGCCGTCTTCTGTGTGGGGTCTTCTTTCGATATATCCTTTAAATATACATAACTGTATTTCGTTCCCTCTGCCGGTGCGCCCAGCTGTGATTCCATCTGCGCCGCCGCTATCTCCACGGCCTCCTCCTGGCTGATTCCGTCCTGGGCAGCTACCAGTTCTCTCAGCTGCTCCTGTTCGGCCAGATATTCCCCCCGCGCCTCCTGTCCAGCCGGAGTCTGGGAAAGGGCATAGTTCCTGACCTCGTTGAAGTCGATGATCTGCAGGAGCTCCTGATCTGTCATTTCCCGCTCCGGCAGATTAAAATATCCTGGCCCGATAACATAGTAGAGAGTCCCTTCCGGCATTTCCTCTCCCTGCTCCACCAGGCGAAGCGTCTCCTCCGGGAATATGCCGTCCCTATAGGACCACCGCAGCCCTTTCATGCGCTCTTTCTCACTGTCCGAAAAGTCTCTGGAGAAGCTGTCCGCTTCCACGTTCTGTTCCTCTATCATGCGTGCAATGTCCTTCACCCTTGCCTGTGGAATGTCTTCCATCCGCGCCATCACGAAGCTGCGCACGATAGCCTGAACAGGAATGCTCACGATTCCCGCTGCCAGCACAATGGCCGCTGCCACCGCCACCCTTTTCTTCCCTCTCCATAATCTGTTCTTTCCATGCCCCATCTCTTTCTGCATGGAATATCCTTTCTCCATGGTATCCCACTTTTCCGTGGTATAACCTTTCTCCATGGCATGGCATTTTTCCATGACATGACCTTTTTCCACGGCATGGCCTTTTTCCATGGCATGACCTTTTTCCACGGCATCCTGAATATTCCGGATGATTTGTTCCCGCATCTCCTCCGGCATGTGAATCTGTTCCATGGTCTCTTTTATCCTGATTCCGCTCATCTGCCATATCCCTCCTTCCATGTCATCCGCATCTGTTCCCTGGCCCGGCACAGCCGCATCTTCACCGCGCCCTCCGTGATGCCCAGAATATCCGCGATTTCCTTTATCTGGTATCCCTCCACATAGTGCAGATAGATTACGGTCTTCTGCTTCACGGGCAGTTCCAGGAGCTCCCGCAGCGTCTCTTTGGAATGCCATTCTTCCATGGAATACACTTCTTCCATGGAATGCCCTCCTTCCATGTGCTCCGGCGCGGCGAGGCTGTTCTCCAGCTCATCTATGCAGACCTTCGGATGCCGGATCCGGAACCGGATCATATCCCGGCAGATATTGGTGGCTACCCGGATCAGCCAGGCTTTTTCATGCTCCTCGTCATGGAAATCCGGGGCTTTCTCCAGATAACGGCAGAAAGTATCCTGGATAACGTCCTGGACATCCTGTTCGTTACAGAGGATGACGATGCATATCCTGTAGAGCATGTCGCTGTATTTTATGACTGTTTCCCGTATGTCCCTCTCGGTGCCCATGTATCTCACCTCCCTTATTCCTTACACGTCTGAAGCGGGAGAAAGGTAACGCTCTTTTTCAATTTTTTGCCGTATTACATGAAAAAGGTGCAAAACACCGGATAAATGCTTTGCACCTCCAAGTTCTATAATGGATTTTCAAATAGGATTCTTTTCAAGTTCTATAATAGAACCCAGGATAGGATTCTATTATCCAAAATCTATTATACAGCAAGCAGGGCGAAAATCAACCAATCTATTGATGCGGTATGCAGATAGTGATACGATATGCCTGGACAGTTTATACTGCTTAACGATTTCGCTTGCCGTGAAACCAGACTGCATAACGCCGACTGGTTCGATCACATAATTACATTAAGCAGTATTCAGCGTTATGTAATATGTGGCAGAGCCGAAAAATAAGCATATCCGGCCTGTCTGTCCTGGACGACAGAATGTGCCCCGCCCCGGATGGTGGAATGCGTTTCGTTGCAGAAGTGCGACGCAACGTACAGATGGAGATTCGTTTGTGCATGAATATTCAACTGCCGGATGAAATCTTTTCCTGGATTCTCTTTCCTCGTTATTGCATGTCTCCTTTTCCTGTATTAGGATAGAGGTCAGAGACAGAGGATTGCGGACATATACGTCTGTGATCATGAGGTAAAGTGAGCAGAAGAAAGGCGGCAGACATGGAGCATCTGAAAACAGGAGAAGTCATCAGCAAAAGACGAAAGGAGCTGGGCCTGACCCAGAACCAGCTGGCACAGTCCCTGAACATATCATTCCAGGCAGTGTCGAAGTGGGAGAACAATTTAAGCCTACCCGACATCGAAATGCTGCCGAAGCTGGCGGCAGCGCTCCACACCACGGTGGACGCCCTGCTGGGCTACAGGAGCGTGGCGACGGACTATGACAAGCGGTATGAGACGGAGGAGTATTACTGGGGGCTCCTGCCCAACCGCATCTGTTATGAAATCATGAAGATCCTGCCTCCCATAAAGCCTTACCGGGTGCTGGACATCGGCTGTGGGGAGGGAAAGGACGCGGTCTTTCTGGCGAAATGCGGCTATGCCGTGACCGCTTTCGACATCTCCGAACAGGGGATAGAAAAGGCGAAGCGGCTTGCGGAGCACAATAAAGCGGACGTGAGGTTCTTCAAGGCTGACATATCGGACTATGATCCGGATCTGGAATATGATATCATCTTCTGCAGCGGCGTGCTCCACTTCATCACCCAGCCCGTAAGGAAGGAACTCTGTGAAAGGCTGAAGGCGCATACCGCAGAGAACGGCATCAACGCCCTGAATGTGTTCGTCCAGAAGCCCTTCATCACCCGGGCCCCGGACAGCAGCAGGGATGAACAGCTGCGCCATCCCTGGTATTCCGGGGAATTGTTCGGCTACTATCACGATTGGCTGTTCCATGTCTGCAGGGAGGAGGTCTTCGACTGCAACAGCGGCGGCGTCCCTCATAAGCACTGTATGGATACCTTGATCGGGCAGAAGACGATGTGCCTTTCGTAGTGTTCCCACTGCCGTCAGCTGTCATGAAAGGAGAGTGCGACTATGCCAGAGCAACCATTTTGGGAACGGACTTATGAAGACGATAATGTCTCCACATTTTCCAAAGGACCAACCGTAGATATCAATGAATTTCATCCCTTTTTTCCAAAAAATGCCTCCGTGCTGGATGTCGGCTGCGGAGAGGGCCGGAATTCTGTCTTTATGGCAAGCCTGGGTCATCAGGTGGATGCCTTCGACATCTCTGCGGCCGGAGTCGAAAAGGCCAAAAGAATCGCCCGTTCTTTGCGCCTTTCGGTCAACTTTTTCTGCTGTGACCTGGGAGAATTCCTCTTTGAGAAAAAGTATGACATCATCTTATCCCACGGAGTCCTCCACCTGCCGCCGAAGCAGGTCAGGGATCTCTTTATCGCAAAAATGCAGGAAAACACCAATCCCGGCGGCTATAACGTCATCGGCGTCTTTACCGACAGGCTGCCTGCCACACCTGACAATGCCCCCTTTACCCACAGCCTTTTTGCCGTAGGGGAACTGCCCCTGAAATATAAGGGCTGGGAGATCCTCCGCCATCAGGAGGGGACGTTCACGGATACCCATCCCGGTGGGATACGCCATGAACATGCCTATGAGAGAATCATCGCCAGACGGTAGTGAGAGCTTACGCCCGGCAACAGGGTCGCCTGGGCAGGTCACTACACCCAGATGCCGGGCTTTATGGAGCGCGGTGTAGTATAAAAAGAAAATCCCCTGCTCCCATCCGCTGCCAGATGGGGACACAAGGGATTTTGCTTAGTCGTAATGGCCCTTACAGGCAAGGATTACGATGATATCTCCAATGATTTTGTATGTCAGCCGGTCTGTATCGTTGATGCGCATTCAATCCTTATAGCCCAAATTCCTGCGGTACCGCCTGGCCTGTTGTTCCATGGCATCCATATAATACAGCAGTTCCCTCTGAAGCGTCTGATCGTATATCTGGATGACACGGTAAGCACTTTCATACTTCTCCAGAAACTTTTCGGCTAATTCTTCTATCAGGTACAGCGAAAACGGCATTCCGGTTTCCGCTGCTTTCTCCTGATACCAGTCGGTATATTCCCTTCTCAGCATAGCCAGACGCGTTATCCCTGCTCCATCTGTCTTTACCTGGTACCAGCCGATTTCCCCTTCTCTCAGGATAATCAAATCCTTCACCGCTGCCCGGCTGTCTATCATTTCCGACAGTGCATCCACGTATAAATTGCAGAAACGGTTCTCGCCCTGACGGAAAACTTTCAGCTCCAGCATATCCAGATACCTCTGCGCAGCCTCCTGACTGACAAACCGGCGGCAGTTTGCGCCCTGTTTATATGCAGCGGTAAATGCCTCCTGCAGGTTCTCGGAAATACCCAGAGACTTTTCAGCCTTTTTGACCGCGTAATAATAATGTCTGCTGGCTGTCTCCGGCATATCCTCTTCCGGCTGGGTCCTGACCTGGGAATAAGGATAATACGGATAGACAGCATATCCAAAAGGAACCATGATCCCTGTGCCGTCCGTTATCGTTCTCATATAATCGTTGTCCGAATCCAAAAAGCAGACTTCCTCAACATGCGGCACTTTGTCCCGAATGACTTCCTCCGCCTTTTCGCCCACCAGTTCCTGCATGTAAATCAGCGAGTAGGCAAGCGCTTCCACCTCGTCCCAGCATTTCCGCAGATGCTGCATGGCGACATTCCACTGTTGGTTCAGGATCTGGTTTACGGATGTCCAGATGGCCTCTTTCTCAGACTCCGGCAGCACGCTCTCCGGGTACACCCCTGTCTGTGGCGCGAACATCTCTGGCACTACCATAATGCGATTGTTCATAGCATATCGGCAGACATATTCATAAGCAACATACGTAGCATTTTGCAGATCACTCCCTGCGCCTATATTGATGCCCATCTCTTTGCCCGTATAGAGCATCTCGGCAATACGCCCGGCAAAATAGACGCATATATGATCCAGAAAATCCTGGCCGGCGTGGTATCCTGACTGCCCCAGGGCGTACCCGCCATAAAGCCCTCTGGATACGATTGTCACATAATCGATTCCCATGCCGTAATGGTACTGCAGCACGGCATGTCCTGCTTCGTGGAAAGCGGTAGCTATATATTCCCTCGGGTTATTCCTCTTCCTGGCAGCCCCGTCCGCCTCGTTATGTACCCGGTTGAGCAGGAACCTTTCAGTGACGGGTTCGTTTTTATATAACGCATCCGCGACGGATTCCTCCACAAATGTCTCGATTTCCGAATAGTTTCTCCTGGTTCCGTACATATTCAGGCTCAATGTCCTGGCAGCTCTTGGGGAAATCTTATCTTGCAGGTTCTTCTTCTCTAAGACATGAAGAAGGAAGTTCAGGCGTTCTTCCATATCAGGATACCGGAAAGGAATCCTGGCGCTGAATCTCCTGAGCACCGCATCGTCCAGCCTTTCCAGGGGATAGTTGGTAGCTGCCACCACATAAACCCCCTCGTTATCTGTCTCCAGGCCGTCCATTTCCTTCAGGAATTTTTCCAGTACGCTTTCCTGTCTGCTGGTTATCGAGCCGCCTCTGTTCCTGGAAATGGCGTCAAACTCATCGATGAACAGAATGCAAGGCCTTTTCCGCCGCGCCGTCAGGAACACTTTTTCCATTTCGTCAACGCCATCTCCGTTCAGGAAATCCGCACCCACCCTGGAAATGAATTCGGCATTGGCTTCAGAGGCCATAGCCTTGGCGAACATGGTCTTGCCCATGCCCGGCGCGCCGTACATCAATATGCCCTTCATCAGTTTCGCCCCGGCATTTCGGTATTTCCCGGGATTCCTGATATTATCGATACAGCGTTCCACCGCCTCTTTCACCAGCGCGTTGCCAAAGATATCCTTCAACCGCACCTGGGGCTTCTCCGCCAGCAGATATTTTCTGTTCTGCCGCCTGGCTTCCGCATCCTCTTCCATTGCCTCCGTTATATGCAGGTTGGTGAAACGGAGATACAATTCCCCAGATTCTTTCTTGTATTCCAGCATAGGCTCGGCGGAAAACCTTTCCCCCTTCCGGGCAAGCCCCCTTGCCATTTCGACAAAATGCTGCCTTGCGAATATTTCCTCCAATTCCCCCCTGTCAAGCGCCAGGCTGCCTTTTTCCCGGTTCCCGCCGCCATCCTTGCTCCACAGCCTGCACCCCTGCACGAAGTCCGTGGCACCAAGGGACAGCAAAGGGCTTCTTTCTTCTGCCGTCTTCCCTCCCACAATGATGACAGGGATATCCCGTTTCAGTTCCACTGCCGCTTTCAGGCATGCGTATCCCTCCGGATCGTCGTCCTTTGCAGGAGCTTCACTTAAATTGATCATGATTGCGTCATATTTTTCTTCCTTGCTGTGACTGTTCCAGTTGCATTCCTCAAGGCGTTTTCGGAAACCTTCCCCGCACTCCTCCCAAACCGCGTCCGCTATCCGTCCTAATGTCTCCGGACCGTTCTCTGGAAGAAACCCCTTACGCAGTTGTTCAATTACCCCTATGAATACCTCCGGGCAGTCTTTCCCATAAGCGAGAATCCGCGGCCTGTCTGTCAGTTCAAAATATTCCCGGTTTTCATCGGTTACATCCACCGAGACTGTAACCTTCTGTATGTCCTTCCATTCTCCGGGATATTTTTCCGCCATGTCCATAAAATAGTCCAATGTCATCTGCCGGGCGTTTGTACTGACAAATCTGGCATCGATCCGGTCTCCCTTGCTCAGAAGATATAGTTTCGGCAGATTCCCGTCATATGCAAACTCAAATTTTAAATCGTCCCTCTTAATCTGCCTCACCGTTGTTTCCATGCAGTCCCTGAAGATATTCAGCAGGTTAGGATAAGTCAGGTGGTTGAACATAATAATTGTCCCGGACATAAAGCGGGAAATCAGTTCCGGCGCGAAATCGGATGTCTCCAACCCCTCCCTCACAGCGGAATCCGGCAATGCAGTCAGATTCTTCCCTCTGTTATCCTCATAGAGATCCTTGCCCTCGTTCGTGGTAAAGATCAGGATAGCCTCTTCAAAGGAAACCATCGAATCATAATATTTATCCTCGATGGCTGCTCCCTCGAGTATACTTAAGAACAAACGCCTGACCTCCGTGCACGCTTTCTCTATCTCGTCAAACAGCAGGACACATTTAGGATTCCTTTTGACAAAGTCCGTAAGCTGCCCTGGCTGTGAGCGTGTATATGTTTTTTCAAAACCTACCAGTCCGGCAGCATCTTCGCGATTGGCGCCATAAGCCGCCATATCAAAGCGTTTATATTCATAGCCCTCATCTGCCATCAATTTCACAAAAGTCTCTGCCAGATAAGTCTTGCCGGTTCCGGGAGGCCCCGCGAAAAGGAAAAGCCCCGCCGGTTTGCCCGGTATCCTGCCCAGAATCCGGTGGCGGATATAGCCATTCACAAACTTTTCAACCGCCAAATCCTGCCCCATGACTTCTTCCTTCAAACGTACCAGAAGCCTCTTTTTCATGGCTGTGATGGCCTTGAAATCCCTTTCCGTTCCGGTCTGCCCTGCGGCTTCCTCATCCTGGGGCTGTCCCGCGGCTTCCTCGTCTTCGGACTGTCCCGCAGCTTCCTCGTCTTCGGGCTGCTCCGCATTTTTCCGGTTATTGAAAAAGCGTTTCACATAGTCCTCACATAACCTGTGCGCGGATGTCTGATTCAGGCTGCCCGGATCCGGTGTCTGCGGCGGGACAAAGGAGATGCCGGACCATATTTCGGCAACTTCCTTATTTTCTCCCGCATACCGGTATTCACCGTCATCGCCCTTCTCAAAGACCACATCCTCCCCATCCACGCACTCCCAGAAACTCAATGCCAGCTGCTCTTTTGGATCAGATTGAAAACGCACCACATGATCTTCATCTTCCGGATCAGATGCATAATAATGATAACGACTTTCAAAATGTCTTTCTTTCAGCGGGATACCGTCAAGCAGTGCGGAATAAAAGATTACCTTTTCCCCATCCATACTTATCTTCCTGTACAGCTTACCATCCAGCAGTATGCTGAACATGACTCTTTTCCCGTCTGACTCAAGGAAAACCTCCGCTCCTGCTCCTTCATGCTCTTCCTGCATAACATACTCCGGCTCCCCGTTTCCACCAATAATCGTATCCCCCACTTTCTCGCGGTCATAATGATACATCCCCGCATATTGGATCTGCCTGTCTTGTACTTCGACTATACCATGGGACCGGGGATAAGAATCAATCACCCGAACATCCTCACCACTATAATCGGGATACCAATAAAAATACGGTCCAAACACATAAACTTGTGTGTCGTTTCCGTCTTTTTTCGCGTGAAACCCAATGTTAACTGCAAAAAGATCAATATCGTAGGAACCTCCGCCATAGCAATAGCTGGTTAACTCATTGACCCAAAACCTGACCTCCGAGACATCTGTGTATCTGCTGTTTTGATACAGGATTTCCCTGACGGTTACATCCGGATGCCCCTCGCAGCAATACAGCAGCGAATAGATGATATCCGCCTCGTCGAAGCAGACATCGAATTCTTCACCGTTCTCCCCGTCACGTATCCGGAATCTGGCATCCGCCCCGCTTCCTGTCGACTTCGCATGCTCATGGAACATGCTGATCATCCCCATCACATCCTCATAAAACAAACGGAAGCCACCGTCTATCTCCATGCGGACTTCAGAGCTTGGCTGCCCCGTCTCCCCTGAACAGGGGTAAATGAAAACATTATACTTCATCTCATTGCCTCCTTTTTGGGTTTATCTTTTTGTCGCTGCTTATCTCAACGCCCGCCGGGATGGTCACTTCGGTCAGAGCCCTGCAGTACCAGAAGGCTCTGTCGCCGATTTTTCTGACACTCCCGGGGATGGTAACGCTGGTCAGGAGCCCCTCCTGCCACATCCGGCCAAACTCCACAAAAGTCTCCTCTTCAATCTCCTCAGAACCCTCCTGGATGACCACATCTCCGCGCGGGCCGGTATATTTGGTCTGAATGTATTTCTCTGGGTCATCCTCCTTGAGCCATTTATAAACAACTGTTTGCATCTCTTTGAGCAAAGTCGCCAGTTCCAAAGGCTTCATGTCCATGTAGCTGTCCCGCTCCTCCTGGAACCTGAATGAAAAGGCCTGCTGGCGGAATATAGCCGAAAGCCTATATATCCCGATGCAAAAAGCCTGTATACAAACTGTGAAGGGGGAGGCAGCAATGGCTGGCGCATACGGTTATGGAAATGTAAAATTGGTTTTCTTATACACAACCAGTATACCACATTTAAGCGAATAGTGCTATCATTTTGAATACGAACGTGATGAGGACCCTGATCGCGAAGCCGATGCCGAAACCGGCTGCGAACTGGATGGCATAACCGGCGATGCGGCCGATCCAGTACCAGGTGTCGAGGCTGCTGCCACCGGTGCCGGTGACATAGTTGCGCACTTTCTCAATGATAATAAACTTAATTTGCTCCTTTCCGGCCGTCCCCTGGCTCCGTTGCCGCGGTCTCCGTCACGGTCGGCGGATTAGGGAGGGGCGTCGCGGTGGACATCCCGCCGTCCACGCTGCCGCAGCCGGTTGCGCCGACTGCAAGCAGCAGCGTCGCAAGCAGCGCCACAAGCCGATTTTTATTCTTCTGTATCTTCATAGTCTTGATTCTCCTTCAACAATTTAAAAATTGCAGTTTTTAAGGTTCAGAATTTATACCCACGACCGAAAACATTTGTCATCCTACATATATAACAAGTGAGCGTTGGTGTTCCGGGGTGCGTGCCTTACTGAAAATAAGTATAGCAGGCTCGTTTGCATGAATCCGTAATAATTACGGATTTTCTCCCCGATACGGCTTTCTTTTATGGAGAGAGGCTGCTGCTTTTGAATGGAAGGACAAAAGAGGAAAGGGCGCTGCTTTTGAGCAAAGAACAGCCCCTAAGCCGTGCGAGGCTCAGGGGCTGTTCTTAGTCGTAATGACCCTTGCAGGCAAGAATTACGATCACATCTCCTATGATTTTGTATGTCAGCCGGTCTGTATCGTTGATACGGCGGCTCCATAAGCCGGATAAATCATGCTTCAAAGGCTCCGGCTTACCGATGCCCCCGAATGGGTCTCGTTGGGCATCTTTTATAAGGGTGTTGATGCGCTTTAAGGTTGCTTTGTCTTTCTGCCACTCGCAGTAGTCTTCCCATGCATCTCCGTCCCATTGTATTCCTCTCCTCATAGTCAGTCTACCTCAATCAAGTCGTGCTCTTCCAGCGGAAGGGTACCCGCGTTCAAAGCATCCAGCTTGTCTTTCAGGTAACGGATATT
>DKVC01000241.1:0-16584 GCA_002490995.1 Lachnospiraceae bacterium UBA7188
TTCTTTTACAATTATTTTTTTCCCGGTAGTGAGAGTGATCACCGTATCCGGAGTTTCCTCCACAATCTCGAACAGATGCGGATTCACCAAAATCTTTGTACCATTCAATTTCGTCACTTCAATCATATCGAAACCTCTTGCATCTCCATACTCCTGCTATCCTGTCATACCCTGCCACCACCTTAGTCTCACACCCGGAAGCAGCTGCCGCCACCCCTGCCGGACCGTGCCGTTCCCAAAACCTCTTACAGAAACATTCCGCAGTACTTCCACCCCATGAATATGGGGGACAGAACCCTGCCCCCCCATTATAACACATCCATTTAAATAATGCGAGTATAAATTAACGCTTCAGGTTAGTTAATTCTTCCAATAAAGTATCGGATACAGTTATAATACGGCTGTTCGCCTGGAAACCACGCTGGGTGGTGATCATCTCGGTAAATTCCGAAGCCAGATCCACATTGCTCATCTCCAGCTGGCCTGTGGACATGTAATCGCCTTCCGCAGTGATGTCCACACCAATACCGTCGAAGGAGCCGGAGTTCAATGTCGCTGCATAGAGATTATCCGCCAGCTTCTCAAGTCCGGATGCATTGGCAAATTTCGCAGTCGCTATCTGCCCCAGCAGCTTGGTCATGCCATTGTCATAGCTCGCATAAATCATACCGTTCTGCTGTACGGAAAGTCCGCTCATGGCGCCATTACGCCGTCCAGAACCGGTACTGTACTCATCATCCTTACCGTTGGTGGCTCCAATCGTGGAGGTTCCCTTGTTGTCTACGTTCGTAATGGTAGAAAAGTCAATTTCAATATCAGCGAAATTCCCTTCTCCAATGCCGTCCAACAGCAATTTTGCAGTCTGCTGGGTTGACAATCCATTAATTCCAATGAGGTTTCCATTTGTAGAATCGAATTCAACCGTTACGCCATCGAACTTGCGGGCATCTATATTATACGTATTCGTTGTACCAGTTTCCAGTGCGCCATTTAAAAATGAATCCAAAGTTGAAAGATCATTAAATTGAGTTGCAACATTCTGTAAACCAGTTACCCCCTGCTGGTATATTACCTGACGGATAGAAATATACTGGGGTTCAACATCAGTTGCCGCCGGATCCGTCACATTGATCGCCTGATTCAGGAACTCTTCTGTCGATCCTCCCATCCCATATGCAGCTGCAATATTGTCCAACTGTTCCTGTACCGATATCTCAACCGGCTCACCGTCTACTGTGCTTGACAGCGGTGTTCCGTTCCGTATTGCCTGCAAATCAGCAACAGGGACAGTACTGCCATCCTTTTCACTTCTCATCAGCTGATTTCCATTCCACCTATATTTAGCAGAATCGAAAGTCAGTTTATTTGCATTTTCAACTACCCTCGTATCTCCCCACACGCCTTCAAGACTTGCCAACGGTACTTTTACTTTTATCTGCGCAGGCGGAGTAGTTGTACTGTTCGGATCATCCTGATCGACCTCGACCATCACGTCTTCGCCCTCGGAATCAATGATCCTGTCAAGCTCCAGGCTGTAGACATGGTCGTTGTCAGACTGTTTAAAAGAAAACTTTGCCGTATATTCATAGCCCAGTGCATCAAAAAACTGAAGGCTTACGACCTTTCCGCTGGCGCTGGTAACATCCGGATCATGTTTATCAATGATGCCGGACATATAGCCGTCTGTGGTGGCTGCCGGCGGATAATTCCTATTAGCACTGCTCATAATACGAAGCGCTGACACAGTATCCTTCCTGATCTCGCCGGTTTCCTCGTCCACCTGCCATCCCATGACATTATAGCCGATACTGGTCATGGCCAAGTTTCCTGCGCCATCAACGTAGAAAGAACCATCCCTGGTAAAATAGTTCTCTCTCCCGTTATTAACAATGAAGAAATTCTGCCCGGTAATCATAATATCAAAGGGGTTTCCGGTTGACTGGCTTGCACCCTGTCCGGTGATATTGACATTAATGGCGCTGGTCTTTACACCGAGTCCAATCTGTCTTGGATTCACGCCTCCGGTTCCTGTAGTGGAATTAGCCCCGCTTGCCCTCTGGGTTGTCTGGCTCATCAGCGTTGCAAATGTCATGGAACTTGACTTGTATGCAACTGTGTTAACATTTGCGATGTTATTGCCGATAACATCCATTCTGGTCTGATGCGTCTTAAGACCCGACACACCAGAAAAAAGTGATCTCATCATAGTAATCTGTTCCTCCTGATCTGGAACGGAGCAAGCCTCTCTCTGTCATTCAAGAAGCCATAACCTCCTCGTCGGTCCGGCTATATGATAACTGCTCCGTTAATATTTGTGAATATGTTCTCATCTGTATCCGTACTGTCCATTGCAGTGACCACAGTCTGATTGGGGATATTTACAATAAACGCCAGCTGATCCACGATCACCAGCGAATCCCTGATTCCCTTCTGCCCTGCTTTCTTTGTTCCGGACTCCAACCTTTCCAGCTGAGCATCACTCAGCTCGATATTGCGGTCAGCCAGTCTTCCCATTGCATGCTTGGAGAACTTCAGGATGCCTGTCTCCCCTGATGTCTTTTGCTGTAAAACATCCTGAAAGGATATGCCCTTTGAGGCCTCGCCATCCGTGGCTCTCCGGGCCTGTGCCTTTTTTTCCAGATACTGATCTGTCAGCTGCTCAATGGAAATATAGCCATTGCCCTGAATATCCATCCCTGTAAACTCCTTTTATGCTCTATCAGTGCTATCTGTCTCCTCTTTTCCGGAATCCTCCCCGGAATCTCCGCCTTCCTCCGTTTCGTCGCCCTTTCCTGCTTCTTCCGCAGCGGTACGTACTTCCTTTATCCTCTCAATATACTTGTTCAGCTTCTTCACCGTATCCGAAGCAACAAAACTCTTCTCATAGTCTGTCATATCATTATAAATCTTCTCAAGCTCATCAATATCCTCTGCATTGGACAGATCCACGCCAGTGGGATTCGGAAGCTGATTCAGTTTCGCGGTAAAATCATAAGCCTTGTCATAAGCGTTCTTATATTCCAGATCTACTACTGTATCTACATCATCAATAGAATAAAGTGCCTCTTCAATGGAGACATAAGCCTTATTATTCTCAAAGGCAACATAATCCACCTTGCCATAGACATATTTGGGTTCTCCATCTGAACCGGTCGTTTTGACATAGACATGATCCCCTACCAGCGATGTAGCCCTTGCCAGTTCGGAGGTAGCTGCCAGATTCTGCATCTGCTCTACCTGAGAAAACTGTGCGTACTGGGAAACGAACTCTGTGTTAGATGTAGGTTCCAACGGATCCTGATACTGCATCTGCGCAACCAGCAGCTGCAGAAATGCTTCTTTGTCCATACCGTTTTTCTCAGCTGTAAGCTGCTTCTTCAGAGACTTCTGGGATTCTGTCTCCACAATCTTCCCGTCCTGTACGGGTGCCATTAAAGCCATATATATTCTCCTTTCTTCATTTCTGCTTTTTGCAAAAGCGAAACGGCTTTCTTCAATTTATGCACTGCACGATAATGTATACCTGCGCTCACGAGTATAATCTGCAATTAAGCGGTATAACTCACCGTACTCTCGCCTGACGCCATTCTTTCAGCTTCTGCTGCGTCATCTGTCTCCATAACGCCCATCGCTGCAACTCCATCCATACGAAATCTTCTGCCGCGGCTTCTCTTCTCGCCTTCCTGTTGGCTTCTGCCTCTGCCCTGTTCCAGATTCTGCTCGAATTCATGGGTCTGTACAGTGACCTCAATGGCCTCCACCTTCACCCCCTGTGCTTCCAACTGCTCACGCAGCTGCAGCATCTGACTTTCCACCGCAACTTTTACAGCCTCATTCTCTGTAATGAAATTCGCTGTGACAATTCCGCCTCTTGAAGCAATCTGTATATGCAGCGTACCCAGGCTTTCAGGGTGCAGCTGCATCTCCAGGCTTGTAGTATCCGCGTTCATATTGAACTTCATATAATCCAGAATCTGATCCATGATCTCCCTGGTATCAGCACTCCATGGACTATCCTGTGATATCTCCTGCAACTGCTGCAATTCCGGACGGAATTGTTCCGATCTGAAATTCTGCGTGAAAAGGTTCACCTGATTATCGCCATTAGCCCTGCTTTCGGACTGCCTTTCATTCCGCTCCTGTGCTCCTGTATCCTGCTTCGGTGCTTCCTGTCCATCCTGTACAGCTTCTGCAGACATCCCGGAATTAGGTGAAGTGCTTTCCCCGGTCATCAAAACCGCTCTCTCCTGCACCCCCTCCATTCTGTTCTCAGGAATCAACATTGGCACTTTCGTATCCTGCAGCGCCTCCAGACTATCCCTGAAAAGTGTCTGCAATTGATCCGGCTCTTCTTCCAGCTCAATGGCACTCTCATGAAGCACCTGATTTAACTGTCGCATTATCATGCGATAACTGTCATATAAGTTTCCGTCCGTGATCAATGCATAAATATCTCCTGCACCACCCAGTTCCAAAAACAGATTTCTTAGTCTGGAAGGATCAAGCAAATCTGCCTGCCCCATTTCCATACTGTCCATTACAGACTTTAACTCCTCCGTCGTGATTCCAAACACATTGGCAATCTGTTCCATAAGCTGCACCGCAGCCGCGCCAAGAACTTCCATTGCCCGCAGCTGCTCCTGTGTTACCCCGGCGTCTCTTTCGGTCGTGTCCGCTTTGCCAATTACAGGGACTTTTCCCTTCTGTCCCTGCAGTTCCTGACCCTTCAAGGCATCCTGCAGTTCGTCCGCCCCGATCTCAAATTCCGCTGCGTTTATGACTTCCTCCGCGTCTGTCCCCGGCTCTTCCGTTCCCGCCTTCTCTTCTGTTTCCGCAGCATTGTTCACTTCGGAAGCCTTTTCCATCCCGGCAGCATCATCCACTCCGGAAGCTGCTTCTTCCTGCTCCTGAGCTCCGGCAGAAGCGGATATCTCCTCGCCTCCATCTTTCACAGATTGCGACTCTTCCGGTTTTACGCTTTCATCTTTCTGCACGGCTGCTTTCTCTTGAATTCCGGCCTTGCCCTTCCCGCTGATTCCGTCCAGCTTCTGCTTATTGCTGCCGGAAATTGTACTGCCTGAAACGTCTTTGTTCATCTGGCTGTTCCACACCTTATGAAATTCTCCATTTCCTGCTGTACCTTTCGCTGCCGCAGAAACCGTCTGGTTCGCAAACAGGGAACCCACATTTTTAACAACTGTATTTGCCATTTTTAACCTCCTTTCTTTCTTTTTCTGAAAATACCATGGGACCCAATCTCCCAAATATATATCGGCAAAAAGAGATTCTGCCTTAAGAACCCGGACGCATCATCTTTGTCAGCTTCGCTCCCAGTTCCGTATCGATGGCGTCCATGATTGCGGCTCTCTGTTCTACCGACATCGCCCCCAGGATCTCAGCCACCAGTTCCAGGTTGTCATCCATGGATTCAAACATCTTTGCCGCCGCCTTGGGCTTCATCTCGGCATAAGTCTTAACATAATTATCAAGTTCCTCGTTCTTCTGCTTCTGTACGGCAATCTGCCTCACGATATATTCCATTGTTGTTGGATCCATGGATTCGTAATATTTCAGCAGTCCGTCCGGGTCAATATTCGCCACCTCTTCATAAAATTCAGTCATAATACGCTGAAATTCTACCTGTCTCTGCTCAAATTCCTGAAGGCGAAGTATCTCCGCTTTCAGACTTTCCATTTCGGTATCTTTCGCACTGGAAGAAGTCTGCAGCTGCTCCAGCTGCTGCTCCAGCTGTTTGATGTAATCCACGGCTTCCTCAAGACTTTCATAGCCGCCGTAACCGTCCGTCTCTTCCGTTCCTGCTGCCGGTACAGTCGACGGCAGTATCTTATTGACAACGGGAACATCCTTCAAAATGGGCGCCAGCACACTGCTTCCGAAGCCGCCCACGTCCATCTTGACCACCACGCAGACAACCGCCACCCACAAAGCGACAATCAGAAGCGTGGCTGCAAAGGTGACAAGACCGCTGCCTCCATCCTCTCCCAGCGCTTCTTCCTGCTTCGCAATCTCAGCCGCCCTGCGCTTTGCTTCCTTTTTCTGGGCTTTCTGCTCCTGTTTAAACTGCTTTTTTTCTTCTTTTAATTTTGCTTTTTCCTCTTCTGCCGCTGCAGCCAGAGGGCTCAATTCCTTCGCCATATGTCATCTCCCGGGCAAATCCTCATGCCTGCACTGAGGCAAATTGCTGCTCTGCATTTTCCATATTCATACGCTGACCGTATGTATAACTGGTCAGCTGGTCGATTTCCTTACTCTCCTGCCGCTTTTCCTCCATGAGGAATTCCTCAAAAGCCTTATCCTTCAGCGTTTCATGAGTCTTCCGCTCTATGCGCACCTGCTTCAGCCTCTCCGTGGCTTCATACAGCTTCTTCTCCGCTCTGTCCACATTGAGCTGCTGTCTCTCTATGTAATCCTCCATGCAGCGGATTGCCGCCTTATTCTCCTCAATCCTCCGAAGGTTCAGCTTTCCTGACAAAAGCTGTTCCGCCTCCTGCTCATATCCGCATTTTCGCTCCACCAGTCCCTGCATTCTGGCTTCCTCCTCGTCCAGAGCTGCCTTCGCTGCGGAGAATTCCTGTTTCGCCTGGGTTTCCAGCTTCAGTTTGATATTGAGGATATTCTGCATGGAATATCGAAATCTGGCCATTCTTATCCCCCCTGGCTATTTCTTTTCAAACAGCCTCTCAAGCATTCCCACACTGTCCTCAAAGCTGAATTTTTCTTCCACATCCTGACATAAAAACTGGTTCACCGCGTCAATTTTGGATATTGCATAGTCAATGGAAGGATTGCTGCCGTTTTTGTATGCGCCGATATTAATCAGATCCTCCGCCTCGTTGTATGTTGCGACCACATTTTTCAGCTTCCCTGCTGCCTGCTTGTGGTCTCTGGAAGCAATCTGGCTCATACACCTGGAAATACTCTGGAGAATATCAATTGCCGGATAATGGTTCTTATGTCCCAGCTTTCTGTCAAGCATGATATGCCCGTCCAGAATGCTTCGAGCCGTATCGGTAATGGGTTCATTGAAATCATCCCCGTCCACCAGCACCGTATACAGTCCGGTGATAGAACCCCTTGCCGCGCAGCCTGCCCGTTCCAGCAGCCTGGGCATCTCGGAGTACACGCTGGGGGGATACCCTCTTGTCACAGGCGGTTCCCCTCTCGCCAGCCCGATCTCCCGCTGTGCCATGGAAAAACGGGTCAGGGAGTCCATCATCAGCAGAACATCCTTTCCCTGGTCACGGAAATATTCCGCAATGGCAGTGGCAGTCTTAGCCGCTTTATTCCTCTCCAGGGCCGGTCTGTCGGACGTGGCCACCACCACTACGGAACGCCTCATTCCCTCTTCTCCCAGATCCCGTTCTATAAATTCGCGCACCTCACGCCCACGTTCTCCGATCAGCGCAATTACGTTTATATCTGCCTTTGTATTTCTTGCAAACATGCCCATCAGAGTGGATTTTCCCACACCGGAACCGGCAAAGATCCCGATACGCTGTCCCTTGCCCACTGTAATCAGACCGTCCACCGCCTTCACGCCCAGAGGAAGCACTTCGTCTATAATCTTCCTGCTTAAAGGGTCAGGCGGCGCAGCCTCCACCAGATACTGCACACCCTCAATCTGTGTGCCGTCTACCGGAATTCCCAGACCGTTCAGGGTCTTTCCCAGCACGGCATCACTCACCGTCACCAGCAGCGGATTGTCCGTATTTTCCACAATACACCCCAATGCGATGCCGTCCACCGAGTCATAAGGCATCAGCAAGGTCTTCTTGTCTTTAAATCCCACTACCTCCGCCAGAATCGGCCTGTCTTCTCCCTCCGGGGTAATCGTACAGATATCTCCCAGCTTCGCGTCAGGGCCGGCAGATTCGATTGTCAATCCTACCACATTGACGACTTTACCCTTTTTCCTGTAGAAAGGCTGCTCTAAAACTCTATTATATTTTGCGAAATCCACATTAACTGTCCGCAAAAAAATTCCTCCTGTTTCGCACATGCCGCTTTTGGCTCCGCATATGTCCGGACAATGTCCTTACTGCTCTTCTTCCCCTGACCAGGAAAGAAGCATAAGCCGCTTCTTCAGTTCGCTCAGCTGCGTTCCCAACCCACAGTCAAAAATACCGTTCTCCGTCTCAATCATACAATCGTTTTTACCCAGAGTCAGATCCTCAACCACATCCACGCTCGTATTCTCAGAGACTACACCGGACAGCATCTGCTTTTTCTGCATACTGACATAAGGGTAATCCTCCTTCGACACATGAATGATAAAGCTGCGGCTTCCCTCCAGATTATGCAATACCGTGGTAATCAGATAGGTCAGGATATCACGGTAGGAAGAAAGCTCCACATTGAATATATGCTCATATATACCGGTAATGGTATCCACAAATCTCGGCTCCAGGATATCCACCTGCTGCTGGTAAGCCTCTTCCAATGTGCGGGCGCGTTCCAGATATTCCTGCTCCATGGCATTCTCATGGGCCTGCGCCTTCACCATGCCTTCACTGTATCCCTGCTGCTTCGCCTGATTGATTACCTGTATTTTCTCCGCTTCCGCCTGCGCCTTTGCTTCACTGCGAATCCGCTCCGCCTCGGCCCGGGCTTCAGCCAGCACACCATCGGCTTCCGCCTTTGCCTGTGCCAGAATTTCTTTCGCATCATCCTGTGCCTTGATGAGATTGCCCCCGTCCTCAGGAGCTTCCAGAACATCCACCGGCATCAGCCCGGAGATAAAACCGTCCCCGCCGCCTTCTCTGCGCGCGTTCTCTTCGGCTATTTTCTCCAGTCGCCTCTTCACCAATCCATTGCTGTCAATGACACGTTTCCCGTCATCCGCCGGAACCTCAATGGAAAACCGTTTAAGCAGATTACTAGACAACGATCTCGTCACCTCCGCCTCTGGAAATTACGATCTCACCGGAATCCTCCAGCTTTCTGATGATATTGACTATCTTCTGCTGCGCCTCTTCCACATCCTTCATACGGACAGGACCCATGAAGTCCATATCTTCCTTAATCATGACGGCAAGACGCTTGGATACATTATTGAATATCGCGTTCTTGACTTCTTCATTTGCATTCTTCAATGCTATGGACAGATCATTATTCTCCACATCACGCAGCACACGCTGAATTGCTCTGTCGTCCAGGAGCAGGATATCCTCGAATACGAACATCTTCTTCCTGATCTCCTCCGCCAGCTCCGGCACTTCCACTTCCAGGGTCTCCATGATATGGCGCTCCGTGCCGCGGTCCACCGTATTCAGGATCTCCACCACAGCATCCACACCGCCGATGATGGTGTAATCCTGGTTGACCAGGCTTGCAAGCTTGGACTCCAGCACCTTCTCCACCTCCTTGATGATTTCCGGGCTGGTGCGGTCCATGACTGCAATACGCCTTGCCACATCCGCCTGCTTCTCTGGAGGCAGCGCTGATACTACCTGTGCCGCCTGCTGGGGCGCCAGATAGGACAGAATCAAAGCAACCGTCTGAGGATGCTCATCCTGTATAAAGTTAATCAGCTGAGAAGCATCCGTCTTACGCACAAACTCGAAAGGCTTTACCTGCAGCGATGCCGTCAGCTTGCTGATAACCTCCATTGCTTTGTCGGCACCCACCGCTTTCTCCAGCAGATCCCTGGCGTAGCCGATGCCGCCTTCCGCAATATACTGCTGGGCCAGGCAGATCTCGTAGAATTCGTTAATCACTTCTTCCTTCACCTGCGGGGTCACGCTTCTGGTATTGGCAATCTCCAGTGTCAGTTCCTCTATCTCTTCTTCCTTCAAATGTTTAAAGATACCGGCAGAACGCTCCGGTCCCAGGGATATCAAAAGGATAGCCGCCCTCTGGACTCCCTTGATTCCCCCCTCGCTTGCAGCAGTCTTTGGCATAATCTATGTACCTCGCTAATTCCAATCTTCGTTCAACCAATTCCGCAGCAGATTTGCCGCCGCTTCCGGATTCTCGTCCACAAATTTCTCAACCATCTTGCGCGTCTCGGACTTGGTCTCAACGTCAATATCCTCCACAGTAGATTCCTGGGTGGACTGGAGAACCTCCTCCACGGGCAGCTCCTGCTCTTCCTCCACTGCTTTCTTCCTGGGTCCCATACTGCGCAGAACCACGAAGAGCAGCAGTGCCAGAATCAATATGATCATCACAATGCTTGTGATATCCGTAGCGCTTAAGCTGAACCCTTCCTTATCATAGAAAACCGGCTCTTCGTAAGCGACGATGGTAATCTTATCTTCACTGATGCCGCTTGCATTGGCTACCAGCTGGAAAAATTCCGGATCTACCTCCTGCTTGATGCTGGCTCTGTTCTGTTCCTTGAAATCCTCCCATGTAATGCCGTCCAGAAGCCCCTGTCTTTCCACGATCTCTTCATTATATTCACGGTACTTGATCATGGATACTGACAGGGAGGAATTTCCGTACCGGATGCTTCCCGCCGGTCCCTCGGTGATTTTATCCGACACATTCCACTGAATATTCGTGGAGGACTCGCTTTCATTGCTGGTCCCTCCGCCGTAATCAGGATTCACGTACCCTGTCAGGTCTTCTCCGTTGGAATCCGTCCCTGGGATTCCCCCACCGTCGCTGGTAGTCTCAGAATTGTAAAGATCCTGATGAGTAGGGTAACCGTTAGGATGATCATCATCGCTGGAATATTCCGTCACATGCTGGGTATAATTGGTATAATCCACGTCCAGGTGGCTGGCCACTTCTATCAGCATGTACTGCTTGGTTCCCAGCAGTACCTTCTTCACCTGGTTTGTCATCCACAGGGACGCCTGGTTCTGCAGCTCCTGCATGGAATTTGCAATCCCCATGGTGGAATATTCATCGCCTCCGGCATACAGGATGTTGAAGTTCTGATCCACAATGGTAATATTTGCAGTAGAATCATTTCCCAGGAATGTGGCTGCCCCCTTCGCCATGGCCGTCGCATTTGCCGCCGTAAAGTTCTCATCTACAGTGACCTGGATATACGCATGAGATTCCTGCTTTGTCTCACTGAGCCTTCCCGTATTCTGCGCCAGAGTCAGCCCCACACTCACATCCTTCACAGGCGTTGCCTGGGCGAACATATTCTCCATATATTTCGCCAGGAAAAGCGTATACTGATTGTTCCTGTCCGCCGATGTGGTAGACATGCCGCTCTGCACATGATCGCTGTACTTCAGATCATCCGGCACATATCCTTCAGCGGCGATTGCCAGATTTGCCTGTGCCACCTGGCTGCTGAGTACCTCCACAGTCAGCGCATCCGCCGACTCCCGATGGGTGACACCTGCTCCATCAAGAATATCCACAATCTTTGCCGCGGTAGTGGTGTTCTCATAAGTTCCAAGCCTGGTGTATTCAGGTTTGGTGAAAGTATATATAATGATGACAAAGGTGAATACAACAGCGGCAGCGATTATGACGATAATGGTCTTCTGCCTGCTGGTAAACTTATTCCACCATTCCAGTATTTTTCCTGGTATTTCTTTTAGCTTGTCAGCCATGGTACTTCTCTCCTAGTCATATCTATACTCGTGAGCATATTCATTTGCCGTTATTTGTCCTCCATTGCACAAGCGCTCACTCGTTATACATTCAGACTGGCAAATATTTTCGGCTATGAGTATAAATTTTTCATTTCAACACACTTTTGCGGCGTACATGCTTTTGCCTTCCCTTAAATCTGCATCTGCATGAGTTCTTTGTATGCATCCAGAAGCTTATCCCTGACTGCAACCGTATACTGCAGCGCCGTGGAAGCCTTCTGCAGCGCAATGGTCAGATCGTGGGCATTCTCCACCTCGCCCATGGCAAACTTGATATTCATGTCCTCCGCATCGGAGAGATATTCGTTTGTAGTCTTAATATTGTTGATGGCAGAGTTTAAAAAGGAATCAAACAAAGTACCTTCTGCCTTATCCTCCTTTTCCGTAAGGATCCCGGTAAAGGAAGTACGTCCGGAAGGATTGACTTCCACTGCTTTCTCCAGCCCGTTCACCGGAGTGATTGCTGCTAAATCCATAATATGTATGCCTTTCCTTATCAAATCCGTCTGAAATCAAATGTCCTGCCGAAATTCCAACCGGCAGCCTGCCCGCAAGTGCCCGAAACTGCGCTTATGAACCGATCTCCAGGCCCTTCTGCACCATCGCCTTGGTGGCGTTAAATGCAGTGGCATTGGCTTCGTAAGCACGGCTCGCATCTATCATATTGGTCATCTCTGTAATAATGTTCACATTGGGATACGTCACATAGCCGTTCTCGTCCGCATCGGGATGAGAAGGGTCATATACCATATTCATCTCCGTCTCGTGATCTTCGTACAGGCCGTTCACCCTGACGCCGTTCCCCGTATATCCCAGTCCTGTATGGGTATGTACCACCTCATGGGTATGTGTCATATTGGCATTCGTCCCCGAGGATGAATGTATATGCGTCTGCCATCCCAGAATATGCTGAAAAGAAGCCTGATTGGCTTTCTCCGAAAAAGAAACCACCTTCCTGCGGTAAGGGGTGCCGTCTGCCGTCCTCGTCGTATTTGCATTAGCCACATTTTCGGAAATGACATCCATGCGGTATCTCTCCGCTGTCATGCCTGTGGCATTGATATTAAAAGCAGAAAACATGCTCATGTTCTGGCTCCTCTCTCAAAATATAAATAAAAAAGAAAATCTGTTCCAGTAACAAAACAACATCAGGAAAAACACCTGCCTGGGAAACGTCATTTCATAACGGCCTGCAGGTTTAGAAATTCCTGATTGATTCCTGTCATAAGTCCCTGATATTTCAGCTGATTCTCCGCCAGCATGACTCCTTCCGTATCCACATCCACGTTATTCTTATCCAGACGGTAAGAATAATTCTCATGATCCGTAAATACCGTCGGTACAAGTCTGTCGGTGCGAATGGCAGCCACCTTTGCATCCATTGTCCTGTAACGGCAGCAGCCCAGTTCCTTCTTCAGCACATCTTCAAATGCTACATCCTGTCTCTTATAGCCCGGGGTATCCACATTGGCCAGATTGTTTCCGATGGCATCGTTGCGGAGCCAGCTGGCATCCGCCGCCTTATCCAATACGTTTACATAGTCGAATACACTTGACTGAAACATTTTCCTCTCCTTTCGCTGCAGCTTCCTCTCTCCCAATCAAAACATGATACGAACCTAATCCCATCCATCAATCTATATTATAGTAAATCCTTTCAAATTACAATATCAAAATTCAAAAATCCTATTATTTTATCTTTGAAATTATTCCCAGACCCGGAAACAGCCCCCCAAAGCACCTCTTTTTACAAAAGAAAAAGGACTTATTGGCCCGCAATGAAAGCACAAAATTTTCATTGCCCCAACCGGACAATGAAAAACACTCTCATTGCCATGTCAACATAAGTCCTTTTATCCAACGGCACAACGCATTGCGCCGGCTCAAATCCTTTTGATTCTATATTTTATTGTGGTTCTGGTGCTTCAGTTCCTCAATCTCGTCAAACACCACATCATTCAGCACTTTAATATAAGTTCCCTTCATTCCAGAAGAACGGGACTCAATCACACCCGCACTCTCAAATTTCCTCAATGCGTTAACAATGACAGACCGGGTAATCCCCACCCTGTCTGCAATCTTGCTGGCTACCAGAATACCTTCCATTCCGTTCAGCTCGTCAAAGATATGGGTAATAGCTTCCATCTCCGAGAAGGAGAGCGTGCTGATCGCCGACTTTACCACCGCCAGCTTACGGCTTTCCTCAGCATTTTCCTCGCTCACCGCCCGAAGCATTTCAAGCCCCACCACCGTGGTACCGTACTCGCATAATATAATATCGTCTATGTCATACGCAACGTCGCATTTGTAGATAAACAATGTGCCCAGCCGCTCCCCGGCAATGTCTATGGGAGTGATAATAGCCTGGAACTTCTTCACGTCCGTGGTTTCAAATCCCAGCGTGGCCAGATTTACGTTTTCCTTGGTGGAAAGAACCCCAAGCAGTCTCTCGTTCAGCATGGCGTCCACAAACCCTCCCACGTTCTCATCGATCAGCTCCGTGATTGGCTGCACGCCCTCGGCCTTTCCAATCCCCAGCACCTTGCCCTTACGGCTGATTACCAGGACATTGGAATCCAAAATCTCCCGCATCACCGTACAGATATCATTAAATACGACTTTACTGGAATTATTATTATGCAACAAATTACCAATTTTTCTGGTTTTATCCAGAAGCTGTACACTACTCATAGCATCTCCTCCGTTTTGATGCCCATGGACATGCGCAATCACTTCGCACATCTTGAATTTTCGCCCAGGAGACTAACAAAACAAATGGATGCTCAGCGACCGCTTACTACTTTGCTGACAGCTTACAGTATACCACAAAAAATTCCTAATTACAATGTAAAACTCTTAAATTTTTTATACCAATTTTTTATATTGCACGAAAAAATAAACCGATTCTGACCTCTATCAAGCTTTCTTTGACATTTCTGCCGATATATTGTACCCGCACTCTGTATTGGAACACACTAATTTGCTTCCCTTCACCAGCAGCAGCGCACCGCAGTCGGGGCAGTTCTCCCCCGAAGGCTTCTGCCACACCATAAAGTCACAGTCAGGGTTGCCGACACAGCCGTAGTACACTCTGCCCTTCTTCGTCTTCTTCATCACAATGTCCCTGCCGCATTTCGGGCACTGCACGCCGATTTTTTCAAAATACGGCTTGGTGTTCCGGCATTCCGGAAATCCCGGGCAGGCCAGAAAGCGCCCGTGGGGACCGTATTTAATCACCATCTGCCTTCCACAGAGCTCACACACCTCGTCGCTGACCTCATCCTGAATGGAAATATGCTCCAGCGCCTTCTCCGCAGCCTGCACCGCCTCTTCCAGATCCGGATAGAAATTGGATACCACCGTCTTCCATTTCACGCTGCCCTCTTCCACAGCGTCCAGCAACTGCTCCATTCCCGCCGTAAAATGCACATCCACAATGGCGGGAAAGGCTTCCTTCATCATATTGTTCACGGCTTCCCCCAGCTCCGTCACATAGAGATTCTTCCCCTCCTTCACCACATAGTGCCTGGAAATGATCAGGGTAATGGTGGGCGCATAGGTACTGGGGCGTCCGATGCCAAGCTCCTCCATCTCCCTCACAAGAGAAGCTTCCGTGTAATGGGCAGGCGGCTGGGTAAAATGTTGCTGGGGATCAAAGGACAGGAAGGAAAGTACGCTTTCCTCATTCAATCCCACAGACAGGGTATTCTCCTCATCATTATCCTCTTTCGGACTGTACACCTTCATAAAGCCCTCGAACAGCAAAGAGGATGCCGCCAGCGTAAAAACGCTGTCCGCAGCCTGGATTTTTACGGAAGTCGTCTCATACTTTGCCGGACTCATGCGGCTGGCCACGAAACGTTTCCAGATCAGCTGATAAAGCCGGAATAAGTCTCTGGACATCTGCTCCTTTATACTGTCAGGCGTACGGCTTACTTCCGTAGGCCGGATTGCCTCATGGGCATCCTGTATTCTCTGGCTGGACTTTTTCTCTTCCTGATGCGCCGACAGATAAGGTTCCCCGTAATGGGAGCCAACAAAACCCGCCGCTGCCTCCGCCGCTTCCTTTGATACTCTCGTAGAGTCCGTACGCAGATACGTAATCAGTCCGACCGTCCCTTCCCCCTTCAAATCCACCCCTTCATAGAGCTGCTGCGCCAGCCGCATGGTCTTCTGGGTAGAGAAATTCAGCACCTTGTTCGCCTCCTGCTGAAGAGTGGATGTGGTAAAGGGCAGCGGAGCTTTTTTCAGGCGCTCTCCCTTTTTCACTTCCCGCACGCTGTACTGTGCGTCTTTCAGGGATTCCATGACGGCATCTGCCTGTTCCCTGGAAGAAATCCCCTGCTTCTCCTTCAAAGTGCCGTAATATTTTGCCGTAATGGGCTTCTTTTCGCCTTTCACCTTCAGGTTCACATCCAGAGACCAGTACTCTTCCGGAATAAACGCATTGATCTCGTCTTCCCTGTCACAGATAATGCGCAGCGCCACTGACTGAACCCGCCCGGCGCTTAAACCTCGCTTAATCTTACTCCACAGCAGCGGTGAAATCCGGTACCCCACCATACGGTCCAGAAGCCTCCTGGCCTGCTGGGCGTCCACAAGGTTCATATCGATTTCCCTTGCATTCTTTAAGGATTCCTTCACCGCATTTTTTGTAATCTCATTAAAGGTAATCCGATATACCTTTTTTTCTTCCAGCTTCTCTTCCAGTTTTAAAGCATAAAGCAGATGCCAGGAGATGGCTTCTCCTTCCCGGTCCGGGTCAGTCGCCAGATATATTTTTTCCGCCTTTTTAACTTCTCTGCGCAGATGGGCAAGCACCTCGCCCTTTCCCCGGATTGTGATATATTTCGGTTCATAATTATGTTCAATATCGATTCCCAGTGAACTTTTCGGTAAATCCCGAACATGCCCGTTGGTCGCAGCCACTTCATAATTGGACCCCAAAAACTTTTTAATGGTCTTCACTTTTGTGGGAGATTCCACAATTACCAGATATTTT
>DKVC01000241.1:16882-17094 GCA_002490995.1 Lachnospiraceae bacterium UBA7188
GATTCCACAATTACCAGATATTTTGCCATACTCTGCCCCCTTACTCTGCATTGCGTGTCAGATACCATACCTCTCTCCGTAAAAAATATCGGTCGTGAAACAATATACACCATAATTTGAAAGTGCGCAATATTATTATAAAAATTTTGAAAATATTAAAAATCAGAGCATTAATTAACATGAAAAGTTCCGGCTGAAGAGAAAACAATAGG
>DKVC01000210.1:0-19956 GCA_002490995.1 Lachnospiraceae bacterium UBA7188
TATAAAACGAAAGAAGTTAAGGTAACAAGGAGAAACATTATGAAACACAAAACTTTAAAAAGGACATTCATTACCCTGACACTTGCTCTGGCCTTTCTTCCGGCATTAAACAGACAGATTCCGGCCCCGAAACCTGTACCCGGCACGGTGGCTGCGGAGAATACAACAGGGAAAGAAACAAAACCGAAGGTACAGCCCTTAGATGACAAGGATCCAAGAGAAAAGGTGAGGGAATAATATCATTCCTGCTTTCGGCACTGTAGCTTTTTACTATAAAATTCCGCCGAACGTCTTTCCGCTCCGAGTTTGCTGAAAACAATACAATGTTTTAAGTCTTCCTCCGGATGATACCGCCGCTGAACCGGAATGCCTTCTCTCCGCCGCTGCTCATCGTTCCACATCATGCCATATATTCCGTCGTGAACCCCAAATGTACGGCGCAGATAAAGGCATTCCGTTATAATTTTCCGGCTGATTTCATCTGAATGGTCGTATTCGCCCATATTTCCCAGCTCGCTTGCCACACACCCCATGACCATTTCATACATGTTGATAAAGCAGAAGATATTTTTATCCTCTTCGCATGTACTATATCGTTCCTCTAACAGGGCAATCTGCCTTTTCTTTTCCTCATCCATTTTCTTATTCCAGCAGACCATATTCTGGATACAGTTAATCTCCTTATTGGTCAAATATTTTTCCCCGGGCTTTACGGCAATCTCATAGGGCAAAGTACAGCACAGTGCCTCTCTGAGACATTTCACACATTGTTCCCCGCTTATGTTTCCCTTGTGAACTTCATTCAGGGCGTGGCAACTCATCCATTCCTGCCTGTTAGAAGGGATATCCAACGATATACGTTCCCGCAGCTGCCCCAGCAACCGATCTGCCCCTTCGGTATCATGCTCCCGGATACAGTCGCGCAGATGACTCATCATCCTCAGAACCTCCGGGTCACTGGCAACCAGCTCCGTCTGGCAGTATTCCGCCGACAGGTTCAGGCGTTTCATCAATTCGTTCAGAATTCCCTTCTGAACCCTCCTGCCCTCTTCCTCCAGGCGCCGCAGCGTCTTCTCCGAGCAGAGAATGCCGTCCCAGCAGAGTTCCTTCCTGCTGATCCCCAGCATCGTCCTGCGTTTCCTGACGATTTCATTGATGCAGTATACTTCCTTTTCCACATAGAGCCTGCAGAAGTCCCGTGTCTCCACAGGTACGCCGAATTCCTCATACACTGCTTCCAGCGCCTGGCCCCATTCCCTGTATTCCTGTATCTGTTTTTCCAGTTCCTGCGCCCTTGCTTCCGCCCCCGCGGCCCGCTGCCCGGAAGCCACATCCTGCATCAGCCCGCCAAACAGCCCCAGCAGCTCCCAGAGATAATACATCCTCCCGGCCTCCCGCAGACACTCCACCGCCTTCGTACACCATGCCATGGCTTCCGCTTTCTCCGCCAGCCCCCATGTTCCCAAAGCCAGCCCGTCCAGGCAGAAATAGTATACCGCTTTGGCGTATATTTTTGCACGGCTGACGGAATCGAACCGGGCGTCCTCTGTCAGGCCCAGGATTTCCTTATAAAGCAGCCCGGCATCCCCGCACTGCCCGTAATGGAGCGCTTCAAGCAGCAGGTTCATCTCCTGCACTGAGCAGATTTTATCCCGGATACGCAGGGAGGTCTGATAAAGTGTCTTTTGATTGCTTTCCATCTGTCTGAAAACAGAATCGGAAGAGGCTGGAAAACTCACCGTCAGCTCCAGGGCTTCCCGGTACAGATCTCCCAGCTTTTCCCGAAGGTCCTGCCCGCTGGGGTTCTCTGCCGCCACAACCGCAGGAGCTGCCGGAAAATATCCCGCCATATCCTTACTCTGCAGGCTCTGACCCTGCAGGAGCTGCGCCTCCATGCTCAGGCAGAACTGCCGTTCCAGCCGCCTGTCCACATCCGCCTTAACCCCTTCCTCATACTGTGCCCGGTATTCCCCCAGGCGCCGCCCGGCCTCCTCCACATCCCTCCTGGACACGGCGTACAGCAGCTGCTGCCGCTTCTTCCAGCGCAGGTAATCGTCTTCAAAAAGAAAATGTTCATAGGTGTCCGGCGATATGCCCAGGCGGTACAGGAGGCTGTCCTGCAGCGCCTTTCCTGCCGTCCGTGTCCCTGACTCTATGCGGGCCAGCCCGCTGGCGGAGCACAGGCCGTCGGACAGCTGCTCCAGCGTAACCCCGTATTTCAGCCTGTGTTCCTTCAAAAACACGCCGAAACTTTCCGCTGCATCCCTGTCTGTTTTTGTCATTTGTTTCTCCCCTTTTTAAAGTTTTTACCAGGAAGAGCCTCCAACGCTTTTGCCTGAAGCAATTGCAGCAGTTATTTTCCGGCAATTCCTAAAAGCATCCCCCTCATCAAGTATACTAAAAACTGGCAGAAATAACAATGGCCAATACCATGGTGCAATTGATATACTGCAGACATATACTACAGACCGCCAGGATTTACAGTGACGAGTGAGCGCTTCCGTAATCAAGGGTAAAAAGCGGCAAATGAATGCGCTCACCAGTATAAAATACGGAGGCAGGGAGCCTATTGTACAAGAATGGAAGAAAAGTTGATGTTTTTCGAAAAAGTCCCTTGAAAAAAATGCAAGTTTCTTAAAATGTCCCTTGAAAAAGTTTTTCCTTTTGTATATACTGGGAATCAGGACGCTAACATAATCAGAGTAGCTTCTGACGCTTCCATTGTATATGGCGTTTCTGTTGAGGGCGCTTTGATGTTATCTCAGGGACTGCCCGAAAATAACCACTGCAGCTTCTTTGATCTGTCCCAATGTCTATAGCAGATTCGCCTGCCTATATATCAAACATTTCATCAAATGATATTTCAATATTCGGAAAATGTACAAAAATGTCACACTCTGTTCTATCCGTTTCTTCAGTTGCCAAGGCACAATCCCAAAACCTCTCAACCCTCTCAAAACTTTTCCGCCTGTGCGGTTGCAATCGCACGGGTGGAAACTTTTTGGCTTTCCTCCCCAAAATCCTTGCAGAAAGCTCCCCGGCATATTATAATAGGCTGATAAGGAAGTGTCTGCAAATTACAGGGACCGCTTCGCGGATCCTGTAATTCTCTGGCAATTCCGAAAAAATGTCTACAAATACACACGGAAAGGATCGCTTCGGCGAACAGAAAAGAGTATGAGTTTTGAATTTATAAAGAAACTGCCCACACCTGCCCAAATCCGGGAGTCCTACCCCTTCCCGGAAAAGCTGGTGTCCCTGAAGGAAGCGCGCGACAGGGAAATCAGCGATGTCATCACCGGAAAAAGCAGTAAATTCCTGGTGATTATCGGTCCCTGCTCAGCGGACAATGAGGATTCCGTCTGCGATTATATCAACCGACTGGCAAAAGTAAACGAAAAAGTGAAGGATAAGCTGATCCTGATCCCCAGAATCTATACCAATAAGCCCCGCACCACCGGCGAGGGGTATAAGGGCATCGTCCACCAGCCTGACCCGGAAAAACGGCCTGATTTCCTTGCCGGCCTGATTGCCATGCGGAAAATGCATATCCGCGCCGTGGAAGAGTCCGGCCTCACCGCTGCGGACGAAATGCTTTATCCGGAAAACTGGAGATATATCTCCGATATTTTGTCCTATGTAGCCATCGGCGCCCGCTCTGTGGAGGACCAGCAGCACCGCCTGACCGCCAGCGGTTTCGATGTGGCAGCCGGTATGAAGAATCCCATGAGCGGCGATATGTCCGTCATGCTGAATTCCGTCTATGCCGCCCAGCATCCTCACTCCTTCATCTACAGGGGCTGGGAAGTGAAAACCACCGGGAACGCCCTGACGCACACCGTTCTGCGGGGCGCCGTCAATAAACACGGCAACAATGTACCAAATTATCACTATGAGGATCTGAACCGCCTGCTGGAAATGTACGACAAAATGGATTTGCTGAACCCGGCCTGCGTCATCGATGCCAACCATTCCAATTCCGGCAAGCAGTTTGAGCAGCAGATCCGCATCACCAAGGAAGTCATGCACAGCCGCAGGCTGAATGCCGATATCCATAAGCTGGTAAAGGGCGTCATGATCGAAAGCTATATAGAGGAAGGCTGCCAGAAGGTGGGCGGTGGCGTCTATGGCAAGTCCATCACGGATCCCTGCCTTGGGTGGGAAGATTCCGAACGGTTGATTTATGAGATTGCGGAATATAATTAATTTTGTAAAAGAATCGGAGAAAGGAAGTGTATATTATGATTGCCGCTAAACCTGTTGATTTAAGGGCAAAGCTAAAAGAATATCTGGATAACGCCTTTAATGGTGAGCCTGTCATTGTTTCCAGAAAAAATAACAGGAACGTAGTCATCGTCTCTGAACATGAGTATAACGAGCTGGTAAAAGCCAAAAAAAACGCTGAATATCTGGCTAAAATTGATGAAAGCATCGAAAATCATAAAAGAGGTGATACCATTTCATTTACAATGGAAGAATTGAGGGAAATGGAGGCCGAAGACTGGACGCCCACCGAAAAAGTTTTAGAATTTGAACGGAAATACGGAATACGCAGAAATGAGGATACCACCAGATGAACGATCTTACCTTTGACCCAAAGGGCTGGAGTGATTACCTGTACTGGCAATCACAGGACAAAAGAACCTTGAAGAAAATAAACAGCTTATTAAACGATATAAAACGCAATGGGGCAATGCAGGGTACAGGAAAGCCGGAGACACTGAAGCACCGGCCCGGTTTTCGCGCAGAATAGACGAGGCAAACCGCCTCGTCTATGACATTGACGAACTGCAAAATATCAGAATTCTGTCCTGCAGAGGGCATTATGAAACTATGTGAGGCGCCCTGTCAGCCCAAAAGCAATTCCCGCATTTTCGTAAATGTTTGCGGCATTTCCCGTGATAACCAGGCGTATCTCATTTTCCCCTTTCCGCAGTTCTTTCACTTCAAAGCGATGCTGCCCCCAGAAGCTCACATCCACGAAGCTGCCATTGCGGTAACATTCCACCATTTCCTCTGCCCTGACGGAAAACCGTACGGTCTCCCAGTCCTCCGCCGCCGGATACTGCATGCTGTAGACAGCAGTATTTCCGCTTTTTTCCAGAAGGGCAAATCTGTCCGTCCAGTCAGGATACTCTGCCAGGTACCAGTCAGGTTTACGGCATTCCACAATTTTGTCCCGCTCAGATTTACCGGGATCTGATCCGGCCGCCAGAACCTGCCCGGGCAGATTCCCTGGCTCCCCTCCTTCCATTACCAGCACCGTCTCACTGGGACGGAGCCACACCGGAAAGGTTTCCGCCGCCCCCTCCACCTGATAGCATGTTCCTCTCCACAAATCAAAAAACAGCGGCGATTTCATGCCGGGAACCGTCACATCGACACGGACTGCCCCGCTCCCCTCGTTGCCAAGCAGCAGCATATCTGTTCCGTATTTGCGGAGTGTCACCAGGCGGAGTGACTTACATGTCTGGCTGAATCTGACCTTCATCCGGGGTTTCGCCCCACATGATGCCATTTCTTCTGTTTCTGCTGTCTCTTCTGTCTCTGCTGCCCTTTCTATTTCTGCTGTCTCTTCTGTTTCTGTTGCCCTTTCTATTTCTGCTGTCTCTTCTGTTTCTGCTGCCCCTCCCGTTTCTTCCATGCATTCCGCTGCCCCGTCTCCCGGCACACCGGCCAGCCCTTCCGATTCACTTCCTCTGCAGGCAGAATCCTGCATTTTACATACAAATTCTTTTACAGTATCCTTTTTTACAGCATCTGCTCCATTGACCGGAATAGTCCACAATAAATCCCCCAGTTTTTCCCGGAACCGCCCTTCATATGCCTCGCCCAGCACGTTCACCACACCTGCGTACCCATAGCCTCCAATCCATACCTTTCCGCCTTCTATTCTGGCCTTCTCCAGAAGCGCCGCCGGAAGATAGTTAAATTCTATCTGGTTCTCATACAGACAGGCAATCTCTTCATAGGGCACCCGGTTATTGTCACAGAGCACCGCAATCTCCGCCCCGTTTACCGAATCGGTCATCAGGAACGACAGCCTCTTCATATAATCGGAGAATCTGCGGTAATGCTTCCACCAGATATTGCCCGGTCCCACATCCGGCGGACGCTCCCCCTTGCGCGCTCCTTCCAGGCTGTAATAAAATGCATGGGGAACATACAGGTTCACGCCCCTCAGACCCAGCCAGTCAATATACCATTTCATATCCCCGGCAGTCATATACCAGGGAATCCCGCCTCTGCAGCACACACCGAAGCATTCATTTGCATTTCTGCGCCTGCCCAGATGCCTTGCGATATCCGCCGACAGCTTCGCCTGGACGGAGTCAAACTCCCGCAGTCCCCCGGTCTCCGGAGCAACCCGCCTCATGATCAGGTCCTGTCCCGGGATATGGAAGTACAGCTCCTCCTCTATGTCATTGCTCTCCGCCGGATGTCCCATCAGGGAGATGCCGTGCTCCCCGCACCAGCGGGAAAGCCTCGCATAGAAAATCTCCCGCAGCTTTTCCTTGATCAGCCTCTGATAAACCCGTACGGTGAAATTATCTTCCGGCTCCACGATGTCCTCTCTGCCCGCTACCCTCCTGCCGGTATTGGAAAACAGGAGCGCCAGGTCCTTCACATTGCCCCCCGCCGCCTCCAGCTCCTTCTCCAGACCGGGAACCCATGGCCTGTAATGCTCCGCACCTCTCCCCAGCGCACTGGGTTCGTCCGTGAAAAACGCAATGACGGTATTGCCGAAATACTCCTTCAGCTCCTCATAATATCTGTCGTGGGTCAGCCGGATAAACAGCTCCACCGCATCCGGGTTCAGAATATCCGCCGCTTTGGGGGCGCCGGGCTCGCCGTCATCCTCCCCGAAATGAATCCCCCTGATAGTGCCGCCTGTAAAGCCGTATACAATCTGCCTGCCGTCAGGGAATGCGGCAATCACCTGTGCGCTTTCCTCACCCGCCAGCTTCGCGGCAGCTTCTTCCTCTTTCATCAGGAGTATCCCCCTGGATGCATACGCCGGATTCGCCGCAGCCACCATGCCGTGGGCGGAACCGGAAGGATACATCCCCTCGTCATAGAGCACAATCTTCATCCCCAGCTCCGACGCGGTCCGGACAATATACCTGACTGCCCGAAACCAGGTGTCCGACAGATAAGGCATGTCTTCCGGCACTCCGATCCTGGGGTGCAGCACCAGGCCGTATACTCCCTTTTCCACATAATCCTCCAGCTGCGCCCTTACTTTCCCTTCTTCGAAGGCATCATTGAAAAACCAGAAAGGAATCGGCGTAAATTCCGTATCCGGGTGCAATAGTTCCTTTAAAAGCCTCTCGGTATCTCTCATATGTAACCTCCATATATTCCGCTTTTTTCTGTACCTATCCTTACGGATCAATCTCCTTCGTGCGGGATTTCCGCTTCCCTGCCATAAAGACATCGCCATGAGGCGAAGCCTCGTCGCATATAATATGAATACCGGCTATCTGCACCACGGCCCTGGCAGGGGAAAATACCCTGTACCACCCCGTTTCGGTTTCCTGCCACACATATTTATCCACACAGCCATATGCGGAATGCACCGTCAGCCGAACCGCGTCCCCTTCGGCCCTGCTGTCAAAAAGTACGCTCTGAGAACGGCATGTGTTGCGGAATGTCCCCTTCGCGGCATGCTCCCAGCTTCCGGTTGCACGGTTTCTCACTTCCACAGTATAATCCTTTACGAACCCCTCGTGCTGCCTGTCACGCTGTTCCGGCACATATACAATTCCCCGCATTTCCACCGGCTTTTTTAAGATAACCGTGATATAGACCGGGAATTTCTCCTTCTCCACCCGTGCCGAACAATCAGGATCCGCCGTCACTACCGCATCGCCATGTGAAATTTTCATGGTACACTCCTCCGAAGCCGCTGTATCCGCAGTGCCCTCTCCGTACAGGACCTTATCTGTAAGCGCTTCCATTCTCAACACCGGGAACAGCTTCCTCTCAATGGCCTCCGCCTCTGCATCCACTGCCGGATCAAATAAGTCCGAAGCCGCATATCGCAGAATTGCTTCCTTCAAACTGAAAGCTGCCGGCCGTTCTTCAAAGCTGCCCTCCAGGTCCGCCGAAACCAGCAGCAGCCTTCCCTCCAGAACCCTGGCTTCAAAAATCAGACTCTGCAGTAAATTCCGGTTCCAGTCGTCAATGGGCTGCACAATCGGCCTGATCCTTTCCAGACCTTCCATATGGAAACCTCTGGCATGCTCCAATATGTCCTCCCACTGCCAGCCTCCCGAATGTCCCGTAGGAAAATAACGGAAAATGGGGTGGTTTTCGTCTGTCACCACTCCCATGGTACGGCACCAGGAGGGTCCCATCTGGCTGTTCCAGTTTACGCTTCTGCCGGAAAGGGCCGGGCATTCGTAATTCATATCCGACAGGTACGGGGAGAAGACCACTTTCCCGCCAGCTTCCAGAGCCCTCTTTGCCTCCGCCCAATCCCTCGTATACAAAACCTGCGGACTGTCTTCGGCATCCTTCCCCAGCCTGCCGTTTGCACGCTGAGGGTTACGGCTGACCTGCCCGGGGACAGCTTCGGTGCAAAGAGAAACATCCAGCCTCCTGAAAACATGGAAATTCCAACTGTTATGGGCAATAGCGCTTTCTATTCCCGGAGCCTCCATCCACAGTTTCAATCTTAAAATACACCCCAGGCTGTTTTCCGGAAACGCATCCTCACGCAGGATTTTATCAAAGCTAAGGATAATCTCCCCCGCCTTCGTATTGCCGCCGCGCTTTATCTCTTCTACAGGCAAAGCACCGCGCTGCAGGATCTCCCCATATTCTTCCCGAAATCTTTTTCCCTCTTCTTCCCGAAATCTTTTTCCCTCTTCTGCGCGAATGCTGCATTGGTCTCCGCTTTGCAGTTCATCCCCGCTGGCAGGTTCCGTCCTCCGCAATCCCACCGCCTTGCCAACCGCTGCCTTCCGCTCCTCTGACGCGTCTCTTTTATCCTGTAACGCCTCGGTTCCCGGTTCTTCAGGCATACATCGCTGCCCTCTCCCGCAGCTTAATTCCCACCGGATCACGCCGCCCCGGATATCTTCCTCCCCGTAATGGCAGACTTCCACCGGAATTACCGCCGTATCCGTCTGCTTCCAGACGTAACTGCCGCATCCCGCCAGCAGAACAGTATCCCCGCAAAATTCCCTGAAATCCTCCGTGCGTACATACCCCTTGCTTTCCCAGAAGGGATCCAGGATTCCCACCAGCGCCGTCCCCTGTCCCAGATAATCATGCAGGTCCAGAAGCTCGAAGCCCTGAAGCTCCGGTGTCCGGAAATTCGCCTCCAGTTCCTCCTTGTAAAGCCTGACCTGATTTTCGCCGGAGCATTTCACGAATTCCTCCGCATAGGGCAATATGCCGTTGACCCGGGCATTCTCACGGAATACCTCATAATTCCCCGGCTGCAGGAAGCCTGTGAATTTATCCGTCACGGAATAATCCGGATAGGCGCAGATCTGCCCCAGCTCGTGGCAGAATACGGGCTTTTTCACACCTTCCAGAGAAGGGCTATAATTACCTCCCCGCCAGCCGGCCGGATTGCGGATAGTCCCGCCAATATAAGGCCCATAACCGGAGCGGTGAAAATAAATGAAGTCTGTCCCCTCTATTTCCGCCGGGGGCACATCGTAAAACCAGCCGGACTGTGCCGTATAGATCCGCCTGCCTCCATATCCAAGACTTTCATCGTATTCTCTGATCTCACTGACCCATTGGCGGAGCGGCTTATACCACGCTCCCCCGGGTTCGTTCGTGGGTGAGAAGAACACAAAGGAAGGATGATGCCCGAAATTCTCCAGAATCCGCTCCGCCTCCTGTACTAACAGACTGTACATTGACTCGTCTTCCCCAAAATGATTCCACATCCCGCATTCCACCAGCAGGAAGATTCCCTCCTCGTCCGCGGCCGCAAACGCCGCCTCCGGAGGGCACCAGGAATGAAACCGGATTCCGTTGAGCCCCCATTCCCTGACAACGGACATCTTTTCGCGCCACCAGCCCTTATCCGCAGCCGGACAGCCGGTCAGAGGAAAGTCGCCTCCGAAATGGGTTGCCCGGAAATAGGTCGGTTTATTGTCTATTAAAATACGGTTTTCAAACACTTTCACGGTTCTGGGGCGGCTGGCGGCATATGCTTCTCTCGCCCTCTTCCGCTCCCTGTACACATCCTCCGTAAAAAGCGCGATTTCCCCCACCATACCGTTCCAGCTTCCGCCCAGGGCATCCGACACACTGTGCGCATCCGGCCGGTAAGGATAAAGCATTGAATTGTCCAGCACTACCCTGATAGTATGCCGTCCGGGCTTTAGTCCCTTGATCCTGATGTCATGGGGAGTGCACAGGGAGCAGTCCTCCCCCTGCATCTTCCCGTCTATCCACACCCGGCTGCGCCATCTGGCGGCTTCTATGTGAAAGTGCATAGCAGGGCACTCCGTCTCCCCGAAAGACTCCGGTATCACAAACTCTCTCTCATATACAGCCTCCCCCAGAAAATGCCTGGGCGGCTGGGCCAGGAAAGGAACCTTTACCCCGTTCTCCTGACCGAACTTGTATTCCTCCTGTTCGTACCAGAAAGAATCATGAAGGCTGCTGACCCACGGCGTCTGCCTGGTAACGGGATTTCCATACCCGCATGCCTGTAATATTCCGGGCAGCATTATCGTCCCTGACTGCATGCCCTCATCTGCTTCCAAAGTAATCTTCCATTCTCCCGATAAATCTATGTACATTCCTACCCCCTTACAAACTCTCCCTCATTTCCCTTAGGCATTGTGGAAATGACTGCTTCCAAATACGGAAATGGCAGTAAATTGCATGCTTAAGACATCACACTGACCTTCACGTTTACAAATTCCAGATTTATTACATTGCAAATCTCACCAAAACTTTTTGCCTGGATATTTCCATTTTGAAAATGAATGTCATGAAACGGTTTCTCTATCATCCCCCGGATCCGGAATGCAGCAGAATCCTTTTCATGCCCCGGCGTTATCCGGGATTCCACATTCCGCACATGGATATCGTATGCTTCCGGGATTCCTTTCTCCGGCAAAACCGGCTGCGTCAACGCTGTCCAGCGTTTCGGTATCTCACCCTCATGATCCGCCGGAATCACGCAATAACTATAGGCAGGATTCCAGTCAAAATCAAAGGAAAAAGCGCAGGCCACATCCTCCATTTCCAGATTTTCCACCGTAATGCGCTCCAACACGCCGCCTCTCGTACGGGCAGACTTCATCCGGAATCCCGCAGATGTTCTCTTAAAACTGATATTCCTCACAACAATATCCCGAATGCCCCCTGAAGTCTCACTGCCCAGAGTCACACCCGCACCTTCCAGAATGCTGCAATTTTGTATCGTAACATCCTCACATGGCCTGTTTACCCTCAGCCCGTCTCCATCACGTCCTGATTTGATACAAATATTGTCGTCATTACATGCAATCGTGCAACCCTCTACCAAAACACCCTTACAGGAATCAATATCCACGCCGTCTGTACTGGGTCCTGAATTGTCATGTATCTGCAATCCTCTCACCACAATATCTTCACTATAACACAAATGCACATTCCAGAAACCGGAACGGATACTGTGAAAACCTTCCAGCTGCACATTCCTACACTGAAATACTACCACATTCCTGGCTCGCAGACAATCATAATCTACCGCCCAACGCAGCCCCTTTCTCTCATATTCAGCCCGCATGCCTCCCCTCCTGTCCTGTCCCCAATATTTATTCCACCAGAATTCCCCCTGACCATCGATCATCCCTTCTCCGTATATACGTACATTTTCCTGATTTATCACATTCAGCACACCTGCCGGCCATTCCATCTCTACTCCTGCCACCCGGCTGAATGTGAGCGGGTAATCAGCCTCATCCATGCTTCCAAGAAGCACTGCTCCCTTTTCCAGATAAAAACGCATATTGCTGTGCAGGAAAACAGAACCTGTAAGATATACTCCCGCCGGTACCAAAACTTCTCCCTGCTCTTTCGCAGCAACATCCACGGCTTGCTGTATAGCCCGGGTAGAGAGAATTTTTCCCCCTTCTGCCGCTCCATAATCCTTGATCGAAAATACCTTTCCTGTCTCCATTCTTCCTCCTCTTTTCCTACTTATACATTTCCCTGTTCCTGTATTAAGCGCCTGTGTAGTAGAATATGGAAAAGCACCGGCATCCTCATCGGACACCGGCGCCGATTCTGAATTTATTGATTCGCCTGATACTGTGCGTTCACCTCTTCAATGATCTTGTCACCGCCCAGCCGCCTCCACTCGGAAATTGCCTTCTCCAAACCTTCCATGTCAATCTCGCCGCAGATATACTGTGACCTTGCTGCGCTTATATTGGCATCCAGCGTAGCCCCTTCGCTGGCGTAAGTTTCTGAACCTACCAGATACGGCAGGGCTGGATTGGAGACCGCATAGGGCAACGCTGCTGCATACGCATCATTCTGTGCCATATCACGTTCATTCAAATACAAAGGAATGGCTGCAGTGGCTGCTTCGCTGGAAGGCAGAAATGCAAGCAGCTGGTTCAATCCCGCATAATTATTGTACAGATTCCCGTCATTCACATCAAGATCCACCAGATAGCCATCTTCCATTTTATAATTAATGTCCTCAAGACCATACTGTGTCAAGATCAGCATCTCAGGGTCGTTGAGTTTATCCAGTAATGTCAACGCTGCTTCGATCTTTTCCGGCGTATTCAATGTAGTCGTGGAAAGCGTGAAAAATCCGTTATATCCTGCCGTTGCAAGCGTATGGCCGTTCACCGCTCCATACAGAGTCATTGAAGCAGCCTCTTCGGGGTTTACGACAGAAGGAGTAAATGTTTCCTCTGCTACAAAATAATACCAGATACGTTTTCCATCATCCAAGGTGTCGATCAAGGCACCGTTGTCGCCTCTTCTGCATCCCTGTCCCCTGTCATCCTGAGGCCTGGAAATCCAGTCAACCGGCATCAGGCCGTCATCATATAGTTTCTTGATATAATCGACAGCTTCTTTATATTCTTCCTGCATGAAGACCGGCAACAGCTGACCGTCCACTTCAGCCCATCCATTTCCGCATCCAAACCATGTCTGGATAATGTCAAATGGATCTGTCAATGAAGTCATTTCCATTCCTATCGTATCATCAATTCCGTTTCCGTCCGGATCACCGTATGTAAATGCATAAAGCATATCATATACGGCTTCCGGCGTACTCGGTTCCACCAGATGATATTCCTCTTTCAGCTTCTCAAACCAATCCGTGCGATAGCTTAATCCGTACCGCCCGATCACACGGGTACGCGGAATTCCGATCAATTTACCTTCTACTGTCAGGTTTGACGCTACAGATTTTGCCATTCCGGATAAATTAGGATATTTCTCCGAATCCCAAATATAATCATTTAGGTCTACAAAAGCCCCGTTCTTGGCAGCAGCAGCCACTTCACCGCCCAATGTACCGCCCCAGGTAATGACTTGCGGCATAGTTGCCGGATTTGCCATATACAACGCGTTCTTCTCCGCCAAAGCATCGCTGGCAACCCATGTGATTTCAAGATTCACACCGATGTATTCCTGAATCTTGTCAATAATATCATCGGCATACTCACCCACATTATTTAGTCCGGCATTGTAGTCCAGTGCACTGATGCTGATTGTCTGACGTTCTTCGTTTCCTCCCGAAGCGGTACCTGAATCCGACCCGGAAGAAACGGTTCCTTCTGATGCCTGCTCTGATGATGTTCCCCCGGCGGTATTTCCATCCGCAGAATCGCCGCAGGATGCCAAGCTCAGTGCCATCGCACATACAAGTGCAGAAGCGAACATCTTTTCCAAAACTTTTCTTTTCATTTTCGTCCTCCTTATGGATGATTTATTTTTTATCATTACGGCTGCAAGCGTGAATCCTCCTGCCTCCGAAATCCGCTTCTGTCATCCCTGCACTACGGAGCCGGAACCCCGCCGGGTGTTTTCATTCTATGTTGCAGATGCCCTCCTGTCAATAATCACTTTCTTTTTGCCTGTTTTTACCGTCTGCTTTTCAAAAAATCACTTTCTTCTCTGTTTTTTAATCCGAGAAAGAAAGTGATTATTCTTGATTTTCCCTGTATTCTAGGATAATTTTCGGAATCTCCCGGGAGTTATGCCGGTATTCTTACTGAAAAAACGGATAAAATTCTGAGCATTTGTATAATTCAGTTCTGCAGCAATCTCTGCCACTGTCAAATCTGTCTGCAGCAACAGGCGCTTTGACTCTTCCAGCTTATATGCCTCCAGATAATCCAGAAAAGATTTCCCCTTCTCCGCTTTCAACACCTTCCACACATAAGTCGGATGAACGCCCAGGGCTTCCGCACATTCTGCCAAAGTGATATTTCCTCTGCTCTCTTCAATCTTCCGCTCAATCTCCTGAAGCATATAGCGGGAATTTTCTTTCAGTATCCGGCTTCTGGCATCCAGGATCGGATCGATCAAGAGTCGCTTCATACAGCGCCTTACCCTGGAAAGTTCTGTGACTTCGATAATCTCATAATATACCTTCCTGATCCCGTCAGGATACAGCCTTGCGACATCCAGTCTGGCGGCAATAGCGGCAATGTGGATCACATTAACCATCCGCAGAATGTACACTGCTGCCTCATCCTGAGAGTTGCATTTTCTCAGATAATCGGTAAATTCATCAATTACCTTATAACATTGCTCCCTGTCCAACGCTTTGACAGAATTTCTCATTTCTTTTTCGTATGCAGTATCATATGCATTGATCCGCATACTGGGATTAGACAGGAAAAAACGGCAATCCTCATGAGCAGTCTTCCGGCTTTCTTTCCCATCCTCATCTTCTTCAGCATCCATTGTCAAGGCGCTGACACTTTCCCTATATGCTTCCCTTACATCTCTGTAATCCGTATGTGTGGCGCTGATCCCCATCAGAATGCCATATCCATATTGCTTCCTTGAAAATGTCTGTATCCCATCATAGAACGCCAGCATCTGTTCCAACAAGGCATCCTCATTCTCCTGGCTAAACAGCGCAAAAACTGCACAGGCATTGTATACAATTGGAAGCCATGCCATTTTCCTCAAATCCTCCGGCATCCTTTTTATAAACTCCAGACACAGGACATCTTCCTTCACATCACTCTGGCTTCCATTCTCTTCTCCCAGATTCATCACAATAATTGCGGCTGCAAAAAATTTCTGCGGTTTTAAATGCAGATTGCTGATATATTCTTCCCATTCCTCATCAAAACAGACTTCTCCGCGTATCATCCGCAGTTCAAACAGCTCCAACAATTCCTCTCTCTGCTGCTCCATCATGACTTCCAGTACCTGTCTGTCTTTTTTCATATCTGCAAATCGACCTGCCAGGAATTCCAGTTCATTTCCTCTAACTTTCTCTCTGTCTTCAGAGACATGATAAACAAGCCTGCCAAATGGACGGTAAATCGCATAAGAAGTCAAAAAGAGAGCAACCGCTACGAATATCAACAGCAAAAAAAGAAAAGCTCCCGAGAAACGCACCAGTTCAAACTGCCCTTTATTGATATCATAGCATATATAATACTTCCACCCCAATACACCAGAACTTCTGAAGGATACCATATGCTCCGTTCCCCGGCTGGATCTGATCTTTTGGGAGGCCCCATACATATTCCCCTGTATCTGCAAACGTTTACAACTCTCCACAAGCCCTTCGTCCGTAAAATAAACCACTTCGCCATCCTCGTCCAGAATCACAACATCCTCATAACTGCTGAGCTGCTGGATTATCCATTTCTCCCAGGTATCCATGTTGATATTCACGACGAAAATACTATAAGGTCTTACAGACAGGGTGGGCATCCTCATGACAAGACTGAGCCCCTCCGATACCGACAGGCGATACTTCCGGTTCCCGACGATTTCCGTATTCAGGCTTTCATTATATAACCAGTAATTCCTGTCCACAGCTTCGTTGTTCCGTTGGAAAAAATCATATAAAATGCTGCCTCCGTCAAGCTCAGACATGGGAAACATTCCTCCGCTGCCCAACACCCAACCTGTCCGGGAATTCAGAAAAAGATAACTGCTGATATAATCCATGAAAATTTTATTTCCCGACATGATCTCTGTAACGGCAGTATACTGGCTGTAATCCGAATAATGCATGTTCTCCTCGAGAACCCATTTGAAATCATCCCTGCCTGCGAAGGATATATAATATTGCTTTAGATTGTCAAGCCGTTCATCGATCTGGCTGACCATCGCAGCCGCTGTAGCATCTGCCTCCCTCCCGGCAATCTCCTGACATTCTCTGCGATAATTATAAAAACTGTACGCACTGAATGCTATCAGCATGATTCCGATTAATCCCAGTATGCACATACTGATTACGTATTTGTAGGATAACCTGCGCATCCTGCTTCCTCCTCGCGTATTAAAAATGGGGTTAATAGGCAATTGTACGATTCAAAAAATAAACATCAGATTGATACACATAAATATTATATCTGTTTAACACTAAAAAGTCGAGGGTAATACGCTACTTTATACAGTAGCATTTACCCCCGATCGATTCATAAAATATCGTACATGACTATGAAAAATTCAATGTACAGTATAAAAACTCCCCTGCTGCCTATTCCTCCCATAGCGGCATAAAGCTGATATTCAGATCCACATCCCCCTTGATCCCCTGTACACGCCCAGTCTGGGAATACTGCCACACCTTGTAATCATAGGGATAATAGAAGACATCGCTGTAAGCGGCAAACCATTTGTCATATTTCTCCAGCGCTTCCAGCCCCAGAAACATGACGCCCATCTCCGTATTATGGTACACCATTGGCCTATAACCGGCATTTTCGATGGTCTGACAGAATGACAGGGTAAAGGCAGTCCTGTCCTCCACGGAGATGCCGTTCATCCTTCCGTCCGACTCCGTTACTCGCTCCACGTCAAAGACCACGGGGCATTCTATTTTATAGGGTGCTATCTTTTCCAGCACAAATGCCGCTTCCTCCTGAACTTCCTCCTCACTGACGGCCTGGCTATAGAAATACACGCCTACTTTAATGCCCGCCTGCAGCGCTCCCCTGACATTGTCCTCAAAATAGTCGTCCTCCATCATTTTCCCGCTGCCATAGCCCCGGTATCCCACTCTGATAAAGGCAAATTCCACACCGTCCTGAGCCACCAGATTCCAGTCAATCTCGCCCTGATGCCTGGACACATCTATCCCCTTATGGGAAATCACTGCTCCGTCCTGAAGATACTGATACTCTCCGGTTTCCAGCACGTTCAGATTCGCCGCGTCAAAGGAATGCATTTTCAGGTTCCGGTTGATGGGGACAAAATTGTACTTTCCTCCGCTGTATACAATCAGGTCATCCGGATAGAGAGGGCGCAGCGTCTCCAGCACACTGTCACCGGCGTCCAGCCCATTGCGGATATTCCTGAGCACCTCAGCCGAAGCCGACTGCCTTGCGCTCATCACCTGTTTGTCCAGCTCCTCCTGGGAGTATCCCGGGGATCCCGACAATACCCCGAGCACATTGCCGGATGCATCCAGTACATTCCCGTCCTTATCAATATCCACATAATTGGTTACGTTCTCTTCCGCTTTTCCGTCAGGTAAGGCTCCTTCCCCAAACGCGGGAGCAGCCTCCTTCTGCGCTCTGATTCTATCTGCCACCCACACACAGACGGAAGCCGTCAGGAACATGACAGCCACCATCACCACAAGGCAGGCAGACATGACAAGAAGGCGCTGCTTTCCGCGTTTTTTACGCCTGCTGCGCCTTATAGGACCGTTTTCTTCTGCCCTCTTTTCTTCTGCCTTCTTTATTTCATCCTCTGCCACTAATTTCATAATCCTCTCCTATGTGCACACAACCTTGCTACAGCCGCCGTATCCTGCCAACATTCCGCATATGCCGCCACTTCCGCCAACATCCCGCATGCCGCCACTTCTGCCAACATCCCACATGCCGCCACTTCTGCCAACATCCCACATGCCGCCACCTCCGCCAACATCCCACATGCCGCCACCTCCGCCAACATCCCGCATATCAGGTGCTTAAGCGCCTTCTGGTAAAAGTCTGGTTCCGGTTTATCCAGGCCAGGGAAGTGTCAGTGCATATCAACGGCGAACCGAATATTTTCACTTCCTTTCTTAATAGTAAACGAATTATCCTTATAAGGAAAGCCTATTTCGTCAATTTATAAAAAGTTAAGCAATGCTGGAAGATACAGGAAAAGCTACGTGGCCTTCTCACGCAGATTCCGCAGAATCTTCTTTTCCATACGGCTCACCTGAACCTGGCTGACTCCCAGGCCTGCTGCAACCTCTGTCTGGGTCTTGTTCTGAAAATAGCGCATATAGATCAATTTTCTGTCCCTGGGTTCCAGGCTGTCCAGAAGCTGACTTAACAGCATATGGTTCAGCAATTTCTCTTTTTCCGTATCTTCCCCGTCACAGCCTCCCACGGCGCTGCTGCCCAGGGAGCCGCTGCCGCCCCGTACCACCTTGTCCACCAGGTATACCTCGCTGCCGTCATCCTGATAAACCGCGGAATATATGGATTCCACCTCAACGGCAGCCTCCATCGCCAGCACTACGTCTTCCACGGAAAGCCCCGTCTCCTCCGCCAGCTCCTGCACCGTCGGTTCTCTGCCCGCAGATGCCTGGATGTGCTGTCTTGCCATTTTTACCCTGATTCCGTTCTCCTTGATGGTCCTGGATACCTTCACCGGACCGTCATCCCGAAGGAACCTCTTGATTTCCCCTGTGATCATGGGCACCGCATAGGTGGAAAATTTCAGGCCCAGGGACAGGTCAAATTTATCTATCGCTTTCATCAGCCCTATGGTGCCGATCTGGAACAAGTCCTCCATGTCATGTCCCCTTCCGGCAAAGCGCTTTACAATATGGCGCACCAGGCCTAAGTTGTTCTCTATCAGTACTTCCCTCGCACTCCTTTCTCCTGCCTGTGACCTTGCAATCAGTACTGACATCTCTTCCATACACTGACCTCCGCCCCTGGAAAGACCGCCTGTTTTTCCCGGCAACCCCTCATGCGATCCATTCCCCGATTCCTATTTTTTTGACCATGCGGACTGTTGTCCCCTCCCCCGGAGTGCTTTCCACCTCCAGGTCATCCATGAATGCCTCCATAAAGGCAAATCCCATTCCCGAACGCTCCAGGTCCGGCCTGGTAGTATAGAGAGGTTCCATGGCTTTTTCCACATCTTCTATCCCCCTGCCGGTATCCGCAATCTCGATATGTAAAATCCCGTTTTCCAGCCTGCAGCTTATCCGCACCTTTCCGGGATGAATCTCTTTCTGCTCCGGCGGACAGGCCCGGCCGGTTCTTCCGCAGCCCTGCAGATTTCCGTAGCCATGGATGATGGAGTTGGTCACCGCCTCGGACACCGCTGTCTTGATATCCGCCATCTCCTCCACCGTGGGATTCAGGTGCGTAATAAAAGCCGCCACCGCCACCCTGGCAAAGCTTTCATTGTCAGAAACCGCGTCAAAGATAATCTCCATTTCGTTTTTCATGATTCCAGTACCTCCACAATTTTATTTAACCCTGACAGCTGAAAGATCCGCTCAATCTGCCTGTCCAGATGAATGGCGTAAACTCTGCCGCCAAAACAGGATATCTTCCGGTAGCGCCCCATGATAATCCCTATGCCGGAGGAATCCATGAACCTGGTCTTCTCAAAATCAAATATCACATTCTGTACCTCATCCCTGATCAGATACTTGTCCGCGTTTTCACAGATGAGTCCAGCTCCGTGGTGGTCTATCTCCTCCGGAAGCCGGATCATCAGGCAGTTATCTATCACCTTGAAATCCCCTACCCTGATCTGTTCCATACTTGTCCACATCCTTTCTTTATACTTAGGAATTGTCGGAAA
>DKVC01000210.1:20205-24847 GCA_002490995.1 Lachnospiraceae bacterium UBA7188
GCAGCAAACCCGCAGCGGTTATTTCTCTTGGATTACAGGGTTCGCGAAGCGGTTCCTGTAATCTGTAGACACTTCCTTAGGAACTGCCGGAGAATAACCGCTGTAGCTTCTTTAGGCAAAAACCTTGAAATACAGGAAAAATTGCAGCAACCTGCAGCGGTTATTTGCAGGCATTTCCTTAAGACCGCCAGAACATATGCCCGCTCTGTGCGATCCAAAACCGTTCATACGCAAAAAAGAACCCGGTCGTCCACAGGTTCTTTCTTTCGTATCCTAAACATAATTTCATTTGTACTTCGTCGGTCAGCCGCATATTTCCCGACCTGCCCCGCCGTTAAGGAATCACATTGCCATGGGTTTGGCTGACAGTGCAGGCAGCTGCTGGCATGTCAGTATTACGACAGTCTCTATTCACTCATCCCCCTGCCAGCTGCGCCCGGTAATTCTGAGAGCGCTCTGCACGCCAGGAATCCGGGAACAGTTCGATTACCTTATCATAGGCCGCAATGGCTTTCTCATTTTCACCGCTGATGCGATAAGACTGGGCCATCTGATAGAGTGCTTCCTCATTGCCGGCATCGTAGGCAAATGCCTGCTCAAAGGCAACAGCGGCTTCGGCATAATTTCTGGCATTGAACAGCCTGTTCCCTTCCTCCAGATAATTAGCTGCAACCTCCGGCAGTATCATCCCCCGTGCAGCCTCATACAGCCTGCGGAATCCCTCCGTCATCTCCTCCAGGTTCACCTTCCCCGCGATGGATTCCAGTTCCGCCGCTGCAGTTGCCGCTCCCTCTGCTTTATCCTCCGCTTCCATGTAAGAGGCAACGGCATGCAGCAGCACTTCCGTATTCTGCAGCGTCCCGTCCACACCTACATAACTTTCCAGCTGCGCCTGGATTTCCGTCATGCTCTCATTCATGCCGGCAGCCTGGCTCTCCAGCTCCTGAATCCGGGCAGTCTTGGCATCGGATTCGCTGCTGATTCTGGTAATCACCTGCTGATCCTCATTTCTTATCTTCGATTCCGCAGCCGGAACCACCAGAAAGTACATGGCAGCCAGGCCGATGGCCAGACCGATCACGATGTTCAGCAGAGAGGAAACGCCGCCGCTCTTCGGTTCCTTCACATTCAGCGGCTGAATGATGATCTCATTATCGCTCTGATACCTGACCGCCTCCTCTTTTCTGCGTTTTACCTGCTGCCGTGCGCCTTCATCCGGCATCAGCATCTGCTCTACTTCCTTCAAATAGGCAAGAGTCTGCAGATTATTCCTGTCAATTTCCCTGCATTTATGCAGCTCACGCTCCGCCCGCTCCCAGTCCTGTTTATCCATATACAGCAAAGCCAGCAGCTGATGAGCCCGCACAAACCTTGGATTCATTGACAGCACCTTTTTCAGCTGTATCACTGCCAGATCCGTGCTGCCCTGCTGGCACAGCGTCAGAGCCCGGTTGTACTTACGGATGGTCTGGTTGATAGATTCCAGTTTCCCGGCGTTGGCCTGTACTTTTTCTATATATTCGCCTGCAATATTTTTTCTGGGGCGTATATTCTTGCTGATGACCCATTCCTGTAGAGCGCTTACGCTTTCCCCCATCTCGAAATACACAAGTCCCAGCAAATTCCTGGCTCTGACATTATTTTTATTAAATTTCAGGCTCTGGCGCAGGCTTATGACCGCTCCGGTCAAATCTCTGACCTCCGCCTTCTCCAGACCCTCGTTATAATACATATTGGAGACATGCATCACCTTTTTATACAAGGAGACATCCGCCCCGCAGGCAGTACAAAAGTCATGCTCCGATAAACGGCATCCGCAATTATAACAAAACATGATTACTCCTTCGGGGTCTCCCGTACAATTTCCTGCCCTGCCCCAACAATCTTCTTTATCAGCATATCAGCCATATCTGTCAGATCCTGATGGTAAATGGAATCCTCCGCATCCTCCACCTCAAGGCTGGGATGAAATTTTTTCAATTCTTCTTCGAAATTGATCATGATCCAGCAGCTCCTTTATCTCGCCTACCAAATACAGACTTCCTGCAATGTAGATTCTCTCATTCTCCTGTCGTTCCTGAAGCAATGCCGCAAAGGCATCCTCCACAGTGTCATATACCTCCGTGAAGCGTTCACTCGTTATACCGTGCAGCCGGTAATTATTTGCGTTTGCGGGTATAAATAATCCCTCCAGATGTTCCCTGTCCAACGCCCGGTAACCATGCATCTGCGCAACTGCCACTCGCCCGAACAGACCGGAGCCTTCCAGCTGCTCCGCCATATGCCTGTAATCCTTGTCCTTTACCACGCTGAACAGCAGGCTCCTGGCACCGTCATGCCCATCGTGCGCCACCGTCTCCAGGAAAGCACGGATTCCGTCCTCATTGTGGGCACCGTCCACATAGACCTCCGGCAGCACTTCCTCCATACGCCCCGCCCAGAAGCATCCGCTGACTCCTGCCTGAATCTGCTGCACGGTAATCGTCTTCCCCTCATCCAGCGCCTCGATGCCCCGGACGGCAAGGGTACAATTCTCCAGCTGATATGCAGCTATCGTGTGCAGCGTGAGCGGAATACATTTATAATACTGGCTGTCTACACAAAAATCAATGGTTTTTCTCTTAAAATTTAAAAAAGTATAGTCCTTTTCCGACACGGAATACGCCGAAATTCCAAGCTTCTCCGCACACTCCCGAAATACGGCAGTCGTCCCCGGACAGGTATCCCAGAAAACAGCCGGAGCCCCTTTCTGCATGATGCCCGCTTTCTCAAAGGCAATCTTCTCCACCGTATCTCCCAGGTACTCCACATGATCCAGTCCGATATGCGTTATGACAGCTAATTCCTTACGCGAAACCGAATTCGTGGCGTCCAGCCTGCCCCCCACTCCTGTCTCCAGAATACAGAAATCCGGCTTCTTTTTTCCGAATACAATCATGGCAATGAAAAAGAGTGTTTCGAAATAGGTAGGATGATAGGCGCCTTCCTCATACTCCAGCGCATCCCAGTCCAGCATATTATATATATGAAGAAACGCCTCCAGAAATTCCTCCTCGGAAATCATTTCCCCATCCACCACAAAGCGCTCTCTGATACATACCAGATGAGGAGATGTGAACAAAGCGGTTCTGTAGCCGGCTGCCTCCAGAATGCTCCGCAGATAAGCGCAGACAGAACCTTTTCCGTTTGTCCCGGCCACATGGATAATCCGCATCTTCCTGTCCGGATCTCCCAGGCGGTGCAGGAATGCCCTGGTGTCCTCCATTGTGTTTTTGGACGTAAAGCGGGGCGTATCATTGATGTAATCTTCCGCTTCACGGAATGTGGTAATAGCTTTCTTTTTCACAATCATCCCCCTGATTTCTGCTCACAATCAATAACATTTGCCATAGATATTTCCTTACATCCTCTGCAGCTGTCCCAGGCGCTGTGTCACCTGTTCCATCATCTGGGTGTATTTTGCAAGCTTCTCCCGCTCCTGGGCAATCTTCACCTCAGGCGCCCTGGAGATAAACCTTTCGTTTGAAAGCATGCCGTTTACCCTGGCCAGCTCCCCTTCCAGACGCTTCTGTTCCTTCTTCAGACGCTCAATCTCCTGTGCAATATCCACCAGATCTGCCAGCGGAATATACAGTGTCGCTCCGGGAATCACTACGGACACGGAGTCCTTCGCGATATCCTCTTCCGCTTCGCTGACTGCTGCCGGCTGCGTATCGCTCTGCGCTGCAGCTTCTTCTGACACGTGTGTCATATTCTGTGCCGCACTTTCTGCTGCAGGCTGTGTTTCTTTCTGCGGGGCTGCATTTCCGCCCTGCCTGTGAATCATGGTAACCTCATTTGCGCTGGCAAGCGAAGCAAAGAACAGTTTGCCTTCCGTGAAGGTGGTAAGGATATCCTCTCTCTCGCTGACTACAAATACGGCAGTCTTCTTGCCGGGAGCCACATTCATCTCACTGCGCACATTGCGGATGCCCCTGACGGCTTCCTTGATGATATCGATATCCTTTTCCTCTTTTTCAAAATGCCTGTCCCCGGTGTATACAGGCCAGCTGCTGATCATGATGGACTCTTCTTCGCTTTGCAGGGTACAGAAGATTTCCTCCGTGATAAAGGGCATGTAGGGATGAAGGAGCTTTAAGGCATCGATCAGGACTGTCTTCAGCGTCCAGAGCGCCGCCTCCCGGCTCTCACGCCTCGCGCCTGTATCCTCCCCGTCCTTAGCCTGGTACAGACGGGGCTTCACCATCTCAATATACCAGTCGCAGAATTCGTCCCAGATGAAGTCGTATACCTTCTGTACAGCAATCCCCAGCTCATAATTCTCCATATTGTCGGTGACTTCCTTCACCAGGTCGTTCAGCCTGGACAGAATCCACTTGTCCACAGGCTGCAGCTGTGAGACCGGCATTTCCTTCTTCGCGGAAGGCCCTTCTTCCCATTCTTCGCTCCCCTCCATATTCATCATGATGAAACGGGAAGCGTTCCACACTTTATTGGCAAAATTGCGGCTGTTTTCTACACGTTCGTAGTAAAAACGCATATCGTTTCCCGGCGCGTTTCCGGTAATCAGCGTCAGCCGCAGTGCATCCGCGCCGTACTTATCGATAATCTCCAGCGGGTCGATGCCGTTGCCCAGGGACTT
>DKVC01000210.1:25162-25325 GCA_002490995.1 Lachnospiraceae bacterium UBA7188
GGGACTTGGACATCTTGCGGCCCTGGCTGTCACGGACCAGTCCGTGGAACAGCACGGTCTTAAAGGGTCTCTCTCCCATATGCTCGAAGCCGGAGAAAATCATACGGATAACCCAGAAGAAAATAATGTCATAACCCGTCACCAGCACATCCGTGGGATAGAA
>DKVC01000210.1:25620-27606 GCA_002490995.1 Lachnospiraceae bacterium UBA7188
TAGCCTGTCACCAGCACATCCGTCGGATAGAAATATTTCAGATCCTCCGTCTGCTCCGGCCAGCCCAGCGTCTCAAAGGGCCACAGGGCAGAGGAAAACCAGGTATCCAGAGTGTCAGGGTCCTGCGTAAAATGGGTACAGCCGCACTTAGGACATACATCCGGCGCTTCCGCAGCCACTATCACTTCCCCGCACCCGTCACAGTAGTATGCCGGAATCCTGTGTCCCCACCACAGCTGGCGGCTGATGCACCAGTCGCGGATATTATCGGTCCAGTTGAAATAAATCTTCTCCAGACGTTTCGGAACCAGTTCTACATCACCGTTTTTCACCGCTTCCACCGCGGGCTTAATCAGTTCATCCATCTTTACGAACCACTGTTCCTTTACCAACGGTTCTACGGTTGTCTTACAGCGGTCATGAGTGCCTACATTGTGGGAATAATCTTCAATCTTTACCAGCAGCCCCTGACTCTCCAGCTCCGCAACGATGGCTCTTCTCGCCTCATACCTGTCCATACCGCAGTATTTTCCGCCGTTCTCGTTGATGGTGGCATCGTCGTTCATCACATTGATAACCGGCAGGTTATGGCGCTTTCCCACCTCAAAGTCGTTGGGGTCGTGGGCCGGCGTAATCTTTACCACACCTGTACCGAATTCCATGTCCACATAAGTGTCCGTAACGACCGGAATCACCCGGTTCATAATGGGAAGCATGACACTCTTTCCTACCAGATGCCTGTAACGCTCATCCTCGGGATGGATTGCCACCGCGGTATCGCCCAGCATGGTCTCCGGACGGGTGGTGGCAAAAGTCAGGAATTCCGTGGTGCTGGGGGTGCCGTCATCGTTCATCACCGGATATTTGATGTGCCACAGATGCCCTGCCTGCTCCTGATACTCCACCTCCGCATCGGAAATTGAGGTATTGCACACAGGACACCAGTTAATCATCCTGGCGCCTTTATAAATATACCCCTTCTTATGCATCTTGACAAAAACTTCCGTGACCGCCTTATTGCAGCCTTCGTCCATGGTAAAGCGCTCTCTGTCCCAGTCGCAGGAGGAACCCAGTTTCTTCAGCTGGGAGACAATGCGGCCGCCGTACTCCTTCTTCCAGTCCCAGGCGCGCTCTAAAAATTTCTCACGGCCCAGGTCATGCTTGTCAATGCCTTCGCTTTTCAATGTCTCGATAATCTTTACTTCCGTCGCAATGGAAGCATGATCTGTTCCGGGCTGCCACAATGCGTTGTACCCCTGCATCCTCTTGAAACGGATGAGAATATCCTGCATGGTATTGTCCAGCGCGTGTCCCATGTGAAGCTGTCCCGTGATATTGGGGGGCGGAATCACAATGGTAAAGGGGGTTCTGCTGTGATCCACCTCCGCGTGGAAATATTTCTTCTCCATCCATTTTTCATACAGTCTGTCTTCCAGACCCTTGGGGTCGTAGGTCTTTGCCAGTTCTTTTTTCATTTCTGCTCCTTTCCTGGGAAGTATCTTTAGATTCTTCCTGCGCCGCGTCAGATTACTGCGGAAAAAGAAAAACCCTCTGCCAACTCTCGTCGGCAAAGGGCGTCATTAACGCGGTACCACCTTTGTTCACAGCCGGGTTCATTCTGCGCCCTGCTGCCTTAAGTGACTTCTGCTAAAGTCCTATCCTGTAACGGGGATAATTCGTGAAATCTTACCTGTCCCTGTTTTGCTGCCCGGTGCTGTATCACATGTCTGCCTGAAGGCTCAAAGTACACTCCTTCCCATACAGTCATGTCACACACGCTCCACTAGCTGACACTCTTGTCACAAAAACTGGCGTTTCAGATTCCCGGCTCGGAAGCTACCTTCTGCATTCCTTCCTTTAGACAGCCTCTCAGCTTCCCGGGAATCTCTCCCACCGGGACGGCTGTCCTCTCTGGCAAGGGGTAATGCTTACTCCTCTTCGTCGTGGCTTTTCTTTATCGGTTTCATTAGGAATTGTCGGAAAATA
>DKVC01000227.1 GCA_002490995.1 Lachnospiraceae bacterium UBA7188
CAACACGGTTATTGACTAACACCACAAAGAAACATTCCTGCGGCAGAGGAAAATATGGTGCCGTGAAAGAAGTCTTACGAAAATCAGGAACAGGAGGATATCACCATGACAATCTCACCAATCAATAATTCATATGGCAATTATTACGGAACGGGCAGGACATCCGCTGGCTATGGGGCAGCAGGCAGCACCCCTTCCGTAACCATAACGGAAGACGCTCCCGGTAAAATCGGCAGAGAACCGCTTTCCGGCAGTGGACGCACGGAAGACGGTACGGACAAGTCCGGCAGAGCACAGCTTTCCGGAAAAGAACGGGAGGACTGGAAGAAGAAAATGGGCATCGAGGATCCATCTGAGGAATGCCAGACCTGCAAGAACCGCAAATACAAGGACGGTTCCGACGAGATGGTCTCTTTCAAAACACCTCAGCATGTATCCCCGGAAAACGCCGCTTCCGCAGTGCGCGCCCATGAGCAGGAACATGTATCCAACGCTTACAAAAAGGCTGCGACTGATAACGGCAAGGTGATATCCGCTTCCGTCTCCATCCATATGGCGGTCTGTCCGGAATGCGGGCGCACTTACGTATCGGGCGGCACCACCCATACGCAGATCAAGTATTACAATGAGGAGAATCCCTATCAGCAGGATTTAAAGAGCGCCGACCGGACAAAATATACCGGCATGAATCTGGACTATGCGGTATAATGTTACTGTTCACGGCAGCTTGCCGCACACATACATTAAATTCATATACAGAATTCTATCGCTGTGTATTGAGCAGGGTACTCTCACGGTATATACTCCATATCAAAACATTTGCCAATGTGTGCTCTCGCTCAAAAGTATTTCCACCTGTGCGGTCGGATGCTCATTCGAGAATCCGACCCACTCCCACATTCGCAAAACCCGCGCTTGTGCGCTCCTGTGAATCAAGAACAAAAGCAGCAAATGAATGCGCTCGCAAGTATAGCATAGAAACAAAAACGGAGATGCAGTCAAACCATGAAGCAATATAAAAAATCCTTTGAACTGAAAAATGCAGCAAAAGACAAAATGGAGGGCAAATACGGCGGCGGAATCCTGATCATTCTGCTCAGCACGCTGATTTCCGGCATGGTACGGCTTTCCATCAACTCTGTCTGCAGTACCACCATGAATACTGTTTATGCCATGACCGGCTCCACCGGCGCCGCCACAGCCATCTCTTTTCTGTTTGACGCGCTGCTTCTGGGCGCCGGGATTATACTGGGCGTCATGAACGCGGGCATCACACTCTATTTCCTGAACCTTGCCTGCGGACAGCCCGCTGCAATCCGGGATTTATTCTATGGATTTAAGACAGATTCCAGGCAGTTCCTGGTGATATCTGCCGCCATGATGCTCTGTCAGGCAATCTGTCTGTGGCCTGCACAGTATCTGAGCCAGAATTTCCTTGCCGCCCGGGAAATCAGGTGGCTGCTGTACGCGTTGGCGGCTATGGCTGTGGGACTCTGCTTCTATATCCCCGTTTCACTGGGAATTGCCATGTCCTTTTACCTGATGCTGGATTTCCCGCAGAACTCCGGCAAAGAAACACTGGCTCTCTGCTGGCGTATCATGAAAGGGCAGCGGAAAAGGCTGTTTGTGCTGGAACTTGGGTTCCTTCCTCTGATGCTGCTGTGCATCTTCAGCTTCGGCATCGGCTTCCTGTGGGTGGAGCCTTACATGCAGATGACTTATACCTGCTTCTTTCTTGATTTGATGAACCCGAAAGAAGCCTGAAAGAAGTTTTATGGAAACCTGGCTTTCATGTAAAGCGCGGCTTGCAGAAAGATTTACTGTCCGCCTGAAAAAATGTTACGTCATATACCGCCTCCCGCTCCTTTTCATCTGCCTGTTCAAGTGCATAAGACGGATCCTCAGAGGATACTTCCTCCCTGGTGGGCGTATGGCGGGGCGCTCCGGTCCGCAGCACAAAGCGTGATATGCTGTCCACCGCTGTCATAAAACGTTTCCTCCCCACTTCCCGGCCATTCACCTGCAGTGCATATGAATAATTCACACAGTCAGCCGTAACCCTGATTTGAATTTCCTCACCCGCCTGGTACCTGCGAACCGGAACCAGCGCGGTAGTACGCTCACAGAGCATGCCGTCCTCCCGGAATACCAGCCTTACCGCAGTCTGCCCTTTCCCGTCCTGAAGCTCACAATACAATGTCCCATAACTGTCCTGATGCGGAATCACGGTAAAACAGATTTCCTGGTACTCTGCCTCATGGAGCACGCGCTCCGCTTTCGCGTAATCATAACGGTCAAAATCCGCAAGACGCAGCAAATGAGAAGATACCACGGTAACCGGAGCCCACTTCGGAGAATAAATTGTAAAATCCGCAAATCCATCCCTGATCCGCTCCTCTGTTTCCTCTCCCGTGACAGGAAGCGGCAGACGGGCCACCCAGACATCCTCTTTGTTCACTGTATAAGCTATCCAGACAGCATCGTCCGGCCGTTCTATTCCCTCCGCAATACCGCGCATGTACTGCGGCCCCCAGTCCTTCCAGAAACCTCCGAAACGCATGGGCGGCACCTCGCCGTGGACAAGCAGCATATCCTCATAGGCAATGCCGTCCCGTGAGGTTGTGACGCACATGGGCCAGCGGTGGGTAGACTCCAGTGTGGGATCATAAATCATGGCATATCTGCCATCCGCCGTCTTCTGTGCCCATACTTTCTGTCCGCTCATCACCAACGAGGGCGACACTGTCACCGGAGACCAGGTTTCCCCTCCGTCATTGCTTCTGGCACAGCGTGAATGCTTCCACAATCCTATCACCGTTTTTTCGTCAATGTGATACCAGCAAAAAGCCTGGTTTGTGCCGCCTTCCGGATGCTTGATCCGAATCAGCCCGTCCGCGTCCCCGTTCTCTTCCGCCCACTGCTGCACAGCCAGACTGTCCCTCAGAAGTTCCTCACAGCATTCCGCAAAGCCCCTGTCCTGCGCCTCTGTATACAGCGGATAGAGAAGCTGTTCCCTGGCCCATCCTCCCTGCCAGCAGGGTCTGATAAAATAAATTGGTCCCATGGTCCCGTCCCGGTACAGCTCCCGCACCACACGCCCTATACCGTAATTATCCCAGTTTGTCACCCAGGGCTTCGGGGACCAGCCGTAGAACCCAAGCAACAGCATACGGTCATTTTTCGTACGGTAAAATCCCATGCGCTGATGAATAAACGCATGGGTATCACCGGAAAAAGTATTCGTATTTCCTTTGTAATCCGTAACCGTACAGGCCGGGATGCGGTAAACCGGAAATACAACCTGAAAATCCTCCCACTGCCTGCCATCCTTTGACGCAGCCAGAATGCTCTGCCCCGCGCCGGTATGCTCGCTCACAGGATTGGTAAAATAATGCAGGTAAAAACAGCCGTTCCAGTATGCCAGATCGGCTCCGTGTTTATAAGTTCCGCCCACACCGTCATCCCACTCCGGATGTGTACGGTTTGCACGGGTCACCTGATAACAGGCGGCTCCCTTTACCGGGGGCAGCTGCCCGTGATGATAATCACAGTTCGGCTGTCTGCTTCCACAGTAAAACGGAACACGGGTATCCTCATGAATACCTGTGTCCCCTGAAAAATATACTCGCTCTTTCATATGTCCATTTCCTTTGTGTCAGCCAATTATCTTTTATTCATCCATTTCAGATACCCGTTGATAAAGGGATCCAGTGCCCCGTCCAGAACGGCATCTGCATTTCCAGTCTCCACATCGGTTCTCAGATCCTTCACCAGCTTATAGGGCTGCAGCACATAGGAACGAATCTGGTTGCCCCAGCCGATCTCCTTGACATCGCCCCGGATATCGGAAAGCTTATCCGCGTTCTCCTCCTGCTTCAGCATATAGAGCTTTGCCTTCAGCATCTGCATCGCCTTGTCCTTATTCTGGAACTGGCT
>DKVC01000226.1 GCA_002490995.1 Lachnospiraceae bacterium UBA7188
AACACCAGCTCCAACAGCCTGGTCAGCCACCTGATCCGCCAGGGCAGGCCGGACATCAAGATGACCATGGAGGATTTAATGAACGGCGGGACGCTGACTGCCGAGATTGACGAGGAGATTGTCTTCAACCAGCTCTACGGAAACCGGGACGCCATCTGGAGCCTGCTCCTGGCCAGCGGCTACCTGAGGGTGGAGGAGAAGCATTTCGACCCGGAGACGGGGATATGGACTTATACGCTGAAGCTGACCAACAGGGAGGTCGCCATCATGTTCCGCAACATGATCAAGGGGTGGTTTTCGGGCGGCGACGTGCCCTACAACGAGTTCCTGAAGGCCATGCTCCTGGGTGATGTGAAGGTCATGAACCGCTATATGAACCAGGTGGCTCTGGAGACATTCAGTTCCTTTGACTCCGGCAGGAAGCCTTCGGAGGAGGCCAACCCGGAGCGGTTCTACCATGGGTTCGTGCTGGGGCTGATGGCGGAGTTCACCGGGCGGTACCGGATTACTTCTAACAGGGAGAGCGGCTTCGGAAGGTATGACGTGATGCTGGAGCCTTTGAAGGACGGGGATCCGGCTTTTGTGCTGGAATTCAAGGTGCATGACCCGGATGAGGAGACTTCCCTTGCGGATACCGTGAAAGCGGCACTGGAGCAGATCGAGGAGAAAGCCTATGACACGGAACTGACGGCCCGGGGGATTTCAAGGGAGCGGATACGGCATTATGGGTTTGCTTTTGAGGGGAAGAAGGTGCTGATTGGGTGAGGGGGATTACTCCCCCGCCCTGTCAGGACTTCTTTTCTGCGAAAGGGAACGCCATATTACAGAGTCTATTTGTGTTTCAGGAAAATACTTCGAGGGCATTTTTCTCACAAGGAGCAAAAGAGCAAAGAAAAAGACACCGGCTAAACCGGTGTCCAAATAAACATATCCGACAACAGAATTCGCTCCGCGAATCCGTTATCATTCTTCCATTGTAAATACAACCGTAAACCTACATCCTCCCTCCGGCACATTCTCCACGGATATCTCCCCGCCGGAGACATTCAGAATCTGCTTCACCAGCGCAAGCCCCAGCCCGTTGCCCTCTTCCTTATGGGAGCTTTCGCTCTGATAAAATTTCTCAAAAATATGCTTCTGCTCCGCCTCTCCGATGCCCGGCCCCTGGTCCTGAATGGTAAAGACAATCCTCCCGCTTCTGCGTATCAGCCTGAGCCTGACAGAACCTCCCTGCGGGCTGAACTTGACGGCATTCCCGATCAGATTGCTCCACACATGGAACAGCAGCCCCTTATTCCCCACATATTCCACATTTTCCAGATCCACGTCGAACTCGATCTCCTTCTTCGTCCAGTCCGCTTCCAGCAGCAGAATCGCCTGGCGGATCTGCTCATCCATCCGGAAATTGCTGTTCTTCGTCTCAATGGCCTGGTTATCCACCCTGGAAAGCAGCAGGATATTCCCCACCAGCCTGGAAAGCCGCCCGGTGCTGAGCAGTATCCTGTCCACATACCGGGACTGTTCCTCCCGGGTGAGCAGCTCCGCCCCCTGCAGCAGAGTGGCGTACCCTTCAATGGCGTTGATAGGTGTCTTGAACTCATGGGACACATTGGATACAAAATCCGTCTGCAGAATCTCGGTTGCCCGCAATTCCTTTACCATCAGGTTAAAATCAGCCCGGATCATCCGGATTTCTTTCAGTCCCTTCCGCTCGTCCAGCTGAATGTCATAATCCCCTTCCGCCACCTGGCGCATGGCCTTCCGCAGCTCCGTCATGGGCAGGAAAAAATATCTCCCCATCAGAAAGGCAAGCACGCCTCCCGTGACAAGGGACACCGAAGCAAACATGATCAATTCAGGAGACACTCCCACCCTCTGCACACGGGAAAGCCGGTTCAAAAGAGCTGTAAACGCACCCGACAGGGCTATCATTGTAACCCATTGCAGCATCACCAGCAACGTAAAAAGCAGCCATGTGCTGAAACGGAAGGATTTCTTCTTTTTCTTCTTTCTCATATACCCGCCTGCTTTCATCGGTATGCTCATGAACGCTCACTCGTTATACAATCAGGAACTGCCGGGACACTTCCTTCCGCCGGCAAATGTTCCGGGCATGCGCTTATAGTCCTGCCCTATGTCTTGACCACCTTATAGCCCACTCCCCGCATGGTCACGATCTTAAAGTCAGGATTGTCCCGGAACCGCTCCCTGAGCCTGCTGATATGCACATCTACGGTATGGGTGTCGCTGTCGCTTTCATACCCCCAGATATCATCCATCAGCTGCTGCCTGGTGAAAATCTTCCCGGGATAGGAAACCATCTTATACAAAAGCATGAATTCCTTCTGGGGCAGAACCACACTCTCCCCTCCCGTACTCACTGTCAGGGAATCACATTCCAGGACGGTCTCCCCGATTCCCTGGCGCCGCTCGCTGATCATCTGCGCCCGTCTCAGCAGCGCCCCCACCCGAAGCACCATCTCATTCACATTGACCGGCTTGACCATGTAATCATCCGTGCCGGAGAGGAACCCCAGACGCATATCGTCAAAGGCATCCTTGGCGGTAATCATCAGCACAGGCACCTTATTCCCCGTTTCCCGCAGCATCCTTACAAGGGCATAGCCGTCCATCACAGGCATCATGATATCGGAAATCAGCAGGTCGTAATATCCCTCCTCCAGGGCATCCAATGCCTCCCGGCCGTTGAATACCCCTTTGACCGTATATCCGTTTTTCGTCAGTACATGCCGGAAAAGCTGATTTAGTTCCGCGTCATCCTCGGCAATCAGTATTTTAAACATGAAACTATCTCCAATATAGCTGTTTTCCTTCAGGAAAGCTTTCTCTTTGAACGTCAGCTGACGTGCAGTACACCAGCCGCCCGCAAAGAACAACCCCAGTCATTTGCCGTTTATTTTACCGGTTACTTGCCGGTCATTTGCATAATTCCGCCACAATCTCGTTGATAACCCTGCCGTCAGCCTTGCCCTTCAGTTCGCCCATCACGGCTTTCATAATCTGTCCCTTGTTCTTCGTGGCCACAAGCTCCGCGAAATGAGTTTCGATATACGACCGGACCTCTTCCGCCGCCATCATCTTCGGCGCGTACTCGGCAATTATGTCATAACGTTTCTGGTATTCCGCCCGCAGGTCTTCCCGCTCCGCCGGACAGGTGTCCAGCTGCTCCTTGGCGGTCTTCAATTCCTTGACGATTACCCTCTCCACCATCTCCGGGGGCACATCATCCCGGCACCCCGCGTCGATTGCTGCCTTTTTTACGGCAGATACAAGGGAAGATATGGCATCCTTGCGGTCCTTGTCCCTTGCCTTCATTGCTGTCATCATGTCTTTTCTCAGCTGCTCTAATTCCATATCTGCACTCTCCTGTTCTGTTTTATTCCAAATGGTATGCCTTATCGGAAGCAATCTCTTCGCTTCCGATAAAAGGCGCGCACTTTGCGCCGCTTTCAACTCTAGGAAGCTGCACTTGCTTCCTAGAGTATAACAAACTTTCTGAAGTCAGGCAATATATTTCTAATTCCTCAAAACCCTGTTAGCCTTCCATGTAAAAATAAACATTGCAAATCCCCGTAAGATATGTTACTATTTTTCTCACGGGAAACCATAGAGCCAAGGCGGCTTTACCCTCCATTTCGGAGGGGCAACCCTCCAGACGAAAGAAAGGAGGGCACGCCCATAACATGGGCGATGCCAATGATTACGTACGCTGATCTGATTCAGACAGGTATCTTCATTGTAACCCTGATAAGTTTGTGTTATACAATCTTTCGGGACAGAAAATAGCCGCCAACTACCGCAACTAGTTGACGGCTGATGCTGTAAAGCATTAAGTTTGCTACTACATAAGGGGTAGAGCCGCTTCTATGGCTTTCCCTGTATTTAGGATAACATATCACCAGCGGGTTTGCAAGAAAATTTTAGTTTTTGTTTCTTTAAATCTCTATTCTAATCCCTATCTCTCATCCAGATACAACTGCACCCGGTTCTGTGTTATCTTTGCCACCTCTTCCGCCGTTTTATTTCCGTCAAACAGATAAGCCGCTTCCTCTTCCATAATTTCCAGAATCACCTGCTCCGAATTTGTTTCCGGTCTGGCACATTCCAGCAGGGAATAGAACAGATCCACTTCCTCCTGGGTAACCCAGCGGAAATTCACCAGACTTCCGTTCCGATAAATGCCTCCCAGATTGTCTTCATTCCCTCCTGCTTCCCCTGTCACCTCCTTCAGCGCCTGTTCAAAAGCATCCTTCCTGGCTGGCAGGGACGCCCAAAACTGCGAATAATTCTTATTCCGTTCCTGCGAATAATACCATTCCATAAACCTCCAGGCACATTCTTTCTCAGAAGACGCAGCTGTAATAGCATTGGCTCCGTTACAAAAGATCAGGCAGTCAGGCGCCCTGTCGGAAGCGGGATAACCCACACAGGTATAGGGAGCCTTAAATGTAAAATCTATCATCTCCAGATCGGAAAAACTGTATATGGTCTTCATGGAAAGCAGCGCCCTTCCGTCCTGCAGCCGCACGCCCGCCTCTTCCTCTTCATAATCTTCCACATAGCCGTCCGGCAGGGAATTGATGAAATTCAGAAAATCAATGTATTCTTCCGAATCCAGGTTCGCCTTCTTCCCCTCAGAATCCAGAAATTCTCCCAGCATATTGCGGACACACACCTTAAACAGATAATCGCTGGACATATTATCAAATACCATTTCCGCATCCGGATGGCTCCGGATAACGGTCTTTAAATCCTCTACATTCCATCCCATGGTCTCACCCACAATGTCGGATCTGCCCGCGATTGTCCGCAGGATGAAGTATTCCGGTATGGCCATCAGTTGCCCCTGCCAGGTATAGACATCCAGTGCCTGGGAAAAGAAGTCCTCCCTTCCAAACTGATCGCTGTTCTCAAGGTAGGGCGACAGATCTTCAAAACATCCTGCCGAATACAGGCTTTCCGTATCTCTGAGAAAACCCAGTTCACAGAGATCCGGTCCTTTCCCTATGGAGAGGTCCAGTCTCAGCGCATCAATTGCTTCCTGATAACTCCTTCCGCCAATGGAATAATTCAGGATGCTTACGGTAAAATCTTCGCTCTGCCTGTTAAATTTCGCCACTCTTTCCACAAGCTCCGTGCCGGGAGAAACTGTCCCGAAGGTTATCATCTTCTGAATGGGACATTCAGACAGCGGCGTGGGTGTCAGAACCGCCATCTCCGTGGTGTCCCTGCCATTGTTGCTGAACAGGAAGATGCGCCCGTCTTCCATCTCCCCTATCACGTCCAGGTTGTAGGCATTGGGAACCTGGCTGTCCTGCAGGTCAAACAGAGGGGTATAGGAAGCCTCCTCACAGCTGTACTGATACACCGTGGTCTCATCACAGAGCAGGAAATCCGCCTTTTCAGAGTATACAAGCGCCCGCATGGACTTCATGACAGGACAGGCGGCTTCCATATCCAGTCTGGCCTTCTCGAAATCAACCGGAATCAGTTGATCTGTATTATAATCATGCAGATACACTTTCCCGTTCCTGCTGCCGGCCGCCCTCAGGATATATTTCCCACTCAGGTCCACTGTCCCGGCAGACATTCCCTCTTCGTCAAAGAGCTGTGCCGTCTCCTGGCCCACCAGACAGCACCTCCCCTGGGAATCGGCAGCCATTTTCAGATTGATGATATCCGTCTCCGTAAGCGGCAGTTCAGGATAATCCCTGGAAAAAATTTCGTTGCCGTCGGAATCCACCCTGCACAGACGGTAACTTTCACTGACGTCACCGAATTCCTCCCAATTTCCCTCCCATATGCTCAGGAATGCAATGACGGAGCCATCTTCCAGGGGCACCGCCGTGTGAATCTGTCTCTTCCGGGCCTCATCCTCCATCAATACCTTCTCTTCTCCGGTGTCAGGACTGCGGGCGATAAGCTGGCAGCCTCCTATGGAAATAAATTCACCCCGGTCCACGCTCGTCCTTTTCAGCACATAAAAAGTGTCATTCGCAAAGCCGATACCGGAACTGCCGAATGCATCGTACTCTTCCGATGTATCCGTGAATTTGGGAAGATAACGCATATCCTTGTAAGCCATAAGCTGCTCTGTATCGGATTCGGCGCTTTGGGAGCTGTCAGCGCGCCCGGCAGTTTCATTGTCCTGCCCCCCTTTTCCGCAGCCGCCAAGTGACAGGATACCGCCCAGCAGCGCCGCCGTAGCAAACATCCTTATCCTGATCTGTAACCTTCGCTGAAACATTGATCTTCTCCTTTCATCTTAACAGTTTGTAGGCATTATTATATTAACATATTGTAGGCTGTTGTGTCAAGAGAAATTTGTAAATCATTGTCCAGTGCTATAAGCCAAATCTCCCACCCGGAAACATTTAGGAATTAATTCAGGAATCTTCCCCGGAAGACTCCATCTCCTCCGCCCCGCGGCTCAGGCCGGCCCAATACTGCTCCACCTCCTGCATCGCGTCCGCCGACAGGACATCCTGCCGAAGCAGCGTGGCTACCAGATTTCTGACACTCCCGCCATATACCCTGTCGACAAAGCTGCAGGTCTGCAAAGTCTGGTATTCCTGTTCGGTTACCAGCGCAATATATTCGTTGCGATGCCCTATTTTGCGTATCTTCAGGTATTTCTTTTCTATCAGGCGGGAAAGCAGGGTGAGAACCGTGTTCTTTTTCCACGGATTGCTGTCCTTCTCCAGTTCCTCTATGACATGGGAATAGAGGGCTGTGCCTCCGTTTTTCCATATGATTTTCATCAGTACCAGTTCCGATTCCGAAATTTGCTGACGCATAATTGATCTCCTTTCCCGTCACCTTTCCTTAAGGTAAGCCTGAACCCTCTTCTGCGTGGCCTGTGCCGCTTCTTCCGCTGTCCTGCTTCCTTCAAACACTCCGGCGGCTTCCTCCTGCAGTATTTCCATGATCTTCCGCTCCGCAGCCTTCTCCGGCTTCGCGTTTTCTATCATGGTATAAAGCTGCTCCACCTCCCCGGAAACAGCCCCGTCATAAATGACTCTCGTTCCGTCTCCCAGAAATTTTGCCCGCACATACCCCTGATCGATCATCGCTTCCTCAATCTCCCATTCAAAGATATCCCGCCTGGACGGAAAACCTCTGTAAGGAAAGTAGGATTTCTCTTTCTCCTGGGCCGAACAGTTCCACTCCAGGAACTCCCACGCCCTTTCCTGATTCGTAGATCCGGCAGAAACGGCATAGGCGCCCCGTCCTCTGATATCACACGCAGCGGTCCCGTCCTGAGTGGGATAACCGATGCAGGTATATCCCTCCCTGAAAACACGGTTCAATTCCTGCAATGACGCAAGAGAACCAAGCTGCCTGAAAGAAAGCAGTGCTTTTCCTTCTTTCAGCCAGTCGTCCGCATAAGCCAGGCCCTCGCTTCCCTCCAGCTCATCCGGTAATCCTTCCAGGTAATTTAAGAGATCCACATACTCCGGCGAGTCAAAATCAGCCCTGTTTCTGTCAAAATCCACGAATTCACCCAATCTGCCCCCAATGCATACATCGAGCAGGCTTGTTTTGGAGCCCTCCGCAATCGCCAGGGCCTCCGGATGTTCCCGGACAACAGCCTTCAGCTCCTCCATATCCCAGCCCATCTTTTCTCCCAGAATGTCGGAGCTGCCCGCTATGGTATACAGTAAAAAATATTTCGGTATGGCCAGCAGCTGTTCCTCATAAGTAAAAATATTCAGCGCCCCGGCAACGAAATCCTCTCTCCCATACTGCCAGCTGTTCTCCAGATATGGCGATAAATCCTCAAAATAACCGCCTGCCAGCAGCGCTTCCGAATCCTGAAAATAACCGATATAATCCAGCTGGCAGAGATCCGGCCCGTTCCCTGAGAGAATATCAAGCTCAAGCGCTGCCGCCGCCTCACGGACTTCCCTGCCGCCCACACAATAATTCAGGATACTGACACAGAAGTCTTCATTTTGCCTGTTAAACTCCGCCACATTTTCCAGCAGGCCTTCCTCCGGGTTCAAAACTCCGATTGTTATCGTTTCTTTCTCCGGACATTCAGTAAGGGGCACAGGCGTCAGAAGAACCCGCTCCGCAATCCGCTTTTCCTCGTCCCTGACGAACAGGAAAATCCTTCCGTCCTCCATTTCCCCCATAGCCTCAATACCGGATGCATCGGAAATCCAGCTGTCCTGCAGATCAAATAAGGGAGCCAGTGCCCCACTCCCGCAGTCATATCGATAGACAGTAGTCTCATCACAGATAAGGGAGCCTCCGCTCTCCGTGGTTCCTGCCGCAGTATTCAGGGTAACCGGTAACCTGAAGGTTTCTGTCCCCATGCCCGGCGCGTCGAAATCAATCGGGACAAATTCATCGATTTTCCAGTCATGCGTGTATATTTTGCCATCTATGCTGTAGAGGAGAGCTGTCATATCCATTCCATCCAGCCCAATTTCCTTCAGGAGTTCTCCCTCTTCGCTGAAAAGTATCAGCTCATCATGTGTCCTCAGGCAGCATCTGCCCCGGGCATCCGCAGCAAGCCTTACATAACGGTCCCCGCCGGAAAACGACAGATCCGGATGTTCCCTGGAGAAAATCTCATTCCCCTCGGAATCTACCCTGTATAGCCGATATCCGGGATCCCCCACATCCTCGCCGCTCTTGAACAGCACCACAACCGATCCGTCCTTAAGCGGCACGGCAGTCAGCATAATTTCCTCTGTACCGGTACAGTCCGCCAGTTCCTTCTCCTCACATGTATCAGGACGGTACGCCGTTATCTTACAGTCGGTAAGATAATAAGCATTTGAACTGCCCTCACCCTGCATCATATAGAAAACACCGTTCACGAAGCCCAGTCCCCTGATTTTGTATGCGGCATACCGCGCTGTCAGATCCGTAATTTCCGGAAGATACCGGATATTCTTATAAGCCATCCTCTGCACAGTATCAGATACCACGGACAAATTCCCGTCTCCGCGGACAGTGCCGCCGGGCTGTGCATAGGCACCCAACGTGGCGGAACAGAGAAAAACAAACACCGTCAGCAGGGCGGTAAACATGGTTCCGGCCTTCGTCTTCTTCCGAAACTTCATGATAGCCCCAAGCCTCTCCCTCAGCTCCTGCAGCCCCTCTGTCAGGGTAACGGAAACCAGGGAACCCCTGTACCTCCTCTCCGTACGCAGGAAGGACAGCAACGTGTTTCCATAGGCAATCCGCCCTTCCCTGTCCATGCCGGCAGTCACAGCCTCATCACAGGCCAGCTCACAGGCTTTTCCGGTTTCCCTGGCCAGCCAGCCCACAAAAGGATTGAACCAGTGGATACAGCAGATGAGCTGGATAAACCATTTATAAAACATATCCCGCCGTTT
>DKVC01000303.1 GCA_002490995.1 Lachnospiraceae bacterium UBA7188
TTCGGCGGCTTTGCGCCCAACTCGGAGAGCGCGGACATCCTCTCCAAAGCCCTGGGGAACAGGACGGTGCTGTCCGGCTCCATTTCCAGGGGGAAGAATGACCCCAGCCAGAGCCTTCAGATGATGAGCCGGCCGTTAATGTCACCGGATGAACTGAAAACGCTTCCCAAAGGGCACTTCATCCTTGCCAAGACCGGGTGCTGCCCCATGCAGACAAGGCTCCCGCTGTTCTTAAAGTGGGGGATCGTATTTGGGGAGGCTTATGAAGTGCCGGAGAGGGCGGCAAGGGAAGTCCTCTATGCGGACCGCTTTGAACTGGAGCAGGAGATTGTGCGCCGCCGTGATGATGATGAGATGGAGGATGCGGAACCTGGGGAGCCGCCCCTGCCCCATGGCGCTGCCCGGACGGGCGGACAGATCCACACGCCTGCACCCCAGGAGAAGGAACACCCACGCCTGCCCAGGCGCATGCCGCTGCGGACGGATTAGGGGGCGCCTATGGGTTATTTTACGGAAATCTATGCCCAGGAACTGCCGCACCGGGCAAAGGCGGTGTATATGTACCTGAAAGACCGCAGCAACAAGGATTGTCAGTGCTACCCGTCCATCGGCACAGTCGCAAGGGAACTGCAGCTCTCGCGGCGGACGGTGGAGAGGGCCATTGATGACCTGGTGCGGGCAGGGCTTGTCACAAAGGAGCAGCGCTGGCGGGAGAACGGCGGGCGGAGCAGCCTGCTTTTTACGCTGAAAGGCCGCTGAATCTGAAAAAAGAAATGCCGCCAAGGGGGAAGTGCGCCCTTTTGGCGGCATAAGGGATATGCCATGGTGACACAAGCAGCGAAGGTATCACTTTAAGAAATATTTTACCGGCAGAGAAAGAATATGCAGTTACAGGACAGCCAGGGATGATGGAGAACCATGCCAGGGGATGGACTCAGCATGGCTAGAAGAAGTCGCTGTAATCGCATCCCAATATTTTCCGCAGGGCAATCAGCTGTTCGGTGGTAGGATTGCAGGCTCCCTGTTCAATCTTGCTGAGTGTGCTTGTGCTGATGGGGATACCTTCCAGCTGCAGCTTTGCCACCATATCCATGTTCCGCAGGCGTTTCTGCTCCCGCAGGCGGCGTATGTTATAGCCGATGATGGGAGAGCCGCCCTGCTTGATCCGTTCGGTTTTGTTCATAAGGCGCCCTCAGAGGGTGATCCCGGAACGGTCAAGGAAATAGTTCCGCTTATCCATGAATTCCTGCTGTTTTTCCGCAGGCAGGCACTGGAACATATCCTGATAGTCAAGGTCTGCCAGGGGTGTGCCTTTGGTAAGGGCAAGGAGCCGCAGGGAGATCCACTCATTCCACAGGTCGTTGAACAGGTCTCTGCCGGTTGTAAAGATGCCTGCTTCGTCATACCCAAAGGGAGGGTGGAAATACTGGAGTTTCACAAAGCCATACCTGCCGGCATCAAGGACCAGGAGGTCAGCGCTGTATATCTCACTGAATGCATCCGCCACCCGCTGGCAGGCTGCATGTTCCTCATCGCCGATGCACAGCTGCTCCATGGATGCCTGTCTGCAGAACTGATTTTCAAACCGCTCTACTTCATCCTCCAAAAAATCAAGTTTCAGGTCAATGTCGGCCTTGTAGTTAGCGGTGGCGGCATGCTGGAGAAGCTCCTGCACACCCCAGCCGTTTATTCCCCTGCACCGCCTGGCAAGGTCGGAGAGCCTTTTCTGCTGTTCAAACCCAGGAGTGTAGGAAAGGTTATAAGAGTCCATCAGCCAGCGCCTCCTTTCCGGGACGTGTCGGATCTAAGAGCAGCTCCCGGCAGTCGGAAAACCCCAGCATGTATGCCAGCATCCCATAGCGGCTCCCGATAGCGTTGTACTCACTCACATACCGGTCGATCAGTTTCATGGTCTCCTCCGGAAGATGCAGTGCCTCCAGACTGTCAGAGTATTTGTCAACTTCCTGAAGCAGTGACTGGTAGTCCTCATCCTGTTCCGTGATCCCGTTCATGATGCCATTCATACGCAGGCCCATCAATTGGTACAATGTAGAATTTTTGTCCATAAGAACGATTCCTCCTTTCGCGGTTGGTGTATGTTAACTCTGAACAGGAGGAAAAGCAACTACAAATTTGACAGAAACGAGACAGTTTGAAATACATAAAAAGTCTGCCTGATAATATAGATTGCTTATAATAGAATTAGTAAAGAAATGGTGTCAAATAATAAGTTCAATGCACAGGAAATAGGAATTGTTCCTGATGCTGTAAATTGAATAAGTGTAAGCTGGATTACTGGAACAATGCATTCAATTTGCTTTGGTTTGCTTTACTGCAAACCAAATAATAACTAACATTGAACTCCGGATCTGTGATAGGCACTGCGATACGGTCTGTCGCGGGTGAAGCACCGGGAAATATATCACGGAAAGAGTCCGTAGCGAAACTTGGCATCGTGGAATTTTCAATCAGCTCTAAAAAGGTATAACGCTCTGTCTGGATAAGAAACCGGGAATCCGGCATTTTATCCACTACCAGATCATGCCAGAAGCCAATATCGTGAAACAGAAGCATATTCTCCCCATTCATTTCGGAAACGCTTAGGTGTTTCCTGTGGGCAAAATGGTGCCGTTTTGGAAGAAGGAAGGATAAATGCTCTTCGCCCCATTTCCTGTAACATAAATCATCATCTTCCGGACAGAAAGGAAGAAGCACAAACTGGTAGGTTTCATCTTTTATCCCCTCAAGGAGCCGGGGGATGTCTTTTACTTCAGATGAAATAGCAGCCATCGGGTGGAAGGCAGTGATGCGTTGTATGATTTCCGCAACATGGGCGGGTGTACAGGAGCCAAGCTTGATAGTCCTGCCGACACGGTCGAAATCACGGGCATGCCGGAGCATATTTTCTGTCTGTTTCAGCAGCATTGCTGCATCTTCTGCAGCCAGAAGCCCGGTTTCATTCAGGGAAATACTGTTTTTGGTGCGGTGAAACAGAGGGACTTCAAACATAGCTTCTAATTTCTGCATATTTCTTGTCAGCGCGGGCTGGGAAATATGCATTTTTTTTGCTGTCTCGCGCAGGGTTCCGGTCTGATAAAAAGTAACAAATTGTTCCAGGATATTATAATCAACCATAAAGGATTTACCTCTCTTTTTTTGCCGCATAGCCATTGGATTGTGAAAAGGAGCTGTTGTGACAGTTCTTTATTATAGCAGATGCGAAAAAGAAAGTAAATGTTCAGATTCCATTTTGCGGAATCTGGATTGCAATATTGGCATTGTACAAATAAAGAAATTTACAATACAATGGTTACAGCTTAGAGGAGGGGACAGAGATGATTTTTTATTTTACAGGAACCGGAAACAGCCTGTATGTGGCAAAAGAGCTGGATGAAGAAATCATAAGCATCCCGCAGGTAATAAAACAGGAAAGGCTGGAGTTTGCAGCAGACAATATTGGTATCGTATGCCCGATCTATGGACATGAAATGCCGGGCATGGTGAAAGACTTTATCCGCAGGGCTTTTCTTGATACAGGTTATCTGTTTGTTGTATTGACTTACGGCGCACATCATGGAGGAGCTGCTGAAATTGCTGACTCATTTTTTCAAAGTGTGGGGAAGAAAGCGGATTACATTACCTCGATTGAAATGGTGGACAATTTCCTCCCCGTATTTGATATGAACGAGCAGATGGCGAAGGATAAGCAGGTGGAAAAGCATCTGGAGCAGATCAAGGCTGATATCCAGACAAAAAGGAAGGGGATTCAAAAGGCGAGCCTTGCAGAAAAAACAGCCCATAAAATGTATTTAAAGATGGTGAAAAATGCGCCGGAGACGATATGGGCAGATTTTAAGGTGACTGAAGAATGTGTTGGCTGTGGGATCTGCACCAGGGTATGCCCGGCCGGTTGTATCCGCTTGGAAAACCAGTATGCCATCCATAATCCTGAAAAGTGCCAGGCATGCTATGCCTGTGTCCATGCCTGCCCCAAGATGGCGGTACAGTTCAACCTTTCCAGGCCGGAAAAGAATCCTGCCGCCAGATACCGCAATGAGCATGTAACACTCTGTGAACTGGTAAGGGCGAATGACCAGACCACAGACGATTGAGAAATTAGCAGCAGGATATTTGGGAAAGGAGAATTTTCAGTGAAAAGATTCGTTTCAATCTGCTTAAGTTTACTGTTTGTATGCGGACTTACTGCCTGTTCGGGGAGTCAGAGGGAAAGCGGCAGTCAGGATCTGCAAGGGCAAGTTCCGACCGGAATGGAAAATCCTTCATCCGGTGTCGGGCATGAGGAAACGGAGGTACGGTCAGACAGTGAGACAGACATTGCCGGGTTTCATCTGGAAGCTCCCACACCCGGAACAGAACAGGTTATTTATCTTTGGGAGGAAGGGAAAATGCCGGCTCCCAGAACTTATTCTGAATCTGCGGACTACTTTGATCCGCCTGATTTCAGGCCAAGCATGGAATATTACCCTGCAAATCCGGAGGTTCCGGTAAAGGGGGCAGTCATGCTTTGTGCGGGTGGTGCTTTTATGTTCCGTGGCAATCAGGGGGATACCTACCCTACAGCGGAAAAGTTGACGGAGTTGGGATATCAATGTTTTGTGGTGCAGTACAGGCTCCGGCCCTATACACAGGAAGAAGGGGCACTTGATCTTGCCAGAGCTGTCCGTTATGTCCGCTATTATGCCGAAGAATACGGCATAGATGAGAAGGACATTGCTGTTGTCGGATATTCGGCGGGCGGAATCCTCTGCGGGGAGCAGGTGCTCAACTGGAAAGGTACGACCAGCCCGACCCTGCTTGATGAGAACTATGTTCCCGATTCCCTTGACGGTATATCTGCAGATGCGGCGGCAATAGGGCATATCTATTCCTTTTATGGCAGACTGTCCGTAGGCTCCACAGATGTTGAAAAATTCCGCAGTTCCAGCCTGCCGCCAACATTCTATGCCTATGGAACAGAAGATCCTTTTTACAGGCAGTTCATGGCAAATGCTGATGCAGTACGTGAGGCCGGCGTTTCAGTAGAAGAACACTGTTATGACGGCCAGCCCCATGGCTTTGGCGCAGGGAACGCAGATTCTGATTGGGTTCCGGAGTTTGACAGGTGGCTGACGGATATATATGAAAATAATTAAAATTGGAGGTATGGAAATGCACGAAGTTTATGAGTTTTTGAAGAAATGTGGGACCTATTATCTTGCAACGGCAGAAGGAGATCAGCCCCGTGTGCGTCCCTTTGGCACCGTTGATATCTTTGAAGGAAAAATGTATATTCAGACAGGAAAGGTCAAGGATGTTTCCAGACAGATTCAGGCAAACCCCAAAGTGGAAATATGTGCCTTCTGCGATGGTGTGTGGGTCCGCATTGCATGCAGGCTGATCCGTGATGAGAATGTGAAAGCAAAGGAGCATATGCTGGATGCATATCCTTCCCTGAAAGAGAATTATTCGGCGGATGATGATAATACAGAGGTTCTTTATCTTGAGGATGCAGTGGCAACTTTCAGTTCCTTTGGCGGTGAGCCGAGGACAGTCAGATTTTGAACACATAGGTAGGAATCAATAAGAGATCGGGAGGATATCAGATGAAAAGAGGACATATAATAGCTATCTTACTGGCAGGGGTTTTGACAGTCTCTATGCTGGCAGGCTGTAGCAGCCAGCCGGGAGCAACACAAGGGGATGCAGCGGGGGATACATTACAGGATACATTGGCAGACACGGGGCAGGAAGGAAATATGGCGACTGCGGAGGGAGAAGGAGCAGCAGCTTCTGATGCAATATCGTCAGATGTGTTGATGATTGCCAGACAGGGCATGTTTTCTTCAGGGGGTACGGTTACGGAACCGGTAGAGGGGGAATATGACCCGACAACCAACTGGATGGATATAACCCGTGCGGGCAATACAGCCCATGTGGATCATGCTAATGTATTTTATCAGATTCCTGTCAATGACAATGGAAATCCCATTGTTTACCTGCACGGCTATGGCCAGTCCCGCATGGGATGGATGACAACGCCGGATGGACGTGAAGGATGGTCGGATCTGTTCCTGAAAAAAGGTTATGCGGCATTTCTGGTAGATCAGCCCAGACGCGGTGAGGCAGGTGCAACGGCTTCGATGACAATGGATGGATTTCTTGATACATGGGCAGAGGATTCCAAGGACTATAAGCCGGGTGACCAGGCATGGTACACCCATTTCAGGATTGGCCGTGTGGCTCCGGAACGGTATGAAGGATCTCAATTCCCGGAGGGGGATGAGGCACAGGATCAGTTCTTCCGCCAGATGACCCCGAATACCGGAAATTTTGACCAGACACTGGATGCGGCTGCCCTTGGCGCTGTGATGGAAGATGTCTATGAAATGACCGGCAATAAGGCAATTTTCGTGACGCATTCCCAGGGAGGCGCTGTAGGCTGGGATGTGCCGGTGGAAAACATTTCCGCAATCGTTGCCATTGAGCCGGGAGGAACGCCCCAGCCAGGTTCGGAACAGTATCAGAGGCTGCTGGAAGCAGGTATTCCCATTACGATCTACTTTGGGGATTACATCGACAATGGCCCGGAAGATATTATGTCCACAGGGTTCTGGCAGGCAGTCCATAATGGGGCTGTCCAGTTTGCGGAAAGCTATAATGCGGACGGTGGTGACTGCACGGTAGTTTATCTGCCTGATGAGGGAATCACCGGGAACAGCCACTTCATGTTCCAGGAGATGAATAATGATGTGATTGCAGACCATATTGCTGCATGGCTTGAAAGTAAAGGTTTGAATTAAATGGCAGGAATGGCTTACAGAAAAAGGGTGGCGGGAGCCATCCTGATTCTCTTGCTGCAATGTGCTTTTTTATGCAGCTGTGCCGCAAGCGGCAAAGCAGAGGATATTCATGCAGGGGATGAAAATATAGTGATGCGGGACGAAACAATTCAGGGGATACAGTTTGCGGAATCTGAAAGCCAGAATACATTGGCAGAATCTTCGGAAAGTAGTGCGGCTATGACATGGGGGACACAGACAGTAAAGGGCTTTGTCAATGACAATGCTCTGCACAGTGAAATAGGCGACATCCATTTCAGCAGCTATATCCCTGAAACCTATGACGGCACCAGACCCTATGCCCTGTTTATCACCCTGCCCGGCTGGGAAGGGCTGTATTTCCAGGGAGTGGGGGCAAATATGGTGGAGGATTTCGGCCCGGAGGCGGTAAAGTATAATGATGAGATGATCATCCTGTCGCCGCAGCTGGATGACTGGGGCAAGACTTCCGCCGAGATGACGATCCTGCTTACCGAGTATTTTCTGGAGAATTATAATATTGACCCGTCCTATGTTTATCTTGAGGGATTTTCCGGCGGTGGTGAAACGGGTTCCATAGTAATGGGAATGCGCCCGGAACTGTACACGGCATATTTAATGGTCAGTTCAAAATGGGATGGTGATCTGGGTGTCCTGGCAGATGCAAAAACCCCAGTATATATGGCAATCGGTGAAGAGGACAGCTATTATGGTTCGGCACCTTTAAAGGATGCCTATGAAACGCTCTATGGGCTGTATGAAGGACAGGGGCTTTCTGAAGATGAGATCAGCAGGCTGTTGGTTTTGGATGTGAAAGACCAGACATGGTTTTCTGAGCGGGGCATTGCCGACCAGCACGGCGGAGGCGGAGCCTTTGCGTATGAAGACAGCATTATGGGCTGGCTGTTTGGAGAACATGGAATTTAACAAAACATTTGACAAAAGGAGGTCAAAATTTATGAAACGTATTATTACATTTGGTGTTGTGATTTCCATGCTGGTGCTTTTGGCCGGCTGTGGAAATTCAGGGAGCGCACCGGAAACATCAGGGCAGAACAGCAGCGTACAGCAGAGTGAAACAGTGCCCCCGGCATCTGGTGAAGCAGTTTCCGGTGAAGCGAATGCCAGCGGGGAACCAAATGCCGGCACGGAACCGGCTGCTGACGGGGAGGCTTCCATCGTTTACTTTACCAGTGACATTTCTCCGGAGGGTATGGTTGCCATTTATGAAGCCCTTGGCTGGGAACCTACCGGAAAGGTTGCAGTAAAACTTTCCACCGGTGAGCCGCCTGCCAGCAATTATCTGAGACCGGAACTGATAAAGGATCTGGTAGAATTGGTTGACGGAACCATTGTGGAATGCAATACCGCATATGGTGGTTCCCGTGCAGAAACGGCGATGCACTATCAGGTGGCGGAGGATCATGGTTTTACTGCCATTGCAGATTTCCAGATCCTTGATGAGGATGGCTCCATGAGCCTTCCCGTGGAGGGAGGCAGCCAGCTTACTGAAAATCTGGTGGGAGCAGCTTTTGGCGATTATGATTCTTATCTGGTGCTTTCCCATTTTAAGGGGCATGCCATGGCAGGTTTCGGGGGAGCCATTAAGAATATTTCCATCGGGCTGGGGAGTCAGGAGGGCAAATGCCTGATCCATACCGGAGGAGCGAGCAGTACCAGCCCCTGGGGCGGGGACCAGACTGCCTTTACAGAGTCTATGGCAGAAGCAGGGAAATCCGTTTCTGACTACCTGGGAAATGGGGAGCGCATTGTTTATATCAGCGTGCTGAATAATATATCCATTGACTGTGATTGTGACGGGAATCCTGCCGAACCGGATATCCATGATATTGGTATTTTGGCATCTTTCGACCCGGTTGCCATCGACCAGGCCAGCATCGATCTGGCATTTGCGGCGGAAGGCAGTGAATCTTTGCAGAACCGTGTAAATGGCCGGAACGGTCTGCACACTTTGGAGCATGCTGAGGAGATTGGTCTGGGAAGCCGCACTTATGAGTTGGTGAACATTGATGATTGACATATTGCGCAGAGAGTTTGTTTATATTTGGTATTACTTTGATGTCCAGCTGCGGCAGATTTTCCCCTATTGGGTTCTGGGCATGGTGCTGGGGTCTGCCGTATCCGTGTTTGCGAAGGAGAAGATCCATGATGCGGTGCGTTCCTTAAGCGGCAGAAAGCTGGGGGCATTCGGTGTAGTGCCCGCCAGCATGCTGGGGATCGCATCACCGCTGTGCATGTATGGGACCATCCCCCTTGCTGCCAGTTTTTCGCGCTATGGCATATCGGATGACTGGCTTGCTGCTTTTATGATGAGTTCTGTTTTGCTGAACCCGCAGCTGATCATTTACAGCGCGGCGCTGGGGACAACGGCTTTGGTGGTGAGGATAGTCTCCTGTTTCCTGTGTGGAATCACAGCGGGACTGCTGGTGCGGTTCTGTAGTGGCAAAAATCTTTGCTGTGGCAAAGATGGGTCTTTTTTCAGGTTTGGTGCGTTTGAGGAACCGAAAAGCCGGGATACCGATCCCAATATTTTTCTACGTTTTATCAAAAATCTTGGCAGGAACATCAAAGCAACGGGATTGTATTTCCTGTTTGGTGTAGTGCTCTCAGCGCTTTTTCAGAGGTATGTGCCGGCTGATACCATGACAGCCATATTCGGCGGAAACGAGGCATTCGGGGTGCTGATGGCAGCTACTATCGGGGTTCCGCTCTATGCCTGCGGAGGCGGGACCATCCCGCTTTTACAGGCGTGGCTGAGTGACGGAATGAGTATGGGCAGTGCGGCGGCTTTCATGGTAACCGGCCCGGCAACAAAGATCACGAATCTTGGCGCACTGAAGATTGTATTGGGCGCAAAGAATTTTATTCTTTATCTGGCTTATATTATGGTGTTCGCATTTGTCACCGGCCTGCTGGTCAATTTATTTGTGTAATTTTGGATGTTCTTGCCTGCTGGTGGGATAGCCTTGGAATCTTGACACACATTGTATGGCTGTATACAATAAATATATATTTCATATAAGCACGTTGGCGCTCATGGATGTTCCTAAAGATGACGGTAAGCCGGACTTAAGGAAAAGACGGGCGGCAGGCAAAAAAGGAAGGAGGCAGAACAGATGTATAATCCCCAGCTTGAAACTTTTCTGCGGGTAGCGGATGCAGGCAGTTTTAACAAAGCTGCAGAAGAATCTTTTATCACGCCTACTGCGGTCATCAAGCAAATCAATCTGTTGGAAAACTCCTTAGATGTAAAATTGTTTGAAAGGACACACAGGGGGCTGGTCCTGACAAAAGCAGGACAATCCTTATACCAGGACACAAAATACATTATCCAGTATTGCAGGGATTCCGTGACACGGGCTAAAAATGCCATGCAGGAAGATACGAACATTATACGCATTGGGTCTTCCCCAATGACACCGGCACAGCTGCTGATGCAGATATGGCCGAAGATACAGGAGCACTGTCCTGATATAAAGTTTCAGATCATCCCGTTTGAAAACACACCGGAAAATGCCAGGGAGATCCTGGCAAATTTGGGGAAAAATATTGATGTGGTAGGCGGGATCTTTGACGAAACTATGTTAAGTTTTCGGAACTGCGCAGGATTGCAGATTTCCCGGGAGCCATTGTGCTGTGCGGTCTCCATTCATCACCGCCTTGCTGCAAAAGACAAGCTTCTGATAGAGGATCTTTATGGGGAAAACCTGCTGATGATGAGGCGGGAATGGAGCCATTATGTTGATCAGCTGCGTGCTGACCTTCAGCAGAACCATGATCAGATACATATTGTAGATTTTGAATTTTACAACATGAGTATTTTTAACCGCTGCGAAAACAGTAATGATGTGCTGCTGGCAATTCCGGGATGGGCAAGTGTGCATCCGCTCCTGAAAGTGATCCCGGTGGAATGGGAACATAGTATTCCTTATGGACTACTTCATTCACCACATCCGTCTGAGACAGTAAAACGCTTTCTTGTGGCAGTACAGGCTGCAATGCAGTAAATAAGCAGTATGTAATCGGCAAAATAGATTTTCAAAAGTTATAACCTGTAGGTATAAACTGATAAACAAAACGAGACTTCTGTTGGAGTCTCGTTTTGTTTATACTTCAACTATAAAAATACGGAAGCAAGGGGAGAAGGCAAAGTTTTATTTTCAGCAAAAGCTGATCTGATACATAAGGAATAAAACGGAGGTGCCGGAAATGAAACGAATAGCATCGGCATTGCTGTGTGTAATGCTCATATGCGTGTCTGCAGGATGCGGCAGTGAGCATGAGTGGGAAGATGAGTCTAAGGACGAGCTGGAGGAGGTAGATATGGATTCATTAGAGGAACTGTACCATATCCGGATTACAGCGGGAGATACGGTATTATACGGGGTTCTGTATGATACCCAGACATCAAGGGATTTCGCGGATATGCTTCCGTTGACGGTAGAACTGTGGCATCCTGCACCGGACTTTGCAAGGGCGTTCGATCTGCCTGAGCATATTCCGAGATACGCAAAGGCAGGATATGAATATGAACTTGGATCGCTGGCATATTGGTATGAAGGACCCTCAATCGCTTTAATCTATAAGGCAAGCCGCGACCAGACCGTAGTTCCTGTAGTGCCGATTGGGAAGATTACATCGGATGTTTCTGTTTTTGAAGAATACGGGGATACCATAACAATAGAACTTGACGAGCTTTCTGATATGGAGCTTGGTGAAGAATAAAGAGTGGAGGAAGCATGAGATTGAAAAAGAAAGCAGTATTATTGATAAGCGCGATATTGGTATTTTGCCTTACTGCCTGTGGGGCCGATCGTGACGGCAATCAAAGCAATGCGGACAACACATCCGGGGTAAGTTATGAACCGTCCGCAGAGAATGTTCCAGCGGCATCCCCGGAAGAGGAATTGGGAGAAGGAAGTACGGAAATGTCAGAAGATCTGGCAGGCGCGGGAACCAACACAGCAGGCTCTAATATACTGATCGTCTATTTCTCCGTACCGGAGGATGTGGATATTACCGGAGTGGATGCCGTAGCTGGTGCAAGCGTTGTAGTTAAGGACGGTGAGAAATTGGGAAACACCGAGTATGTGGCGGGGCTGATCCAGCAGACCATCGGCGGAGACCTGTTCCGTATTGAAACCACAGAACCCTACCCTCTGGATCATGATCCTCTGGTGGATCAGGCAGCGGAGGAGAAGGGGGATAATTTCCGCCCGGAGCTTGCCGCCCATGTGGAGAATTTTGAGCAGTATGAATATGTGTTCGTGGGGTACCCGAACTGGTGGGCAGACTTGCCTATGGCAGTATATTCTTTTTTGGAAGAATACGATTTTAGGGATAAAACAATCATCCCCTTTATTACCCATGGAGGTAGCCGGGCTTCCAAAACGGTGGAGACAATTTCGCGGATACAGCCGGATGCCTTGGTGATGGGAAATGAACTGGTTCTGTCCCGTGGAGAGGTGGCGGAAAGTGAGGATACAGTCGTGGATTGGGCGCGGAATCTGGGAATCAACACAGAAGCGGCACTGCCGGAAGGACAGCGGTAAAAGGCACTGAAGACAATAAAAAGTCCACAATAAATGGCAATCAAATTATCAGAAAGGAAGAGAAACAGTATGGCAAAGAAACAGACGGCAGGCAGGGACAGGCTGGGCGGCCTGGCACCCAAATTTGCAGAACTGAATGACGATGTATTATTTGGGGAGGTATGGTCAAGGGAGGAACAGCTTTCAGCGCGTGACCGCAGCATGATCACGATTGCGGCACTGTTCTCGGCAGGACTGTACCCGCAGCTGAAATCCCATCTGGTTCTTGGAAAAGAGCATGGGATCACAAAAGAGGAAGCAGTGGAAATGGTAACGCAGCTGGCGTTCTACTGTGGATGGCCGAAAGCATGGAGTACGTTTCCGATGATTGAGGAAGTATATGGCGAGGAGGATACACTGCAATGAATGATTTTGTTTATTCTTACCCAACAAAAGTATATTTTGGACAGGGAGCAGCAAAAAAGGCTTTGACGGCGGAACTGGTAAAATTTGGGAAAACGGTGATGATCGCTTATGGAGGAGGCTCCATAAAAAAGAATGGCATATTTGATGAAATCTGCGGGTTATTAAGAGAGGCAGAAAAGGAGATTGTTGAATTCTCGGGGATCATGCCCAATCCGACTTATGCGAAAGTGCAGGAAGGAGCTGCCCTTGTAAGGGAAAGAAAGGTTGATTTTATCCTTGCCGTAGGCGGCGGTTCCGTTATTGACTGCAGTAAGATCATTGCAGCGCAGGCGGTCACAGAGGAGGATATATGGAATATGGAGTTTATGGAGCACAAGTATCCCACAGAATTTGTGCCCATGGGAGCAGTGGTTACAGCCTCCGGCACGGGCGCTGAGATGAACAGTGGGGCTGTCATTACTAATGAGGAAACAAAGCAGAAGGCCGGCGTATTGGGTGCTTATGCGGCTTTTGCGGTATTAGATCCTGCATATACCATGACACTGCCGGAAAAACAGGTGATTTCAGGAGCTTTTGATACTTTAAGCCACTGTATGGAAACTTATTTCGGCAGTCCCCGTGAGACCACCCTGTCAGATGAGATAGGGGAAGCTGTGATGCGGAATGTGATTCACAACATCCGTGCATTGCTGAAAGATATGGGGGATATGAATGCCAGGAGCGAGCTGATGTGGGCTTCTGCCATGGGTGAGAACGGAATTCTGAAGATTGGCAAGGTAACAGATTTTCAGGCACACCAGATTGAACATCAGCTGGGCGCTTATACAGACTGTAACCACGGGCAGGGGCTGGCAGTAATCCATCCGGTGCTTTACCGGCATATGTATCAGGACGGCGCAGACCAGTTTGCACGCTTTGCCAGAAATGCGTGGGGTATCCTCGAAGAAGGGAAGACGAAGGAGGAACTGGCAGAGGCAGGTGTCCAGGCGCTTGCGGATTTTGTGAAAGAGATAGGGATGCCGGTTACCTTTACAGAAATGGGGATTACCGACAAGAGTGTGCTGCAAAAAGTTGCTGACAGCTGCAACCTCACAGCAGGGTGCTGTAAAAAGCTGTCCAGGGAAGAAATCCTGGAAATCCTGGAGGAATGTTTCTGACCATAAATACAGGTTATGGAAATTTAAACTAGCGTCAGTAATGGGGATATGAAAGTACCATTCAGATAGAACCCAAAGGTATATACTGCATAACGAATCGAGACTTCCAAAGGGGTCTCGATTCGCTTATTATGGAAGTCAGAAAGGGAATTGGTTGATACCACTAAAGCGGCATGTAAGAAAGGAGTATAGTAAAAACATGAGCATCTTATTTATTAACGGAAGTCCCAACAAAGAAGGGAATACGGCAAGGCTGGCTGAAAAGCTGCTTGCAGGGAAAGAGTATAAGTCATTACATTTAGTTGATTACAGGCTGTACAGCTATGGACAGAAGTTTGAGGATGACCAGTTTGCAGAGATTGTAGATGCGATGGAAAGGGCAGAGGTGATCGTTATCGGTTCGCCGGTTTACTGGCACAATATGAGCGGCTCTGTCAGAAATCTGCTTGACCGTTTCTATGGCCCTGTCAGCCAGGGCGCGTTGTCCGGAAGAAAATTTGTATTTCTGTTTCAGGGAGCAGCGCCGGAAAAATGGATGCTGGAGAAAGCGGAGTATACAATGAGCCGTTTTGCGCGGATGTACGGCATTATGGAAGGCTTATTTTTCCTGTGGATACCGGGTATTACAGTGGGGACACACTTGGGAGCCTGCAGCTTACATGGTACAGCAATATCGACCCGGATAAGACAGTGGAGATCACGAATTACATGAAGGAACATGCCGGACTTGGGGATACCATTTTTTATGATATTTATTCCGAGGAGGAAAAGGCAGCTGATCCGGCGAAAGAAGATACAGGGCTATTCTTCTTTAAGGGAAATCCGGGTGAGAAGTTTGCCATATGCAATGCGGGCGGCGGTTTTGCCTATGTGGGAGCCATGCATGACAGCTTTCCCCATGCCCTGGAATTATCCAAACAGGGTTATAATGCATTTGCTCTGATCTACCGGCCCGGGGCACAGACGGCCTGTGAGGATCTTGCAAGGGCTATCAGTTTTGTATTTGAACATGCAGAAGAACTGGAGGTGGATACAGACTGTTATTCCCTGTGGGGCGGGAGTGCCGGTGCAAGGATGGCGGCGTATCTCGGAAGCTATGGATCGTCAGCTTTCGGCGGGGATGAACTGCCTGGACCGGGTACAGTGGTCATGCAGTATACCGGTCATTCTGAATATACAGAGAGCGACCCGCCCACCTATGTATGTGTGGGAGAAAACGATGGCATTGCCAGCTGGAGGACGATGGAAAGCCGCCTGGAGGGTATGAGTGCATTGGGGATTGATACGGAATTCCACAAATATCCGGGACTTTCTCATGGATTTGGCCTTGGGACAGGAACTGTGGCGGAAGGCTGGATAGAGGATGCAATAGCATTCTGGGAAAAACATATGTAGGAGTGGAGACAAACTTTGAAAGGAGATTTTAAGATGAAAAAAGTAATAGTTTCGTGTTAGTCAATAACTGTGTT
>DKVC01000068.1:0-2557 GCA_002490995.1 Lachnospiraceae bacterium UBA7188
AAGTTGCAGCGGTTATTTTCCGACAATTCCGAAACGTCCGTTCCTCTATGTATACCGCAGACCGCCGGGATTTACAGTGGCATCCTCGGGAAAGCACTTGGCTGGCGGTCTTTCGTTGTTGGTTACTGCAAATTTTAACGGCATGTAGTATATATTGACAGAAAATAAAAAGAGAAGTTCGTATATATTATATATTGACATGAACGCGCAATCGTATTATTATGTGGGCATAAAGAATACTGAAAGAGGAAAGGAGGGTGGAGAGATGCATCAGTTTGATGATGATGTATTGGAGTGCTTTCTGGACAACCAGCTTCAGCTTTTTCCTGAGAAGGTAGCTGAGACACTTGAGGAGGCTGAGAACTTTCTCGAGGAGAGCATGGCAGTGGTGGTCGATTCTGTGGAAGAGGTAATCGAGTACTTCGAAGAAGAGGGTATCGACACACAGGGAGCCATGGATGAGGAGATTTTGGACGCCGATGAAGTGTTTGACATCGGCGACGGCAGATATCTGATTGTGGAAGGCTGAAGGAGCACAGCTTTTCTGTTCAGAAGAAGAGACTGCTGCAGGAAGGAAGAGCAGTGTAAGGGAGCGTTTTCGGCAGGGAGAATGCGTAACCCGGTACACAGATTCCTTCCTGTGGCAGTTTTTTATTGCCTTAGGAATTGTCGGAAAATAACTGCTACAATTTCTTTAGGCAAAAACCAGGAAATACTATAAAAATCGGCATTAACTTGTAGCAGTTATTTGTAGACACTTCCTTATTCACGCAGTTTCTTTGCGGCGTTTCTGATATCGTCCAGTAAGGAGCAGGGAACGAACAGTTTCCCATATCCGTTTCCCATATCCAGCCCGGGTTTGTTTCCGCCGTGAAAATCGCTGCCGCCGCTGATTAACAGCCCGTATTTGTCCGCCAGACGACGCATCTGGCGCTCTTCGGAGGCGTTATAAGTGCTGTAGATGGCTTCCAGGCCTGTGAGTCCGGCTTCCGTGAGCTCCCTGACAAGGGTATCCAGCCGGCTGTCACTCATATGGTAGAGGACAGGGTGGGCCAGGATGGGAACCCCTCCGGCTTTCAGAACCAGCTCCACAGCCTGTACAGGAGTAACCTTTTCCCGGGGGACATAACAGGGGCAGTAGTCGCCGATATAGCGCTCGAAGGCTTCCGCCATGCTGGTGGTATAACCGTGGTTCAGCATATATTTGGCATAATGTGCCCTTGTAATGACGGCATCGGGGAATTCATCCAGCAGCTCATCATACGTGACCGGAATCCCGGCTTCTGTCAGCAGGCGGCACATTTTCCGATTCCGGCCTGTTCTGGAGTCCACAAATTCTTTCAGCTGCCTCTGGAAGGATTCCTCGTGATAGTCGATAAACAGGCCCAGGATATGGACATCCTGTTTCTGGTATTCCGTGGAAAACTCGATGCCGGGTATGACTTCGGGGATAATATCGGCAGATCCGTGAACGGAGGCAGCGGAGGTACATGCATGGCCCGCAGTGTTTCGGGAATGTGCGTTTAATTTTTCGGCATAATGTATGGCTTCATCCAGCCCGTCTACTGTGTCGTGATCCGTGAGGGCGAAAGCTTTCAGCCCTTTTTCCATGGCATAATCCACCAGCTGTGAGGGCGAAAAAGTGCCGTCAGAGCGGTTGGAATGTACATGTAAATCAATTGCCTGCATGGATTGCCTCCTAATCCTCGTCTTCCTTCTGGGCGGTAAAGACGGTACGCTTTCTCGCCATTTCGTCGTTTGCCAGATATTCGTCATAAGTAGTGATCTTGTCAACGATCTTCCCGTCCGGAAGAATCTCTATGATGCGGTTGGCCGTGGTCTGGACAAACTGGTGGTCATGACAGGAAAACAATGCCACACCGGGGAATTTAATCAGCCCGTTGTTCAGGGAAGTGATGGCTTCCATGTCCAGATGGTTGGTAGGCTCGTCAAATACAAGGCAGTTGGCGCCGCTGATCATCATCTTGGACAGAAGGCAGCGGACCTTCTCGCCTCCGGAGAGCACTTTTACTTTCTTGACACCGTCTTCCCCGGCGAACAGCATGCGGCCCAGGAAGCCGCGCACATAGGTTACGTCCTTCACGGGTGAATAGCCGGTGAGCCATTCCGCAATGGTCAGGTCATTGTCGAATTCCGCCGTATTATCCTTGGGGAAATAAGCCTGGGATGTGGTGACGCCCCATTTGTAGCTGCCCTCGTCCGGCTCCAGCTCGCCCATGAGGATCTGGAACAGTGTGGTCTTAGCCAGTTCCTGTCCGCCCACGAAGGCGATTTTGTCGTCATGCCCCATGATGAAGGAGACATCGTCAAGCACCTTTTCCCCGTTCACGGTCTTGGAGATATGCTCTACCGTGAGCACTTCGTTTCCGATTTCCCGGTCGGGGCGGAAGTCGATATAAGGATATTTCCTGCTGGAAGGCTTCATGGTGTCCAGCTCGATTTTTTCCAGGGCGCGCTTTCTGGAAGTAGCCTGCTTGGATTTGGAGGCGTTGGCGGAGAAGCGGGAGATGAATTCCTGCAGCTCCTTGATCTTTTC
>DKVC01000068.1:2806-5115 GCA_002490995.1 Lachnospiraceae bacterium UBA7188
TTCCTGCAGCTCCTTGATCTTTTCCTCTTTCTTCTTATTGGCTTCCTTCATCTGGCGGATCAGCAGCTGGCTGGATTCGTACCAGAAATCATAGTTGCCCGCATAGAGCTGAATCTTGCCGTAGTCGATGTCCGCAGTGTGGGTGCAGACCTTGTTCAGGAAGTAACGGTCATGAGAAACCACGATAACCGTATTTTCGAAATCAATCAGGAAGTTCTCCAGCCAGTCAATGGCGTCCAGATCCAGGTGGTTGGTGGGCTCGTCCAGCAGAAGGATATCCGGGTTGCCGAACAGGGCCTTGGCCAGGAGCACTTTCACCTTGATACTGCCGTCCAGATCCCTCATGGTGGAATAATGGAAGTCCGTGTCTATTCCCAGGCCGTTTAAAAGCATGGCGGCGTTGGATTCCGCTTCCCAGCCGTCCATTTCCGCGAATTCCGCCTCCAGCTCACTGGCACGGATGCCGTCTTCATCAGAGAAGTCTTCCTTGGCATAGATGGCGTCTTTTTCCTTCATAATTTCATACAGGCGCGCATTTCCCATGATGACCGTATCCATGACAGGATATTCATCATATTTGAAATGATCCTGCTCCAGGACGGAGAGACGCTGTCCCGGCGTAATGACGATGTCGCCCCGGGTGGTTTCCAGATCCCCCGATAAAATCCGTAAAAAGGTGGATTTTCCCGCACCGTTGGCGCCGATGACACCGTAGCAGTTGCCCTCGGTGAATTTGATGTTCACATCCTCGAATAATGCCTTTTTGCCGATTCGCAAGGTTACATTGTTTACACTGATCATTTAAAAACCTCATTTTCCGTGCCCAAAAGCGGGGTCCGGCCCCTGTGGCACCTTATTCTGATACCATTATACACAAAAAGGGGGAATTGGCAAGGTTTTGTGGCAATTGAAAAATATTCTTTGACAACACCCTAAATTAACGGAGACATTCCCTTTCGTTAAAGCATCCATAAGTTGAATTTTTCTTTATATCTTTATAATTTAAAAAACTCAGGTTTCCGTTTCTCATAGACACAGTAATACCGAAAGCCGCACTCTCTCAGGACATCTGCCGCCCGGCTAAAATGTGCCCCTGTGTCCCCGGTATTGTGAGAATCGGAGCCGACAGTGATAATCTCGCCGCCCAATTCCCGGTAGCGTTTCAGGATGTCCATGCAGGGATGGAAGTCCCGCATTCCGCTTTTGATGCCTCCGGTGTTCAGCTCGAGGCCTTTCCCTACGGCCAGAAGCAGCTTCAGGATTTCGTCCAGAATATCCGCGTATGTTTTGCAGGAATATCCGTCATCCTTTTCCGGTGCATACCGTACTATATAGTCCAGGTGGCCGTACACATCGAAACCGGAAAACCGGCGTATGTTTTCCAGAGTCACCTCAAAATATTCCCGCAGAGAGCTTTCCGTGTCCCGCCCTTCAAAGAATCCGGGATACCAGGGGTCTTTTCCATGGCAGATATGGGTAGAGCCGATGATAAAGTCGAAGTCATATGACGCGGCATAAACCGCATTTTTACTCGCAATTTTGGGCTGCAGTCCCAGTTCCACGCCGAAGAGAAGTTTTATTTTATCCGCATATTGCTCTTTTAAGACAGCCAGAGTATACAGGTAGGAATCCGTGTCCAGCAGAAAGGTATCTTCCGGCAGATCAGGGTATATGGGATATTCGAAATCATTATGCTCCGTAAAGCACATGGTGTTAAGCCCCCGGGCGATTCCGCTCAGGACCATGTCCTCCATGGGTGTATGGGAATCCCCGGAAAAAGAAGAGTGCAGATGGCAGTCTGCTGTAATTGTCTGTAAATTTTTATCAGGTTTCATATACTGCTCCTGTTCTGTGCCGTCAAAAAGCTGACAGTTTGGTGAGTTCTTCTTCCATTATAACAGATGCCATTTATTTTACAAATACTTTCTGCTGCAGTGTTTTACCATAGGGTTACGGAGGCAGGATGGGGTAATTCTAAATAAACTGTAAAATTTCCGAAAAGTTGGCAATTATTTTTCATTTACATCTTGAATTATTACAAGAAATTGGGTAAAATATCCTTGTTGATAAATGTTTGACAATCTGGCATGTCCGAAAAGTGGACAGGGATTGCCGAAAAATAGAAAAATATCAGGAGGAATCTAAAAATGGCTGTAAGAGTAGCAATCAATGGTTTTGGCCGTATTGGCCGTCTTGCATTCAGACAGATGTTCGGGGCAGAGGGATATGAGGTAGTTGCTATCAATGACCTGACAAGCCCAAAGATGTTAGCGCATCTGTTAAAGTATGATTCTTCTCAGGGCAAATAC
>DKVC01000141.1 GCA_002490995.1 Lachnospiraceae bacterium UBA7188
ATTTTCCGACAATTCCTAAGTATAGTACACTGTCACGCAAAACGACTTCACGTAACGCAGCAGTGCATCTTAGACACTCAGACTGACGACAATGCGGCAGCTGGGAATTCAGGCATGCGCAAACCCGGTCCGACCAAAAAACAAAAGCGTCTTCTCACGCTCCGCTCCCGGCATCCTCGGCATCTTCTTCAAACACATAGCCAAAAGTCTCTGTCAGATAAGCCTTCCAGTCAAACACGGCCTCCACGGAAGCAATCGCCACTTCCACCATCTCTCTGTCCGGCTCCTTGGTCGTCATGCGCTGGATTGCCATTCCCGGCGCCGAAAGAATCCGTACGAAAAGAGAATCCGAACGCCCTGCCATGCGGATAATCTCATAGGAAATCCCTGCTACCACAGGCATCAGCAGAATCCGAAGCCCCACACGCCACACAGGATTCTCCACACGGATAAAGAAAAACAGAATTATACTCACAAAAAATACAAAAAACAGAAAACTGGTACCGCATCTTTTATGCAGCCTGGAGCTGCGCATGGCATTATCCACAGTCAGAGGCCGCCCCCGCTCGATACAGTTAATACATTTATGCTCCGCGCCATGATACCGGTAGAGGCGCCGGATATCCTTCATAATACTGATACCGCCCACATAGAGGATAAATATTACAATGCGGACTACCCCCTCAATAATCGCAACCAGAGACGGATTCCGCAGATACCCGTTCAGCAGGGACGCAAGATAATACGGCAGCACAATAAAAATTCCCACTGCCAGCAACACGGAAACACAGGTGACTACCCCAGTCATCAGCTTATCGCCTGCCCCGCTGTCTTTACCCTCAGTTCCCTCTTCCTCATAAAAAGAGGCCGAAACATTCAGACATTTCATCCCCAGCACCAGAGAATCTATAAAGTTGAACACCCCCCTGATAAAAGGAAGCTCCTTTATCTTATTCCCGTGGAGCATCCCCTGGAAATGATCCATCTCCACAGATATCCCGCCGTCAGGCCGCCTCACGGCTACGGCATACTTATCTTTGTTCTTCATCATAACGCCTTCCAGGACAGCCTGGCCGCCGATTCCGGAATAGCATTTGCTTTTCTTCTTTGCCATAATATGTCTCCCAAATCTTTCTATCGCCCACCCCTCCGGCATGTGCCGAAAGAACTTCAGCTTTACCATCGCGAAGTGACTTTGGCTTTAGTGCTGTCGCGCAGCGACTTAATCAGCAAAGTCGCGAAGGTGCACGAGAGGAAATTTCATGAGAGCACTTTCGAATGAAATTTTCTCTCATAAGTGTGCGCCGAAGTGACTTTGGCTTTAGTGCCGTCGCGCAGCGACTCAATTAAGAAAAGGTTGAGATACCAAGCACCTCAACCTTTTCGCGATCTTATTTAACGCCGTATTTCCTGTTGAACTTCTCAATACGTCCATCAGCCCTTGCAGTCTTCTGCTGGCCTGTATAGAACGAATGGCACTTGGAACAAACTTCCACATGGATCTCAGGCTTCGTGGACCCGGTCACAAAAGTGTTCCCACAGTTACAGGTCACTGTCGCCTGATAGTACTTGGGATGGATTCCTTCTTTCATCTCATTCACCTCTCTATATTCAATCATTAAAGCCTTATTTGTCGTTCGCATCCGTACTGCTTATGGAACCACAAACAGCGTTCTTATTGTAGCACATGGACAGTCTGTTTTCAAGTCCTATTTTAAATAAATTTGTTTCTTTTTACCATTTGTACGAATTCATTGTTGCTTCTTGTCCGTGAGAACATATCCAGAATACGGTCGGTGGCTTCGTCCGGCTTCAGGCCGTTCAAAGCTCTTCGCATGATGTTGATGGCATCCAGCTCCTCGCTGTTCAGCAGCAGATCCTCTCTTCTGGTACCGGACTTCGCCAGATCGATTGCCGGGAAGATACGCTTTTCAGACAGCTTGCGGTCAAGGATCATTTCCATGTTGCCTGTACCTTTGAATTCCTCGTATACCACATCGTCCATTTTGCTGCCGGTATCTACCAGAGCCGTTGCCAGAATTGTCAGGCTGCCGCCCTCACGCATGTTCCTCGCCGCACCGAAGAAACGCTTCGGCATATGCAGCGCCGCCGGGTCCAGACCGCCGGAAAGCGTACGTCCGCTGGGCGGTACCACCAGGTTGTAAGCCCTGGCCAGACGCGTGATGCTGTCCAGAAGGATCACCACGTCTTTCTTATGTTCCACCAGGCGCTTTGCACGCTCAATGGTCATCTCCGACACCCTCTTATGATGCTCGGGCAGTTCGTCAAAAGTAGAATAAATAACCTCTACATTGTCGCCGCTGATTGCTTCCTTGATGTCTGTCACCTCTTCGGGACGCTCGTCAATGAGCAGTATCAGCATATGCATATGCGGATTCGTCCGCAGAATTGATTTGGCAACCTCCTTCAGTAAAGTCGTCTTGCCGGCCTTGGGCGGAGATACAATCATACCACGCTGTCCCTTGCCAACGGGGCTGACCAGATCCATAACCCTCATGGCCACGCTGCAACCTGCTGTCTCCAGCCTGATGCGTTCATTCGGGAAAATAGGAGTCATATCTTCGAAAGCCATACGCTTCAGAGCCTCTTCGATCGTATAGCCATTGATAGTCCTGATAAACAGAAGTGCGCTGAACTTCTCCTGCTGTGTCTTGATACGCTTGTTCCCCCGCAGGATATCGCCTGTCTTCAGCCCGAAACGGCGGATCTGGCTGGGCGCCACATATACGTCGTTCTCTCCGGGCAGGTAATTCTCACACCGGATAAATCCATATCCGTCAGGCATCACCTCCAGGATACCGCTTGCCTCCTCGCCGCTGTCCAGTTCCCTGGGATAGGTCTTCTCGTCATAGACCTCATTGGAACGGTTCGGCCTGGGAGCCGCAGGAGCTGCCTGCTGAGGCGCCTGAGCTGTCTGTGGTGCCGGCTGAGCTGTCTGTGGTGCCGGCTGGGCTGCAGGTACCGTCTGGGCTGCTGCTGGAACAGGTGCCACAGCTGGTGCTTCCGGTTTCTCCTCGGGCTTCTGGACACTCTCGCTCTGCGCCGTAGCTTCAGCCTTATAGCTGCCTTCACTCTTAACCGCTCCTGCAGCACGTTCTGTTCTCTGCGGCGCGGCTGATTTCGTATTTGTCACAATGTTCCGTTTGCGTACAGGTTTGGATGGGGGCGCACTGTCGCGGGACTGCTGTGCCTCCTCACTCTTTACACTCTTCGCAGCGCTTTCTTCTTCCTGTTTTTTCACCCTTTCATCTTCTGCCAACATGGCCTCCACCAGCTCAGCCTTCTTCATGGACGATGTCCCTTTCAGCCCACGCGCTTTCGCCAGCTCTTTCAGCTGTACAAGTGCCAGTGATTCATACTTTTCTCTCATAAATTCCTCCTGATTTCCATAGTCTCAACATATTAAACGGGGAGCACAGCCAGATCGTCATTGACATGCTGCCTTTGAAGCATGATTGAATATCATGCCGTACCGATATTATAATACACTTTTCCAAAAATAGGAAGCCCTATTTTTAATTATGACAAGATTGTCTTTCTTTTGTACTGATTTTTAGCTTTACAGCCCCTGAAAATTATCCTGCAGAATCTCTTGCGAAGTGCCGAAATCTATTATATGATATTGAATGCTGCAAATATTTCATTTTCGGAAAGGGATGGTTATAAATGCTTCAGGACACGCTGACTCTTTATAAATTAATTGTGCTTTATATGCTGGACAGGGTCAATTTCCCGCTGACCAACGCACAGGTCAGTGATTTTATTCTGGAGCGGGAGTACACCAATTACCTGACCCTCCAGCAGGTCATCAATGAGCTGCTGGATGCACGGATGATTACTTCCCGCACCATCTTAAACCGCACGCATCTGTCCATTACGCCGGAAGGACGGGAGACTCTGCACTTTTTCCAGAACCGCATCAACCACGGTATCAAGAAGGATATCGACAGCTATTTCCGGGAAAACGAATATGTTCTCCGAAATGAGGTCTCCGTACTGGGCGACTATTATTATCGGGCCGGTATCGGCGAATATGAAGCCCACCTTGTGGCAAAGGACAGAGGCGTCAGTCTGGTGGATATCAGAATGGCGGTGCCCACGGAGGAAATAGCCCGGAGCATATGTGACAACTGGCAGAAGAAAAACCAGGAAATCTACCAGTATCTCACGGGACAGCTCTTTTGACCGATACTTCCGGCCTCCTTTCAGAGCAGCACTGTCAGGCTTCTTCGGGTTCCTCCGTCTCTTTTCAGAGCAGCCCCCTGCCGGAATTCCCCGGGCTCCTTCGTCCGTTTTCAGAGTACTTTCTTCAGGATTCCAGGGATTCCTTCGCCTCCGTCCTGAGCCTGCGCATATGTTCCCGTATCTTAGCCTCGTAGCCGTTTCCGGTAGGCTTATAGAATTCCTTCCCGTTCAGCTCATAGGGAAGATACTGCTGCTCTACATAATGATTCGGATAGTCGTGGGCGTATTTGTAACCGGTCCCTCTTCCCAGCTTCGCCGCTCCCTTATAATGGGCGTCCTGGAGATGCGCCGGAATAGGCAGGTTTCCGCTGCGCCCTACCTCTTCCATTGCCGCGAACACTGCCTCGCAGGCCGCATTGCTTTTGGGCGCGCACGCCACGTAGGAAGCCGCCTGAGACAGGATAATCTGCGCCTCCGGCATACCGAGGCGCTCCACCGCCAGAGATGCGTTAGTGGCCACTACCAGCGCCTGGGGGTCAGCATTTCCCACGTCCTCCGCCGCACATATCATAATTCGCCTGGCTATGAAAGCCACATTTTCACCGGCATAAAGCATCCGGGCCAGATAGTACACCGCCGCATCCGGGTCGGAACCCCGCATGCTCTTGATAAAGGCTGAGATGGTATCATAATGGTTGTCACCGCTCTTATCGTAACGCACTGCCTTCTTCTGGATGCATTCCTGGGCCACCTCCAGAGTAATATGTATCTTTCCATCCTGACTCCGCGCTGTACTCATAATGCCCAGTTCAATGGCATTCAGGGCATGTCTGGCATCTCCGCCGGAGACATCCGCCAGAAAATCCAGAGCGTCTTCGTCTATCACCGCATCATATGTGCCCATTCCTCTGTCCGTGTCGTATACGGCTTTTTTCAGGAGTTCCCGTACAGCCTCCAGGGGAATGGGCTTCAGCTCAAAGATGATGGAACGGGACAACAGAGCGCCGTTGACCTCAAAATAAGGATTCTCCGTAGTGGCGCCAATCAAAACCAGCGTGCCGTCCTCCACAAAAGGGAGCAGATAGTCCTGCTGCGCCTTGTTGAAGCGATGGATCTCGTCGATGAAGAGAATCGTGCGCTTTCCGTACATTCCCTGGATTTCCTTTGCTTTTGCCACCACCTCCTCCATATCCTTTTTCCCTGCCACGGTCGCATTGATCTGGGTAAATTCGGCACTGGTGGAATTTGCGATCACCTTCGCCAGGGTAGTCTTGCCTGTGCCGGGAGGGCCGTAGAAAATAACGGAGCTGATCTTGTCCGCCTTGATGGCGCGGTAGAGCAGCTTGCCCCTGCCCACGATGTGCTCCTGTCCCACTACCTCTTCCAGGGTTCTGGGACGCATTCTTGCTGCCAGGGGCGCCTCCTTTTCCATATCGTTATTCCGCATATAGTCAAATATATTCAAATCCATTTTCTTACCGTCCGTTGCCTTTTCTGTTTTCCCCGTTCCGGATATGCTCAGCCCCAAAAGGTGCTGCTTCTTCTTCTGAGTCCAATATCCGTACACCGAAAACACACTATATTCTGCCACAATAAATATCACTATCACGTCTGACAGCCCACTCTTGAAAAATTTAACAGGGGAAATAACCTTTCAGACGAAATCCCGAAAGCAATGCCCCGGCCAGTCCAATCATAAAAATAAAAAAGAGGTTACTTCTTCAGGGACACTTCATTCTCATGGACCGTGACGGAGCTTAAGCTGCGCAGGAAGCTGGAAATCCGGTTATATCCGAACTGCTTGAAATCCAGCTGCTTATATTTCTTATGCAGCTCGTCGTTCAGGCTGGCCAGATTCTCCACCATACCTCCGTTTTTCTCGATCATACGGCAGATTTCCCGTTCCAGCTCCTCCTTGGTGAGATTGGAACGGCGCTCCACATAATACTGATTGCTGATTTTTTTCACATGAAGGTCAGGAAGCTCCTGATCTATCATGGTACTCAGCTTATAGTATCCGTAATTACGTACGTCAAAGTCCGTGAATTTATCATTCAGCCGATTGCCTACCCGGGCAAGATCCACCTGCCTTCCGCCGCTTTCATTGATGAGGGTCAGTATCACCTGACGCACATCCGCAATGGAGGTCACGTTCTGTTCCTCGGCGGATACGGCATCCTGGCTGCCGGCATACTCCCCTGCCCTGCCATGCTTTTCGTCCTGAGTATTCCTTACATCCTGGGAATTCCTTGCACTCATGGCAATCTCTTCGTCCATGTTCTGCTCTGCCACCAGGTTCAGATGGATGAATTTATTACAGGCCCTGGTCAGCGCCAGGGGGGTCTTGGATTCGCCCATGCCCAGCACGAACATATTCTCCTCCCTAAGCCGCATGGCAAGCCGGGTAAAATCGCTGTCGCTGGTGACCAGGCAGAACCCCTGTACCTTATTTTTATAGAGAATGTCCATAGCATCAATGACCATCGCCATATCCGTGGCATTTTTTCCTGTGGTGTAGGAAAACTGCTGTACCGGCATAATGGAATGCTCCAGGAGCAGCCCCTCGGACCAGCCGTTTCCCTTTGACCAGTTGCCGTAGATACGGCGATAGCTGGTCAGACCATATTTCTCCAGCTCCTCGAATATGGTAACCGCGTATTTTGAACTGATATTATCCGCATCAATCAGTACTGCAAACTGCATTTTTTCATTGGCCATTGATTCCATGATTTCTTCCATATTATTCTCCATTCTTGTTTTATCTGCAAATTATGGATAAATTATAACACATCTTCCAGATTTTTCCTATCTTTTTCTTCCCGCCGAAAATTCGACCCTCCATCCACTTTACACATAGCAGCCGGCGAAATCCGGCCTTCCATTCGTTTTAGGAATTGTCGGAAAATAA
>DKVC01000089.1:0-2049 GCA_002490995.1 Lachnospiraceae bacterium UBA7188
CCTGTTTGTATCCCGCATGCCGTCAGCCTCTCCGCTCCCCTGCCAGATCTGCATGGTGACTCCGATTACATTGTAACCCTGCTTTTTCAAAAGCCATGCAGCCACGGAAGAGTCCACGCCTCCCGACATTCCCACTACCACTGTCTTCTTCATATATCTCCAATCCAATTCCGGATGTCCGAATATCCTTAACAGATTCTGGCTCCGAAAGGCATCAGTGCCAGCTTTGCTATCTTAAAATGCTGCATTCCGAACGGAATACCGATAATTGTCACACATAAAATACATCCCATAATGGCGGAGCCCACGGCCATCGGAATCCCGGACAGGGCAAGCCAGAGCACATTCAGCAGCAGGGAACCCACTCCGCCGCCATACTCCACTTCTTTTCCGAAGGGAAAGAAAGAGAGACTGGCAAACTTAAAGCACTGTGTCCCCCAGGGGATTCCCACAATCGTAATACACCAGAACAGCCCGGCAATCAGCCAGCCAAGCCCGCTGATAAAACCTCCGCAGACAAACCATAATAAATTTCCCAGACAACCCATATAGAATACCTCCATTCCTTCCCACTCCCGCAGCATTCACCCCAAAACCATACCCTGCAGGATAAGGAAAAAGCCTCTATGAACTCGCTCCGTCCATAAAGGCCTTGCAAATTTATATTTATTATATAGCATTCCGGTTCAAAAAACAACATCCACTTTAGCACGAACGCAGAAGATAAACTGTCGGCTTGTCCTCTTTTGTCCGCTCCTATAGTGCAGAATCATGCTGCAGCGAAATCCGAACGGGAGACGCTGCATCTTCATCTCCCATCCGAGCCGCATCCCAGCTTTCACTGACGGTCAATTTTCATGCATACATCAGGCGCCCCTTAGGCTCTGGCACGTCAAGCCCTCTTTCCTTTGTAACCTCAATCCATTCTTTTATAATGACCTCTGAATTTGCAATAGCTTCTTCTACTGTTTTTCCATCTGCCATACACCCGGGAAGTTCTGGAACCTCGACCAGAAAAGCATCGTCGGCATCTGACCAGTAAATAATGCGTTCGTACTTATACATTCCCTGCACCTCCTATAACTCTATACCATATTTTAATAAATAATTTCTAACCTGCTTCACCTGGTAGGGCTTCGCCATGCTCCCATTGGGCTGTATATTGATATTTTCGGGTAAATTCCCATAGTAATATATAAAATGGTCTCCCTTTATCCGATGATCAAAGCCCAATGCATCGAGTAGTCTTTGCAGTTCCCTGAATTTTATGTTATTGTCCTGCATCCCTCTCATAATTGCCATGTACAATTTTTCATCTGCCGCCATTTAGTTGATAGCCCTCTCTTTCCATTTTTCGTTTACGGCTTCAACAACTCGTTCCGTCCATAAAGGCCTTGCAAATTTATATTTATTATATAGCATCCCGGTTCAAAAAACAACACCCACTCCCTCTTTTTGTCCAAAAGAATGCTGCAGCGAAATCCGAACGGGAGACGCTGCAGCATTGTCTCAGCCCATCATCCGCACAATTCTGTAATATGCCATGGAAGTTCTTTTGTAGCAGATGCTGTACACCAAAGCAAAAATCAGACATCCTCCCACGCTGCAGGCAATTAACAGCCCCGTCTCAAAGAACCCTATGGCTCCCAACAGCATATACACCATCCGCATTCCCACTACTGTGTGGCACAGCGCGCCGACCAGCGGCAAGCCAAATACCATGCTGATCTGCTTTCTGATGGTACGGCGGATTTCTTCATCTCCCATCCCCACCTTCTGCATGATCTCAAAGTTCGTCTGATCCTCAAATCCTTCCGTAATCTGCTTATAATACATGATAATCAGCAGGCAGATGAGGAATATGGAACCGAAAAAGATGCCGATGAACAGCAGCCCACCATACATGCTTTCCTGTATCTCCATGTTCTCCCTCCTGTCCCGATACTCGGCAAAACCCGGAAGAGTGCTGGCGTACTGTTCAATATCAGATGAAAATCCGTCAATTACCTCTTTCTCGGAAAGGCCTTCTCCCTGGGAAATGTTTTCTCC
>DKVC01000089.1:2303-23824 GCA_002490995.1 Lachnospiraceae bacterium UBA7188
TCTCCCTGGGAAATGTTTTCTCCCATGGGAATGTCCCCTTCCGCAAGGTCCAGCCAGAAGCCGTAATAATATGACATCCGGGCGGCACTGTCCACATGATAGGCGGCACTCACCCTGCGAAGTTCCTCCGCATTTGCAAAAACAATCAGATAAACCGTATCCATGGTATCATTTGTATGTTTTTTCCTGATTCTGCTCTCGGTGAGCTCCTTTTTTACCGTATATTCCATAAAAGGACCCTCTTCCGCAGAAAGACCCTCTTCCATGGCACGACCTTCTTCCATCGAAGCCCCTTCTTCCATGGAAAAACCTTCTTCCCTTCCCTCAAAGGACACCGTCTCATATGCAAAATCAGGGCCATTGGAAAAGATCAGAACCTCCCCCGGCTGCAGCGTTTCCGATGCATTCTCCAACCGGTTGTATTCCTCCAGCGTCATCAGAGACAGCCTGGTCCAGCCTGCGTAATCATAGGGCTCGCCCTCCGCCTGAAACAGATTATCCACCTGGTAAGCCCTGAATCCCACATAGGCATAATCCAGTTCTTCCTTCAGAATAACCCTATTCTGTGCCGCAATCTCCCGCGTCTTCTGTTTCAGGGCTTCTCTGTCCACTGTTCCGTCACCGATGAAATTCAGCTCGAAGCCCCTGCTGAAGCCTGAAGTCACAATGGATTCCATCCCCAGATATACCGACACCGTGCATACCACAGTGATGATGACCATGGTGGAAAAAATACAGATATTGGCCAGGCTCGCCGCACTTTTCTTCATCCGGTAAAGCATGCCTGATACCGTGATAAAATTCTCCGGCCGATAGTAAAATCCCTTTCTCTTCTTGAAAAAGCGAAGCGCCGCAATGCTGCCCGAGGTAAACAGAAAATAGGTTCCGATCACCACGAGGAACACCGCCAGAAAAAAATCAGTGAAAACCCTGCTCTCCAGCTGGGCCTTTACAGCCAGGCGGTAGCCAATCACCATTGCCGCCAGCCCTGCCAGGCTCCAGAGCCCGATCCGCTTCGGCTCCTTCTCCCCTCTCCTGGAATCCCCCATCAGCTCCACGGGATTGGATTTTCCCACCTGGACCAGATTCACAAAGAGGTTCAGCCCCATGATAAACGCATAGAAAATCATTGTCTGGGTAACCGCCGCAGGCTTTATGACAAAACCCACGTTCACAGGCATTTTCGCCAGGTTCAGCAGCAGCAGGAAAATCAGCCTGGAAAACAGAAGCCCTATTGCAATGGCTCCCACCATCACGACACAGTATATCATCAGGCTCTCCCAGAACAGCATAATGCCGATATGCTTCTTTTCCAGCCCCAATATACTGTACAGGCCCAGTTCCCTTTTCCGCCTCTTGATGAGGAAGCTGTTGGTGTAATACAGAAAGGGAATCATGATGATTCCTAAAAGGACATAGCCAATCTGTATCAGCATCACCGCATAGGCCCCTTTGGGAAGTGTATACATGATATCATTTTTTAAAATAAAGCCGAACACAAAGTGGGTAAACATGGCAAAAACGCTGATTCCAATGTAGGGAAAATATACGGAACCGTTTTTTCGTATATTATTTGCCGCCATACGGGGCAGAAGTGACATTGTTTTCCTCATTTTTCTCTACCTCCCTCACCTTGCCTTCTCTGTGGTGCGGCTTTCATCCACACGGTTTTCCTGCAAGGAAACACCCTTTTCCGTGTGCAGAATGGTCAGTGTATCCGATATTTTCCTGTACATCTCTTCGTCGTTCAGTCTGCCGCGGTAAATCTGGTTGAACACACTTCCGTCCTTGATAAAAAGCACTCTCCCGGCACGGCTGGCAGCCTGGATGCTGTGGGTAACCATGAGAATCGTCTGGCCGTCCCTGTTGACCTGGGCAAATATGTGCAGCAGCTTGTCGGAGGCTTTGGAATCCAGCGCTCCGGTAGGTTCGTCCGCCAGCACAATCTGAGGCCGTGTAATCAGCGCTCTCGCCACTGCCGCTCTTTGCTTCTGCCCGCCGGACACCTCGTAGGGATATTTTTCCAGGATTTCCGCGATATCCAGCTTTACCGCCAGTGGTTTGATGCGTTCTTCCATCTTCTGATAATCGCAGCCGGCCAGCACCAGGGGCAGGAAAATGTTATCCTTTAAGGACAGGGTATCTAACAAATTGAAATCCTGAAATACAAATCCCAGATTGTCCCGCCGGAATGCACACAGTTCTTTCTGTCTGATATCCGCCATATTCTTTCCCGCCAGGATTACCTGTCCCCCGGTGGGCTTATCCAGAGATGCCATAATATTCAAAAGTGTAGTCTTTCCGGAACCGGACTCTCCCATGATAGCCACATACTCGCCCTGTTCTACTGTAAAATTTACGTTGTCAAGCGCCTGAACCTTGTTGCCGCCAAGGCGTGTGGTATATATTTTTTTGAGATTTTTTACTTCCAGTAATGCCATTTCGCTCCTCCTCGTTTTTACTATATCCGTTTTTTCCATTTTTACCGTCTTTTACAGGAATTGCCGGAAAACAGCTGATATTGCCTGTATTGCCTGTTTCGGAAAAGTGGAAATACAGGGGTTGGCGACTCGCCGTACCTGTAAGATAAGGATACCGAAAATGAGCGCGGATTGCCATAGTTTTTCCTTACATTTTTATGCGGAAACCTTACGATTCTGTAAGATTGAGGGTATTCGCATAAGCTTCCATATCTTTTCATATCGCTCCAAAACCACATAAATGCTGGTATTTTCAGACACTTCTCAAAATAAAGTGTTGTAGTTTTTATTCTGTAACGCCTAAAATTTTACCTCTTTGTCATGGCTTTGTGCCTTCCCTTCTTTGTGGTGGTCTGATGGAATTAAAAAGGGTGTAAAACCTAATTCAATAAAGACTTTACACCTTTGGTTATTGCTTACTGTTCAGTTTTGATTTTGTTTGGGTTTTCCCAGAAGCCCGATGAAGTGGAGGGCACCTGGGATGCCTGGAGCCATTATCATATTATGTACGGCATGCTGTTGTGGTACGAAGAGACCAAAGACGCCCGTTACCTGCAATGTGTGGAAAAAACAGCCGGCCTGTTCCTCCGGAAGTTCTACTGCCCGGAAACGGGAAACAAAAGTCTCCTGGAACTGAAATCGGCAGAATCAAACCTGGCTCCCCTTCATTCCTTTGCCATGCTCTACCGCATCACAGGCAGGCAATGCTATCTTGATTTCGCGTTGGAAGCAGTGCGGGACCTGGAGGATGACAGGGCAGGAAATTATATCCGCTGTGCCCTGAACGGAGCCGCGTTCTACCAATGCCCGAAGCCGCGGTGGGAAAGCCTTCACATTATCATGGGCCTGGCGGAATTGTACCGGGCCACTGGGAATGAAGATTATCTGCAGACAGTAAAGCAGGTCTATGATTCCATTCAGGAAACCGACGTACATAATACCGGCGCTTTCTCCACGGATGAGCAGGCAATCGGCACTGCCTTCAGGAGCGGAAATATTGAGACCTGCTGCGTAGTTGCCTACAATGCCCTGGCCGTTGAGGTTTACAGGCTGACCGGGAATATGAAAATCCTGGATTTTCTGGAACTGTCCCACTATAATGCCTGTATGGGTGCCTGGTCTCCCACCGGGCGCTGGTCCACCTACCACACTCCCATGGTTGGGGAACGCCATGCCAATTTTCATGACATTTCTTTCCAGAGCCGCGCCGGTTCCCCGGAACTGAACTGCTGTTCCGTAAATGCGCCCCGGGGTATCGGAATGCTCAGCGAATGGGCTGTGACTAAGACAAAGTCTGCGCTTTGTATCAATGCCTATGAGGATGGGGAATTCGTGACGGAGGACAATGTCCGCATTCAAATCGGCGGAGGATACCCGGCCTGCAGCAAAATAGAGATTATGGTGGAAAATTACGTCGGAAAACTGGCGCTGCGGATACCCGGATGGTCTTCAGCCACCACGGTCAGCGTGAGCACCGAAGTGACATCTGATGTTTCGCAGGAATCGGAGCACCTTCTGCAACAAGAAAGCAGCTGCGGTATCCAGACTCCGGATGTACTGCCGCCGGTATTGTCTTGCACCCCAAACAGTAACAACACATACATGGCTTCGGATTGCCTGCAGCACACTCCAATTGGCGACAACACCTGCATAGCCGCAGCTACCCTGCCGCCTACTCCTTCAGCCGGTTCCTATTATTATTTATCCTGTACGGGCAGTATCCGTGTAGAATTATGTCTTGATTTTACCACCCGTTACCTGGAAGGAAAGGAAGAATATGACGGATGTGTCAGCATTTACCGCGGTCCCATACTCTTCGGCACCGATATACGCCTGGCCGGGGGATGCAGCCTGTTGGAGCTTCCGGTTCTGAAGCGGAGTGAAATCAGCGCTGCCCCCGCCGTGTCGGAGCATGGGCAGATTCATATACCGCTTCCGTGCGGCATCACCCTGGGCGACTTTTATCATTTGGGAAGCAGCGGATGCCGGTATACTACCTGGCTGCACGCTGAGTAAAGAAATGTCTTAAAATAATTTGTACAGGATTATTTCAGCTCATCCTTCCGCTGCAGGGCTTCTTTGATGGCGTTGCGTATTTTATACATGAAATCGTCCTTGAAATGTTCCATCGCCGTCCTGGCCTGCTCCGCCGCACGAATCCGGAATTCCTCCAGGCGTTCATGGTTCAGGTAGCGCAGCAGCTCCTGGTATGCGCCGTTGTCCTCTGCGGTGGGCGAGAAATTCCGGTTCGGACAGGCGCGCAGGTAGCTGGTCCGCAGTTCCACCAGGCGGTTTATCTCCTGCTGCCGTCTCTCTCCGGCACCGGCCAGGCGGTTCAGGAAATTCCCTGACCCGGTACGGGCTGTCTTTTCTGACGGAGATGTCATAAGCCAGTATCAGTTTCTTGAAATCCTCCGGGGACGTGACGGTATCCTCCCCCTCCTCCAGACGTCCGTCCTTCATTCTCTCCAGGATAAATGTTTCAATCTGCTTCCGGCTGTAGCGGTTTCGAATCCGGTTCAGGCGCAGGATTTCCTCCCCGGAAAGCTCCGCCGTCTCTTCCTCGGGCGCAAGCCCCTCCGCAAAATCCTGCCTTCAGCAGCGAAATATTGGATCTGGGATCGTTTTTGAAGGCAAACAGGATCCCGTAGACATTCTGGATATAGACCTGGCTTTCCTCCTCATCCTCCCCGGCCAGATGGGCAAAAGCATCCACGAACGCCGCCGCATAGTCCGGAATCACAATATACACCGTCATTGCGGCGTAATCCTCCACCTTTCGAAGCCACCCGGCCCGCAGAAGCCAGTTTAAAATCCGGGTGGACAGCGGCTCCATCCGAAAACTGATTAGTCATTTTTTGTACCTTTCCTGTCTACTCCATGGCCGGTTCAGAGCAGTTTCTTTCCGTAACGGCTTTATGCCTCATCCACCTTCCTGCGAAACATAATGTAGTAACAGTTTAGTTCGAAATCATTACATCCTCTTCGGGATTCCGGCAGGCAGCTTAACAGCTTTTCTTTCCTGTCCTCGTCCTGCAGTTCTCTGCGAAGCTCTTTCTGAATCCCATTTTCACGGAAAAACTTATCTATTTCATCCATTGCCCTGTTTAGTTTTCGTTTCTCCACCATAAAGTCCATGTTATAACGTGTTTCTGCTTCCCATTCGCTCAGCATTTCGGAATGGTCATCAACCCAGTCCGTTACCGTAAGGTTAGCGCCATTGTTTTTCACCATGGAAATCAGTTTCGTTATTTTATGTGTATTGGGCACGGTTACTCCCACACATTCCAACGCCCCCTTTAAAACCTTCTCCACAGCCTGCTGCAAATGGTAAGCCGCATTATTCAGGATCATTTCATCCTCCCAGGGCGTCTTCCATAATGTCTTCGCTGTTTCATAGTCCATCTTTGCACTTCGGAATAATCTTATGTCACACATATTCTCACCTCTCAAACAGAATCAGGCCTGTCCTGTCTATCTCCCGATACAGCGAAGAATCCGGAGACAAATCCATCACAATATCCACTTCACAATCCAATTCCGGCAAATCCTGCAGCTTCCTGTCTTTCTCAAACTTATCAATATAAAGGTCTATGTCACTGCCGCTGCTGCATCGGAATTCCAGGGAACTTCCAAAAAGCACTATTCTCTTCACGTTTTCATCTCCGCGAAAATGTTGAATGAGTTTCTCAACCCTTGCCTGCATAAGCGGATGAACACGATTTACGTTTTGGAACGAGACTCCTTCTCTCACCGGAAAATCCCACATATTTTTCATATTATTCATCTCATTGCCCTTCCCTGCCTGGGACACCAGACTCAAAAACTTCTGTCATCCGCCCCAGATTCTGTTTTCTGCCTGACTGATTCTACGAGAATTTCTTTTCTCATATACGCCGCGAACCTTTTGCCCGCTTCCGGCTCTATCTTCATTTCCTGCCCGTCTTCATAGCAGTGCAGTGCATGAATGACCAGGCCATGGAATTCTTCCGGCAGCGTTTCAATCCCCCATTCACCGCCTTCCCGTTTGGACAGGATAAGCCTTTCCCACAGCCAGGCCAGCACCCTGCACAGGTTCAGCGTCATGTACATGGGATTTTCCAGTATTTCCCCGGAAGCATTCTCGATATCACAGCAGATGCTGTCCGTGTAATCTTCCGGCGGAACCTCTCCAAATACCGCATCAATCCCTTTGCCGAAAAGTGTGGTCCCGCGCTTTTTCAGAATCGTAAAATGGGCTGCCAGGTCTTTGTCGGTTCCCTTCATTTTCGTCACGTAATCCTCTGGATTTTCCCGAAACCAGTTCAGGTACATTCCGGAAAAATGCAGTTCAAAGGGCGTGGGGTACACAAAGGGGGCACAGAATTCCCTCCTTACGATGCTCATCTCTATCCCCTTCGCCGGAGCCTGCGCATTTAATCCAGCCAGTTCCTGTAGAAAGATAAGTTTATCCTCATTCGGAACGCCTTCCTCCACAATTACGATGAAATCCAGGTCGCTGAGCTTCGGATGAAAACATCCCATTGCCGCCGAGCCATGCAGGTAAACGCCCACCAGATTCTCCCCCAGGGTTTTCCGGCAGATATTTGTAAAATCATTTATTACTCTTTTATACATCATTTATTTCCTCATATATGATTTCAGCCTGCCGCCCGTCCCAACCGCCGCCCTGCAGCTGCCGTTCATTGTTTCGCCGCCCACAGCGGCATGATATGCACACAATGGAAGACTGCATTCTGTCATCATCCGTTGAGCAAAGAGCACATTTGGGAGCCTGCGATCCCGGCATTCCCGGATTTTCATGCATAATACGTGAAAACACCTCCCGAAACCGCTCCTAGCGCGGAATTCAGCTGTTTGCCCATTGCAGTTAAAAAATATTTCCGCACAATTCCAAAACAATGACACCCCGCATTACTGCCCGTCAGAATCCAACGCATACACCTTCAAGTCCGCATACTCCGCAATCATGGGTGCCAGCTGACGGAATCCGATTTTTCCGCCGGACAGATGCCGCCCATATGTCATACCGTCGTCTACATACCGGAACACTTCCACATCCTCCACCAGGAAACGCACCACATCCCCTTTCTTTTCCACTGCGATGCGGTACATCCCCTTACATTCATCCGCATCCGGAATCGGGTCTCCCCCCTGGGCCACCAGATGAAATCCATAGCTTTTGCGCAGATTGCAGGTATGCAGCGCCCTCTCGTCAGGCTCCTTTCTCCTGAAATAGGAGACATGAAAGGCATTGATATCGCCATGGTGATACTGCACATATTCCCCGGTGCGCTTTGCCAGAGACGGTGCAAAAAGATCCTCCCCGTTTCGCCCCTCTGCCGCGAAAAAAAGAATCGCCAGCCCCGGCTCTTTCAGCGGACGGAATTTCCATTCGATACGCACGTCGGAAGGAAAATCCTCCGGACACCACAGCACATAATTGGCTTTCTGTCCCTCTCCCGCGTCCAGAGCGTTTTCCATGCGGAGACGCCCCTCCGGGAAGGTAAGCTTCGCACTGCCTTCCAGCACAAAGCCCTGGATATCCTTTTCACATTTTAACGGATTTTCATAAATTAATCTCTTTTCTTCCATATCATTTCTCCTGTTTGATTTATCGTCCGTTTTTCTTCTTTCAGCCTTTTTGTAACTGTCTTCTCAGCAGGTTTGTTCCGATTTCTTTCCGTTCTTATCCATTTCCTTCAATTCTTTCACCACCATCACCACAATCACCTGCGTCAGGATGAAAGTCAGCAAATCCGCAACAGGCTGGGACAGCTGCAGTCCCAGGACTCCAAAACAGCCCGGCAGAATCAGAATTGCCGGAATAAAGAACAGCCCCTGCTTCCCGATAGCAGTCAGCGTGGCACGGAAGCTGTAGCCAATGGACTGGGTCAGCATGTTGCCGATAATGGTAAAGGACTGAATGGGCAGCAATACGCACTGCATCTTCAGCGCCAGCGCCCCGATCCGGATTACCTCCGCGTCCTCCCTCCGGAACAGTCTCATAATCGGCGTGGAAACCGCAAACATGACCACCGCCATAACCAGCAGAAATACAAACGCAACCTTCCTGCAGAAATAATACGCCTCCAGTACCCGCCCATATCTTTTTGCGCCGAAGTTGAACCCACACACCGGCTGAAAGCCCTGCCCGAAGCCAATCAGCGCTGAATTGATGAACATCATAATCCTGGTGACAATGGACATGGCCGCCACCGCCGCGTCCCCGAAGCCGGAAGCCGCCACATTCAGCAGCACGGAAGCCAGGCTTGCCAGTCCCTGCCGCCCCAGCGTGGGCATCCCGGCGGACAGGATCTCCCTGTACACCCACCATTTCATGGTAAAATATTTCGGATGCGGTTTCAACACATTTCCGGAGCGGATCACCAGAGTCAGCAGAATCAGAAAGCTGATAAACTGGCTAATAATAGTGGCAATAGCCGCCCCGGAGATGCCCATGCCAAACCCGAAGATCAGGATAGGGTCCAGTACCACATTCAGCACGCCGCCGGTTGTGATACCCATCATGGACAGTGTGGCATTTCCCTGGGAACGCAGGTGATTGTTGAAGACAAAGGACACTGTCATGTAGGGCGCCGCAATCAATATGTACTGCCCGTAATCCCTGGCAAAGGGCGCAATGGTCTCCGTAGCTCCCAGCACACGCACCAGTGCATCTATATTCCATACGCCGAACACCGCCAGCAGCAGTCCGAAGACAAATGCAGTATACACTGCTGTGGAACAGGCTCTCTGGGCTTTCTCGTCCGCCTTCTCCCCCAGCATCCGGGACATGTAGTTTCCGCTTCCCATTCCCAGGGTAAAGCCGATGGCCTGTATCATAGCCATCAGGGAAAAATTCACGCCCACTGCCCCGGAAGCGCTGGTGCTCAGCTGGCTGACGAAGAAAGTATCCGCCATATTGTAGATAGATGTGATTAACATACTGATGATGGTGGGTACCGCCAGCCTGGGGATCAGCTTATTGACCGGGGTTTCCACCATCATTGCGTATTTTTCCTCATATGACATTTCGTGACGCATATTTACGCTCCTGTTCCACGGTTGTTTGAGGGGAATCTTATAAAATAAACTTCCCCGCCAGTTTATGAACCTCCTGCGCCTTCCTGGAAGACAAATCCCATTTCTCAAGCTCCCCCGCCACCAGCTCCGGATGTTTCCTGCTGATATCCCGCAGTGCATTGCCGGCGGATTTCCGCACATACTCGCTGGCATCCTCCTTTTGGAGCGCCAGAAGCTCGATTGCCACATGGGGATTCTCTTTAAAATAGGGGCGCCCCGTCCACACTCTCAGCCCCTCGGAAGCTGCCCTGCGCACATTGGCATTGTCGCTCTCCATCCATTCCCGGATCAGGGGCAGGGCCTGTTCATAGCCGATGCTCTTGCAGTGCATGTCAAATGCCATAGCCAGGACTTCCTGTACCTTCCAGTTCTTATGCTTACTGACCTTTTCTTTCAAAAAATCCAGGGCATCCGGATATGCATGAGCACAATACCCCAGCAGAAGTACCCCTATCTCCTGTATCTGGAAATTTTCCGACTGATACAGCCGAAATCCCATCTCATGGCATTCCTCCGGGGAATTGGACTGATAAAATTTCTGGGCTTCTGTCTTCACCAGTTTCAGACTGTCCCTATCCGGTATTGTCTCCTCCAGATATGTTATATAATCATGCATTTTTCTGCTCTCCCTAAAATACAAACGCATGAGCATTTTCACTTTCCGTACTTTTTGCTGCATTGTGTAAATGCCCACTTGTTATATATTTACACTATGGGAAACATGTGCAGCTTCCCATAGTTGAATGCGGCGCGAAGAGACACGCCTTTTATCGGCTCTTTTCCTTAAAATATAAACTCCTGCTGCTCCATTACTTCTATCTGGGACACCAGTACAGTCTCATCCTCCGAGCCACGCATATGCTCCGCCTTCAGATACTGCATATCATTGCGCAGATTGGCGGAAATCAGTGTCAGCACATAGATATTGTCAAACCGGTTGTAAATGGATTCGCCGCCCAGGCCGGACAGGCAGATCAGCTGGGTATTTGATTTCTTCGCCACATCCATCAGAGGCTTCAGCAAATGGGAGGCATTGGTCTGGGCAAAGGGATTGTCCATCAGCAGCACCTTTCCCTCGTTTCTGTCCGCAAAGATATCCGAATCGTCTTTCCGCATATAGTAGAGCAGCGCCGAAAGGATGACAAAGGCTGACAGGAAACCCTCGCCGCCGGAATTTTTCGCCACATCTGCCCAGGTGATGGGATATTCCCTCTGGGCTTCGATCTTGTACAGCCGTATCTGCACATTCCCGATGCCTACAACACCGTCATAAAGTCCCCTGGTAGTCATGCGCGTACCCAGGAATTCCTGCAGGTTCTGATTCTCCTCCAGCAGCACGATTCCCCTTGCCGTCACATCGTCAATATAATCCTGCAGCCGCAGCTGGTAAAGGCTCTCGTTTTCCGTCCAGTCAGGAAGTTCCATTTTCAGCATTTTCACCGGACGCTCCCGCACGGTTATCGTGGAATTCCGGTCTATTCTGTTCAGATTATCATGTACTTCCTTCAGATAATCCCCCACCAGCTCCACGATTTTCGCTTTTTCCTTCTCCACCAGGGAAATGTCCACCTGAAGCTTTTCCATCAGGCTGTTGTAGGAAGCTACCGTGGTTTCCAGCTGCCGGAGCACCCGCTCCGCATCCTCCGTCAGCTGCAGCATGGCATCCAGTGGCTTCTGATAGAATTCTTCCGCGAAAGCCTCCATACGGAGCATGCGGTTCAATATCCGTTCCAGCGCCGACCTGGCTTCCCGGCGCTGTTCGGTAATGGCATTATAGTCCCGGACAAGGATACCTTTCTGCCCCGCCAGTTCCTTCCCGTCCATGGCAGCAAAATCAACTTCCCATTCTATCCCCTCTCCCCGGGTAAAATCCTCATATTCCGCCAGCGCTGTCAGATTGCTCTCGTAACCCTGAATTTTTTTCAGAATCCGCTTTTCCTCTTTCGCCGCCTCTTCCTTCTCGTATTCCACTTTCCGTATCGCATCCTCGAAAGCTATGGTCTTAATGATTTCCCTGGCAGCCGGTGCTTCCTTTCCGCAGCGATCCTTTATCTGGGCCAGTTTGCCCTCTTTCTCCTGTTTCCGAAGGGCACACCGGATCTCCTCGTCATGAATCAGCCTGTTCTGCCTGCTTAATTTTTTGTCCTGCTCCTCCAGAAGTATCTCCTGATGAGTTTCTTCCTTTTTATCATAGCGAATCCAGATCCACTCCTCTTCCTCCAGGCGATATTTTTCAGCCAGAGATTTCAGTTCTTCCAGCTCCTTCGTATATCGCTTCTGGGCCTTCTCCACACGCAGCTCCAGTTCTCTCTGCTCCGCGCCGATTCCGCTTGTGATGACCTCGTAGCGGATTTCGGCTTCCTTTGCCTGTTTTTCCGAAAGTGAAATATTTTCTTCGGCAGATATCGGCTGATACTGCTGGTACTTCAGGTATTTTTCCGCACAGCTTTCCAGCTCCCGCTCCAGAGCCGTCAGACGGTTCCTTTCTGTCATCAGCTCCTGTTCCAGCTTTGTGATTTTGCCCTGTTCCAGCTTTTCCAGGTTTAAAACCCTCTCCCGTTCCTTCTGCGCCTTCTCCAGCTGGCGGCAATTCTCTCTGTATTCCTCATAGCTTTGGCAAAATCTCTTAAAATCCGCAAGCCGCCTGTTCTGATAGAGAATTGCTCTTTCCAGCTGTGCCGCCTGCTGCTCCTTCTCCTCTCTCCGATTCTCCAGAGAGACCAGATCCTCTCTCTTTTTTATAATCTCCTGTTCCAAAGCGGCGTATTCCCTTTCCAGGGCATTGATCTCTTCCTTTACCGCCTCATAAGCCTCCCTGGACACCTTCTGTCCTCTGATTTTCTCCTGATGGCTGATGTATTCCGTGTATTCCGCCTTCTTGGTGTCAATGTTTTTCCGAAGCTTCCGGATACGCGCCTCCTGCCTGGCAAGCAAACCCTTCAGCTTTTCCCCGTCCAGCAGATTATCGTTAAACCAGACATAAAAATGCACTTTCCCGAAGGAATGAATGGTTCCGGTCCCGCCTGTTCCCGGCTGCTCCAGTTCCTCTCTACGCAAAATCGGCACCGGTGAGGAAGTATAAACCTGCTCTCCCAGTCCCGCAAGCCGCTCCAGCTCCTCCGCTGACAGAATAAGCGAGTAAGGCAAAAAGGGCTGTTCCTTCACAATCCGCTGATTCCGCTCCGCCGAAAACTGATTCTTCCTCAGCCATTCCATGCCGTACACGAAATGAATCCCCGCTTCCTCCAGCAGCGTCCTGAATTCCTCCGACAGTTCCAGCACCTGCCCCTGGTCCATCTTCCGGTATTCCTTTTCCAGGGCATCCGCTTCCTTCTCCAGGTTCTGTCTCACCAGATCCGTATCCAGGAGCCTGCGCTGTATCACGGACATTATCTTCTCCGTGTCAAAAGCATCCTCCTGCCCCATCCCGAAATACCTCAGGATAATGCCGCGCTCTGACAGCTCCTGTTCATAGCCGCTCAGCAGGGCTTTCCTTTCCCTCCGGGCGGATTCCAGTTTCTCTCTCCCGGAAACCTTATCCTCCACCAGCCGCCTCAGGCTCTTCACCTGCTCCTTGTACAGCTCTATTTCCTTTTTTGTGTCCGTTTTTGCACGTTCATCCGAGCTTAACCGTTTCTCGTATTCAGCCTGGGCAATTTCCAGCGCTCCCGGCTCGTATTCTCCAAGTATATTCCGGCTCCATTCTTCCCTGAACATACTTTCCCGCGCGGAGCGGTTCCCTCCCATGGAGCGGACTTCTTCCTCAGGACGCAATTCTTCCATGGAACGTACTTCTTCCATGGAATGCAAGTCTCCCATGGAACGTACTTCTTCCATGGAACGCAATTCTCCCATGGAACGGCTCTGTGCCATATACTCCCGGTTAAACTGCTCTTCTATCCCGTCAAACATTTTCGTCCGGGCATCCAGGGCGCCGCAGCGCTGTATCAGAGTGCTCTCGCTTTCCCGCAGCTCCTCCAGCTTCCTCTGGGAATCCGCTTTTCCCTGTTCCAGTCGGGACAGGGACAGGGTACACTGCTCCTTCTCTTCCTCACGACACGCATGGAGTCCGCCATAATACTGCTTCAGCTGCCCTCCAAGGCGCAACCGCTCCGGCTCCAGATTCTCCTGTTTCTCCCGGCAAAGCTTCAGACGCTGCTGTTCCTGCTCCCGCTCCTGCCCGCACTCCTCCAGATTTTCCTGCTGCTTCCCGCAGGCAAACACATGAAGCTTATGAAGGATTTCCTCCCGCTTCCGGGTGAAGGCTTCCTCCTCTATCCGAAGCATTTCCAGGTTGCTGACAGAGTGGCTTTCCCTGTCTGCAATCTCGTAATACTCGCCGGACAGCTTCTCGTATTCCAGCTCATTGATCTGACGGCCCAGTTCCTCTATCCGCAGATTCACCGCCTGTTCATTGGTCCTCTCAGCTCCTTCCAGTTCATGCAGTCTGTAAATGAAATCCCCAATCCGCCCCTTTTGTCCCTCCAGCTCCCCGGTTACATCCCGGTAACGGACAGCCTTTTCCCGCACCTGCTCCGCTTCCTGCCCGAAGGCACGGATGGTATCCCTTCGCTGTATCTTGGACCGGTTATCCTTATACTGGCCGATGTATTTCTCCATAATATCCTGGAATTCCTTCATCCGGTTCCTGTCCTGGTTCAGCTTGTTCTCCACCGCATCCAGAAACCACTTTTCCACCAGGCCCTTTTCGTCCCTGCAGTCGGCAAACAAATCCGACAGACCGGACTCCTTCAGATTGACTTTCTTTATAATGCCTTCCCATTCCTTATAGTGAATCTGATATTCCGCCAGCTTGCTGAAATACTGTCTGGACTGGGCCGCATTGTTCATATCATAATAGAAGAAAGGCACATGCCGCTCCCGCTTCCAGGTTTCAAACAACTGTTTACAGACCGCGAAACCCTTCAGCGTGACATCCTTCTTCGTCTTTTCCACCACGGGAAGGTGGGTGATATCCTGCTGGCATGCAGTTTTGTATTCCGATATAAAATTAATGATTTCCAGTTCATCCTGATGATTTTCATCGATTTCCTGGCTTCTGCGGACCATCATTCCGGTCAGTACATAGCCCGCCCCCTGATCCAGCTTCCATTCCACCAGGATAAACGTGGGCTTATTGGTGGTAAAATAACCTGCAAAGGGACGGTCCTTGGAATTCTGGTAACGCCTGTGCACAAAGGGCGCCATAATCATCTGGACCAGAACCGATTTTCCGCCTCCGTTTCGAAGAGACAGCAGTGTGCTCTCCCCGTTGAACCGGAAAGTTTCATCGCTGATCCGGATGGAATTGTTATTATAATTCAAATTAATCAGACGGACTGCGTTTATTTTGCTCAAATCATTCCCCTCCTGCCCTCAGCGCCTCCGAAGCATTTTCTTCAAGCACCCTCCTGACCCTCTGAAAGTGATTCTGGTTCAGCAGGTTCCAGTCCATGAACTGATCAAGCTTCTTTGTGGTCTTAATCATCTCATCCTCTTCCACATACTCAATCAATCCCTGTTTCTGCAGAAAATTCAGAATATTGTACAAAAAGCCTTCCTTCGTGGTTTTAGCCCGGGAACCCTTCTCGTCAGAGCGCAGCGCCTCGTAAGCTTCCATCATATTGGAAAATGCAATCCCCTGCCGCTCTTCCCTGGAAATGTCCTCCTGCCCGGGAAAACGCCCTTCTTCCTTGGGAAAACGCCCCTCTTCCTCCGACCGTTCCGCCCCTTCCCGAAGCCTGGCCGAAATACAGTTCTGCAATTCTCCCACCCGCATATAGTCTCTGGTCTTGCTGGTAGCGCCCTGTCCGTCATAAAATTCCACCAGCAGGGTCAGAATCACAAACTGGGAGAGATAATAATCCTTATCCGTACCGTTGGATTTACATAAAAGCTGCTTCAGCTGCGCCTTGGAAAATCCCAGAAAAGCGTTGTCCTCTCTGGGTATCAGGTAGATCACATCCCCATAGCGCTCGATATCACACTGGGCGGCTTCCCCCTGGGATTTCACCAGGTTCTGAATCCGCTCGTTTTCCGCATATCCCCGGAACAGCCGCTCCTGGCTTTCGTCTCCCAGTTCATGATGCTCCAGAAGATAGTAAAATATCTCCTGGCTGGCTCTGATTTCTTCTGCTTCATATGCCATAATCTGTCTCCTGTTCCGGTTTCACAGTCTCACTGTAAGTTCGTTACCTACTCCTGTTACCGATTCCGCAATCTCACGTTGTAACCCTGATCAATACATTCGAACAGCAAATCGTTCTCAGCCTGCCTGTCTCGTCGGACACGTGTTCAAAGGTAATCACCTTGTCATCCTCTATCCGGTAAGCCTCAACTTTCCGCATCCGCAGCCCGTAAGAATCCGCCAGATTCAGGAGCATCTCATTGAGCTGGAAGCCGCCCGAGGCCTCGCTGATGTAATTTCGCCGCTCCTCCTGCAATACTTCCATCTGGATCTCTCTTCCCTTCAACAGCTCTACCATAATTTCCTTAAAAATCTGTGCATTGGGAAGCAGCGTATTTCTCATATTTTCTGCTCCCTGGCCAGGCTCCTCCATAATATGCTCTCTCAGCGTCTCCAGCGAAATCTCCCCGTTCTCTGACGCCAGGGCAGCCTGCAGCAGCATTTTCAGGCTGCCTTCATATTTTGCCATCTTCTCCTGTCTGCGCCGCTCCTCTTCCTCCATCCACTTATCGTCCCCAAATTCCATCACGGCTTCCTCATCCTCCGCTTCTTTCTTCCGGATGGGGCGCTGCAGCTCCGTGGATTTTTTCAGATTATAGATCTTATCCGGCTCGTTTCCGAAAAGAGGGCGCAGAAAAATCTCCATCCTCCCCAGACCTTCCGGATGAGTGAGCAATTTCTCATACAATTCATTGCGCAGGGAAAAACGCCGGATAAAGGACATCTGGGAAAGCTGCTCCAGCTCCCTTGTATACAGGGATTTCAAATCAAAATGACTGCTTAATATCTTCTGATGCTCGTCAATGGTACGGCTCAAGTACCCCTCAATGATACTCAGGTTATTCAGCTTCTCTTCTTCCTTTTCATCCAGGCGCCGGACATTCAGATTCATCTCCTCCAGTTCCTTCGCCCTGCTCTTCACCAGTTCTCTGTAGCCCTGAAATTTCTGCTTGGTGTCACTGATGGTATCCAGGTTTGCCTCCAGTACAGATTCATAATCCGCCACGGAATAGCTCAGTGCATTCCTGCGGATCCGATTCATGGCTTCCTCGATTCTCTGCAGCTGGATGCGCAGAAGGTTGAATACGTTTTTAATGTCGTCCACAGCCTTGTCGTAGCTCTGTTTCTCAAGGTGAAGCTTGAAAATCATCTCGTGTATGGTCAGCTTCATATTACTTTCGATTTCCAATGTGGAGAGCAGCAGATTATAGCCGTCCTCTGTCAGATAATAGGAAGTCCTTCGCACCTCCGAATCCACATAGACAATCCGGTTGGCCACGTAACTTACATTCATGGTCCGGTATGCCCTCTCTTCAAAGTCATACCCGTCGAAATACATGGGCCTTCCCTCATTGGATAGTACCACATTGACTGTAAAATCTCCCAGGCTTTTACAATCCTCATAGCTCATATTTTTCCCGAAATAGCGCATATTCAGACTGTCAATATAAGCCCCGATATCGTCAATGGTACAGTTTTCCTCCTTCAGGGACTGCTCCATGATATACAGCATAACCGAGAAAATCACGTTGACCTGCTCGTCCGGCTTCAGGAATCCGTATTGCTTCCAGATCGTTTTCTGGCTGCTGTTTGCAAACAAAATCATATAGGCTCCCACATGCTTCATCCGTTTCGGGAACTGCTTTAGAAATTCGTACTGCATCCTCCTTCTCCTGTCTGCCTGAAATCTGTCTTATTTCGGAAACAATCCCTGCGCCTCCGCTAAAAGGCGCGTCTCTTTACGCCGCATTCGACTATGAGAAGCTGCACTTGCTTAATAATCCGTAATATTTAAGCTCTCCTGGGGAATATACTTCCCTGCTTCCAGTATCTGCTTCATCCGTGCCTTTACAGATTCTCCAAAATACGTAAAAAACAGACCCGAAAGATTCCGGTTCTGATTCTCACTGGTCTCCGGAAGGAAGTCCATCCCCTGCACCGCCGCCTTTTCCAGCATTTTCTCATAAGCCTGCGTAAAAGGCTTTATTACGCTTCCGTCTTCTCCTGTGTCAAACAATTCAGCCAGACGTTCATAGATTCCGATCCCCTCATAGTCCAGATCGCCGAAATACAGAATCTCGTTTTCCGGAGCATTGACATGGGGCTCCACGCAGAATCGGAAATCCTCAAAAGAACGCAGGATTCCCTTTCCGGCTCCGTATATTACCGTTCCGATCTCCCGGCCGAATATCATGTGAGAACTGCCCTTTCCCGGCAGCTCCGCATTCCGCATCTGACTGCTCTCTCCCGACGGCTCCGTATTCCGCACCTGAACACTCTCCCCAAACCGGCTCATCTCCGGCACTTTCCTCCAGTCCGCGCCCAGATATCTCCGCATACTGTAAAACGTATCTTTATTTTCTAAAATCAGAACGGTCTGCGGCACCTTCCCGGTACAGGAATAATAGGCAAGCGGCTCCGCAGTTTTGTACACATGAAGCTGCTCCAGCGCCACTCCGCAGTGAGCCAGGATCTTTCTCCCCTGCTCTTTCTGCAGGAACTTTTCCCTGCCCCATATCTGAAAGCTCCGCTCGTTCAGCGAGACAGGAACCTCTCGTACAAAGCTGCCGTTCACCTTTTCCTTCTGTTCCAGAAAATAGCTGTTCAGCATTCTGACCCATACCGCCTCTTCCCGGTATGTTTTGAGATGCTTCATATAGTAATCCGTCCGAATCTCCGGTGCCATACGGAATTTCAGCTCTTCTGTCTCTTCTCCATAGTCCGGAGCTTCCTCCACAAGCCAGTAGCTTAAATGGAGCGCCGGTTTCTTGCCGTTGAGCGGGGATTTTTTCACCGGAATCAGCTCCTGTGCTTCGATCCGGCATCGTATCCGGCGGTACTGCTCCGGATAGGCTTCCTCCCCGCTTTCCCGAAGCAGCTGCTCCAATGAGATTTTCTTCACGGCCGCTCACCCTTTCCCTTCCTCCCGCTCCCGGTCCAGCCGGAACCAGTGTTCCAGCCTCTTTCTGGGAAGCAGATAATTCACCAGCAGGGCAATGGCCACACCCACGCCGGTATCAATCATACGATGGATCGCATAATCAATATGATGGGCCGGCGTATTGAACAGAATAATGCACAGCACCACGCCTCCGGGCTGCACTCCCCCCGGCCAGCGAAACAGCACGCACAGCGAGATCATGATGACAATCCCCAGAAAAACAAGGGGAAGCCGCAGCCAGTAGCATCCTTCCGGAAAGATCCGATGTTCCAGCCAGTACATTCCCAAACCGATAAACCCGCCGATGATGGTCCCGAAGAAACGGTTTCCTCCGCTGCGCCGGGATTCTTCCATATCCGCCCCCATGCCGAAAATAGCCCCTATGCAGGCAAAGGTGGGATTGCTTTCAGGCAGAAAGGCATAGATCAGCGCCGTGGCCATTGCCGCCAGCGCCGTTTTCATGCTCCGAAGCCCTAATCCCGGGATTGGGGCATGTACCGGGTTATGCTCAGCATAATGACTGATGTGCATGCCTGAAGGTGCACTTTTAGATGTACTTTCTTTTACATGCACATCCTCATCTGTATGTGATCCCGATTCCGCAAACGGCTCTGCCTGCTTCGGCGACCCCTGCGGCAACACGTTCTCTTCCTTTTGTATGGATTGATTGACCGCATCCAGTTCCCTGTTATGATTCATGTCTGTTTCTCCATGCACCTTTTTATCTATCCCGAATCAGCCCGTGAAGCTTCTGAAGGGAATGCACCTCCCCATTGCCCGCATTCTGCACCTGAAGGATTCCCTCCACGGTGGCCCTGGCCGCGGCGATGGTAGTCATATAAGGTATCTTTGCCTTGATGGCTGCTTTCCTCAGATAGCTGTCATCGTACTCGCTGTCATCTCCCACAGGAGAATTGATGATCAGGTCCACCTCGCCGTTGGTGATCAGATCCAGCAGATTCGGCCTGCCCTCATAGAGCTTTTTCACCAGCCTGGCCTCGATACCGGCTTCCTGAAGCAATGCACAGGTACTGCCGGTGGCGAGAATCTGAAAACCTGCTTTCTGGAAGGCTTCTCCCACTTCCACAACCTCCGCTTTGTCCCTGCGGTTCACGCTGATCAACACCGTACCGCTTAAAGGCAGCTTCGTCTGTGTCGCCTCCTGGGCTTTGAAGAATGCCTCGCCCACGGAAGACGACAGGCCCAGCACCTCGCCGGTGGAACGCATCTCCGGTCCCAGGATGGGGTCTACCTCCGGGAACATATTGAAGGGGAACACCGCTTCCTTCACTCCGTAATACGGAATCTCCTGTTCCTTCAGGCCGGGCACGGGCGAAGGCCTTCCCGTAATATCCGCGGTGATGATCTCCGTTGCCAGGGGCACCATGCGGATATTGCACACCTTGGATACCAGAGGAACGGTGCGGGATGCCCTGGGGTTGGCCTCCAGCACATATACTTTGCCGTTCTCAATGGCATACTGCATGTTCATCAGCCCGCGCACATGCATTTCCTCGGCAATCTTCCTGGTGTATTCCTTGATGGTGGCCACATTTTCCTCCGAAATATGCCTGGAAGGGATAATGCAGGCGGAATCGCCGGAATGAATCCCGGCAAGCTCGATATGCTCCATGACGGCGGGTACAAAGGCATGGGTCCCGTCGCTGATGGCATCCGCCTCACATTCGGTGGCATGGTTTAAAAAGCGGTCAATCAGGATAGGCCGGTCCGGTGTCACCCCTACCGCAGCCTTCATGTAATCGGTGAGGCTCCCGTCGTGATACACCACTTCCATGCCCCTGCCGCCCAGTACATAGGAAGGACGCACCATTACAGGATAGCCTATTTTGTGCGCAATCTCCAGAGCCTCCTCCACAGTGGTTGCCATACCGGACTCCGGCATGGGTATCTTAAGCTTATCCATCATGGCGCGGAACAGATCCCTGTCCTCCGCCAGGTCGATCACAGAAGGCGCCGTGCCCAGAATACGCACACCGTTTTTCTCCAGGTCAGCCGCCAGATTCAGAGGAGTCTGACCGCCAAACTGCGCGATAATCCCCACCGGCTGCTCCTTTTTATAAATGCTCAGCACATCCTCCAGTGTCAGCGGCTCGAAATAAAGCTTGTCCGAGGTGTCATAATCCGTGGACACCGTCTCGGGATTACAGTTGACGATAATCGTCTCAAAGCCCAGCTTCTTAAGTGCCATGGAGGCATGTACACAGCAGTAATCAAATTCAATTCCCTGGCCGATACGGTTGGGACCGCCGCCCAGAATCATGACCTTGGGTTTATCGCTCCGTACGGGGTTTTTATCCGGAGCATTGTATGTGGAATAGTAATAAGCGCTGTCCGGCGTGCCGCTGACATGGACCCCTTCCCAGGCTTCCTCCACCCCCAGGGCAATGCGGTGTTCCCGGATTTCCTGCTCGGGAATCTCCAGCAGGAGGCTGAGATACTTGTCCGAAAAACCGTCCTTTTTCGCGCATATCAGCTTCTCGTCGGCGGGAAGCTTCCCCTTATCCTCCAAAAGCTCCAGTTCCTCCTGCGCCAGTTCCTTCATCTGTTCGATAAACCATTTCTTCACATGAGTAATCTCGTGAATCTCTTCCACGGAGGCACCCTTTTTCAATGCCTCGTACATGGCAAAATGCCGCTCGCTGGAAGGTGTAATCAGCATGCGCAGGAGCTGCTCTTTCGATTTCTCCTCCAGTTTCGGGATCTGTCCCAGGCCATACCTTCCGGTCTCCAGGGAACGGATTGCCTTCTGAAATGCCTCTTTATAATTCCTGCCGATACTCATCACCTCGCCCACGGCGCGCATCTG
>DKVC01000278.1:0-10112 GCA_002490995.1 Lachnospiraceae bacterium UBA7188
GGAGCCCTGATCATCCAGACCAAGTTCCAGTATTCTGATCGTGAACTCGTGGAACAGATCACAGAGAATCCATATCTGCAGTACTTTATCGGACTTCCCGGCTATCAGGAAGAAGCTCCGTTTGATGCAAGCACACTGGTTCTTTTTCGCAAACGCATTTCTGCTGAAATGCTGATGGAAGTAAATGAGTATCTTCTTGCTCACAAAGATGATGACAACAATACACCACCATCTTCGGGAAACTCCGGCGATAATGACGCTTTGAAAGAAGACACAAACAAAGGAACACTGACACTGGACGCAACCTGTGCACCGGCAGACATCCGTTATCCCCAGGATATTTCACTCCTGAACGAAGCAAGGGAGAAACTGGAAACCATCATTTACCGTTTTTGCAAATCCTATGGTCTTCCACTGCCAAGACGCTATAGAAGACGTGCCAGAAAAGATTATCTTTCATTTGCCAAAAGTAAAAAACATAGTGCAAAGAAAATCAGGAAGGCACTGCGCAAACAGCTTGGTTACGTTGCAAGAGACATCGGATATCTGGAAAAGTTCATGAGCGACGGATATGCGATGACAGATAAAGAAATTAGTTTGTATCTGACTATCATCACGCTGTACGAGCAGCAGAAGTACATGTACGATAACAAAGTACACTCAGTGGAACATCGTATCGTAAGCATCTCGCAGCCATGGCTTCGTCCTATTGTCAGGGGGAAAGTAAAAGCCCCAGTTGAATTTGGTGCAAAGTTTGATCTAAGCCTTGACAGTGAAGGATACGGACGCATCGAAAAAATATCGTTTGAAGCATATAACGAGAGCACCTGCCTGATTGAAGCGGTAGAACGCTTCAAGGAACGCACCGGTTATTATCCGAAACGTGTGCTGGCAGATCAGATATACCGGACCAGAGAAAACAGGAGTTATTGCAAAGAGCATGGGATCCGTCTGTCAGGACCAAAACTGGGCAGACCAAGTGCTGCAGTAAAAGTTGATAAAAAACAAGAGTATCAGGATAATACTGACAGAATCGAAGTGGAACGTACTTTTAGCTTAAGCAAACGCTGCTATGGCATGGACTGTATTACCACCAAGCTGGAGGAAACGCAGTTAACTTCTGTCGCATTATCTGTATTTGTGATGAATCTATTCAAGATTCAGAGGCGAATACTTTATGCTCTTTTGTATCTGATCCGATTTTGGTGTAACTGGAGCAGATGTAAGAGTTGGAAGTTGCAAATATTTGCTTAATCAGCAGACACTATGTAAATATTGGGATTTGCGTCCCAGTGAGGCTGCTTGGTATATCCGCGAAGGAGAAGAGGAACGAAAATATTAAGAATATAATAAAAAATCCGGACTTCGGTCTGGATTTTTTATTGCCTGGGAAGAGTGTGCAATTGTCATGAAGAAATGACGGCTTCAAAGTCGTTTTCAAGGGGGTGCATCGTTGAATTGTATCAATTTGGTTGTACCGATGAATCCCTGTCCCTGCGGCTACTATCCGGATACAAACCGCTGCCATTGTTCGAGAACACAGATAGGGAAATATATGGGGAAGGTTTCCGGCCCGATTCTGGACAGGATTGATCTGTGCGTAGAGCTGCAGCCCGTGGACTATGCAAGTCTTCAGACAGGGAAAAAGGGGGAGAGCAGCGCTGATATTCGCAGTCGCGTGGAGCAGGCCAGACAGATTCAGAAAGAGCGCTTCAGGGGGACTGATTATCGGTTTAACGGTGATATAGAGGTTGCTGCCATGGAACGGTATTGCGCGCTGCAGCCGGAGGAGCAGAAATGTATGGAGCGGCTGTACCATTCTCTTCAGCTCAGCGCCAGGGCGTATCACCGTATCCTGAGAGTAGCCAGGACTATAGCGGATCTGGACGGTGCGGAGCGGATTGAGACCGGGCATCTGATGGAGGCTGCTTTCTACAGGCCGTCCATGGAATACTGGGGGCATTGAGTTGTTGATATGGAAGGGATTATGGATATGAATCAGGAAGAACGTAGAGAAAGAGAAAAAATGTATACCTGCTGGCTGTGCAATTTTCCGAATATCGGAAACGCGCAGCTCCGCAGGCTGTCGGAAAGCTGCGGAGGACCGGAAGGGGTTTATCATGCAGGCATGGAACGGTGGGGCCGGATCCTCAATGACAAACAGGTGGAAGCTCTGAAACGCTACACGGAACAGTGGCCTTTGGAGGCAAAATACCTTGAAATGCGGGAAGAGGGCATTGAGCTGGTGACGATTTCGGATCAGGATTATCCGGAACGGCTGAAAAACATACCGGATGCGCCCTATTGTCTCTTTGTCCGTGGAAGGCTGCCTTCCGGGGATGTTCCTGCCGTTGCCGTCATCGGTGCCAGGGAATGCTCGGAATACGGAAGATATGTGGCGAGAGAGCTGGGAACAGCGCTGGGGAGGCATGGCGTGGTGGTGGTCAGCGGCATGGCGAAGGGGATAGACGGCATCAGCCAGGAAGCGGCTCTGGACGGAGGAGGAATTTCTCTGGGAGTGCTGGGCTCCGGCGTGGACATCTGTTATCCTGCCCGGAATATAGAACTTTACAGACGGCTGACAGAGGGCGGTGCGGTGCTGTCCACTTACCCGCTGGGTACGCCGGCCCGTCCTCAGAATTTCCCGCCCCGGAACCGGATTGTCAGCGGCCTGGCCGACGCGGTAGTGGTGATAGAAGCAAGAGCCAGGAGCGGAACCCTGATTACGGTGGATATGGCGCTGGAGCAGGGACGGGAAGTATATGTAGTGCCCGGGCGTGTGACGGACAGGCTCAGCGACGGCTGCAACCGTCTGATTAAGCAGGGGGCGGAGGTGTGCTTAAGCCCGGAGAGCTTTTACGAGGAGATTATGCAGCTTAAGGAGAGCAGAAAGGAAAACAGGATAAAGTCCGGAAACAGGAAAGCGCTGATGGAAGAACCGAAATATCCGGAAAAGGAAGCGGCAGCGGAGGCAAATCCCGCGGAAGGGCTGCCGGAAGAGCTTCAGGCGGTTTACCGGGCAATTGATTTTTATCCGAAAACCGCTGAGGAGATCGGACAGGCGCTTCCGGAACAGTATCGGGGACAGATGGTTCCGTATCTGATGCGGCTGTGTATGGAAGAACTGATTCTCCAGGTCAGCCCGGGACATTTCTGCCGCAAAGGGGAAAAATAAGTTTATTTTGTGCTGACATGGGGGCATGAACTGTGATATACTTATGCGTATGGGAATTAGGAGGCCGAATGAATCGTTTTTAGCGCGAGCATAAATTGGCGTTTTCGGGAAAGAAACAGCGGTATGCGGAGGGCTGCCGGATTCCACTTGAACTGCGGTCGATTTGGATGTTATCAGGACAGCAGGGCAGGATTGACGGGAACCGTCAGACATCCAGGGAGGTAAATAAATGCACAGAGAAAATACGAGAGTCGTACAGATAGGGGACAGGAAAATCGGCGGGGGCAATCCCATCCTGATTCAGTCCATGACAAATACAAAGACCCAGGACGTGGCCGCCACGGTTGCACAGATTCTGGAACTGGAGCGCGCCGGCTGTGAAATCATCCGCTGCACCGTGCCGGATATGGAGGCAGCCAGGGCGATTTCGGAGATAAAGAGGCAGATTCATATCCCCCTGGTGGCCGATATCCACTTTGACTACAGGATGGCAATCGCCGCAATGGAGAACGGTGCCGACAAGATTCGCATCAATCCAGGCAATATCGGAGGGCCGGATAAAGTGAAGGCGGTGGCGGAGGTGGCTGCCAGGAGAGGCATTCCCATCCGAGTGGGGGTCAACAGCGGCTCTCTGGAGAAGCGTCTGATAGAGAAATACGGTGGAGTGACGGCGGAAGGCATCGTGGAGAGCGCCCTGGATAAAGTACATGGGATGGAGGAACTGGGTTTTTACAATCTGGTTATCAGCATCAAGTCTTCGGATGTACTCATGTGCGTTAAGGCCCACGAACTGCTGGCGGAGAGAACGGACTATCCCCTTCATGTGGGGATTACGGAGTCCGGCACAGTGTTTAGCGGCAATATCAAGTCTGCTGTCGGACTGGGCTTGATACTGCACCAGGGAATCGGCGACACTGTCCGGGTATCTCTCACCGGTGACCCGGTGGAGGAAATCAGGTCTGCGAAGCTGATACTGCGCACACTGGGGCTGCGCAGAAACGGTATCGAGGTGGTTTCCTGTCCTACCTGCGGCCGGACAAGGATTGACCTGATCGGGCTGGCCGAAAAAGTGGAGAAGCTGGTGGAGGATTATCCGCTGGATATCAAAGTGGCCGTGATGGGCTGCGCGGTGAACGGCCCTGGAGAAGCCAGGGAGGCGGATCTGGGCGTAGCCGGCGGACAGGGAGAGGGACTTTTGTTTAAAAAAGGAGAAATCCTCCGCAAGGTACCCGAGGAGCAACTGTTGGATGCATTAAAGGAAGAGTTGGATCACTGGAAATGATGACGAAAGCAAAACCTTTTTTTGAAGTATTTCCCACATTAAATATAGAAGGAACGCTGCATGACAGGCTGGAACAGGCGAAGGTGGAGCGGGTGTCCGCCACGAGACAGAGGGACAGGCTTACGGTTTATCTGTACAGCACAAGGCTGATCATAAAAGAGGATATCTGGGCTGTGGAGAAGGAGATCAAGACCCAGCTGTTTCCTCAGACAACCATGACGGTTCGGATTTTCGAGCGCTTTGAGCTTTCTTCCCAGTATACGCCGGAGAATTTGATGGAGGCTTACAGGGAGAGCATCCTGGCGGAGCTGCTGGGCTACAGCCATGTGGAATACAATGCCTTCCGTACGGCGGAAATTTCCTATCCGGAATCCGGCGGAATACTGCTTACCCTGGAGGATACTATCCCCAACAGGGGAAAGGAAGTGGAACTGGTCCGGGTGCTGGAGAAGATACTGGTGGAACGCTGCGGCCTGAGCACCGGGGTGACGGTTTCTTACCGGGAGGCCAGCCCCCGCAGGTATACCGGGGAGGATGAGCTGAAAATTCAGATGCGGGTGAACGAGATCTGCCTCCGGGCAAAGCTGGAAACCGCATATGCGGATAACGGAAGCGGACAAGCCGGAGGCGGAGAAAGCAGCGCCTGGGATAACGGAAAAGCAGCTGGCGGAAAGGACCGGAACGGGGGAGGCGGCCGGAGCAATGGCGCAGGATACGGCGGCAAAGGCCGGAACAGTGGCGCAGAATACGGCGGCTGGAATAACAAAGCTGCGCAGGCGGGAGCAGCCACTGCCGGAACCGGAGGCTGGAACAATGGTGCAGCATCCGGCGGGGACAACGGCTGGAGCAATGGTGCGGCGCCCGGCGGAGACAACGGCTGGAGCAATGGTGCGGTGCCCGGCGCAGGCAACGGCCGGGAGAGCGGAGCTGTTTCGGGTGCCGGACGGGGGCAGGATACAGGCGGCGCATTTGGCGGGAATTCCTCCCATGGAGGCACTACGCACCCGGCGGGAGAGGCTGGTTTCGGACGCTCCGGCAGTTTTCGCAGGGGGGATTTCAAGCGCGGGGAATTCCGCAGGAACGGCGATTACGGCCGTACCCTGAAGCAGTCCGACGACCCGGATGTGCTGTACGGAAGGGATTTCGATGAGGAGGCCATCCCCATCGAGGACATCATCGGTGAGATGGGCGAGGTGACCATCCGGGGGAAGGTCTTAAAGACTGACAGCCGGCAGATCAGGAATGAACGGACTATCGTCATGTTTGACGTGACGGATTTCACGGATACCATGACGGTGAAACTGTTTGTGAAAAACGAGTTCGTGAAAGAGCTGCTGGACAGCCTGAAAACCGGTACCTTTGTGAAAATCAAAGGCGTGGCCACACTGGATAAATTTGATCACGAGCTGACCATCGGTTCTCTCACCGGTATTCGGAAGACAGCGGATTTCACCACCGTGCGCAGGGACAGGGCGCTGCACAAGCGGGTGGAGCTGCACTGCCATACCAAGATGAGCGACTTTGACGGCGTGTCCGAGGCGAAGGACATTGTAAAGCGGGCTTATAAATGGGGGCATCGCGCCATTGCCATCACGGACCATGGCGTAGTGCAGGGCTTTACCGATGCTTTTCATGTATGGCAGGACCTGTGGAAGGCGGAGAAAGAGAGATGTAAGGAGTCGGGGGAGACGCCTGATCGCCAGGACTTTTTCAAGATTATCTACGGAGTGGAGGCATACCTGGTGGACGACCTGAAGGAAATCGTCACCGGGGACAGAGGGCAGAGCCTGGATGCGGATTATGTGGTATTTGATATAGAGACTACGGGCTTTTCGCCGGTGAATAACCGCATTATAGAAATCGGCGCGGTGAAGGTCAGCGGCGGTAAGGTGACGGACCGGTTTTCCACCTTTGTGAATCCCCAGGTTCCCATTCCGTTTGAGATAGAGAAGCTGACAGGTATCCGGGATGATATGGTGACGGACGCGCCGCTGATAGAAGAAGTGCTGCCGAAGTTTCTGGATTTCTGTGAAGGCTGTGCGCTGGTTGCCCACAATGCGGGCTTTGACATGAGCTTTATCCTGGAAAATGCCAGACGGCTGGGGATTCCCTTTACGGTGTACGCAGGGACAGACGACGCGCCGGAGCATGCAGCGGAAGCTGCATCGGTTGAAAGCACAGAGGACGGGAGCAGAAGCGGCGGTGAGGCAGAGCATACGGGCAGAGGCGTGACGGAATGCACATACGTGGATACGGTGGGCATCTCCAGGGTGCTTCTACCGGACCAGGCCAAGCACACTCTGGATGCCGTGGCGAAGAAACTGAACATCTCCCTGGAGAATCATCACCGTGCGGTGGACGATGCGGAGTGTACGGCCTGGATCTTCCTGAAACTGATCCAGATGCTGAAGGATCGGGAGATTTACAATCTGACACAGCTCAATGCCCTGGGAGCCGCCAGCGCGGACCTGGTGAAGAAGCTGCCCACTTACCATGCCATCATTCTGGCGAAAAATGACCTTGGGCGTATCAACCTGTACAAGCTGGTGACGGAATCCCACCTGACCTATTATGCCGGCAGACATCCCAGGATCCCCAAGAGCCTGGTGATGAAGTACAGGGACGGATTGATTCTGGGCAGCGCCTGCGAGGCGGGAGAGCTGTACCGTGCCCTGCTGGATGAGCAGAGCGAGATGCAGATAGCCAGAATCGTGAATTTTTACGATTACCTGGAGATTCAGCCCTCCGGAAACAACCAGTTTATGATTGCGTCCGACAGGGTCCGCAGCGTCCAGTCCATGGAGGATATCCTGAATATCAACCGCCGCATCGTGAAGCTGGGAGAGCAGTTCCACAAGCCGGTGGTGGGAACCTGCGACGTGCATTTCCTGGACCCGGAGGATGAGGTTTACAGGCGCATTATCATGGCGGGACGGGGGTTTGAGGACGCGGATGAGCAGGCTCCCCTGTTCTTACATACCACGGATGAAATGCTGGAGGAATTCGACTATCTGGGAAGCGACAAAGCATTCGAAATCGTGGTGACCAACACCAATAAAATCGCGGATATGATCGAATCCATAGACCCTGTTCGCCCGGATAAATGTGCCCCGGTCATTGCGGACAGCGACAAGACACTGACCAAAATCTGCTATGACAGGGCACACGAAATCTACGGCCCGGAGCTTCCGGAGATCGTGGAAAAACGTCTGGAGAAGGAGCTTCATTCCATCATTACAAACGGCTTCGCGGTTATGTACATCATAGCCCAGAAGCTGGTGTGGAAGTCGGTGGAGGACGGGTATCTGGTGGGCTCCAGGGGGAGCGTGGGAAGCTCTTTTGTGGCCACCATGGCGGGCATTACGGAGATTAACCCCTTAAGCCCCCACTATTACTGCAGCGAATGCCACTATGTGGATTTCGACAGCGAGGAAGTGAAGGCCTATGCCGGCAAGGCGGGAGTGGATATGCCTGACAGGACATGTCCGAATTGCGGCGCACCGCTGCACAAGGACGGATTCGACATTCCCTTCGAGACCTTCCTGGGCTTCAAGGGAGACAAGGAGCCTGATATCGACCTGAACTTTTCCGGGGAATATCAGTCCAAGGCTCATAAATATACGGAGGTAATCTTCGGCGCCGGGCAGACCTACCGTGCGGGGACCATTGCCACCCTGGCTGACAAGACTGCCTTTGGCTATGTGAAAAATTATTTTGAGGAGAGGGGAAAACACAGGCGCAAAAGTGAGATGGAGCGGCTTGCCATGGGGGTTGCCGGTGTCCGCAGGAGTACAGGGCAGCATCCCGGCGGCATCGTGGTGCTTCCCATCGGGCAGAATATCAATTCCTTCACTCCGGTACAGCATCCCGCCAATGACATGGAGACGGATATCGTTACAACCCACTTTGACTACCATTCCATAGACCATAACCTGCTGAAGCTGGACATTCTCGGACACGATGATCCCACCATGATCCGTATGCTGCAGGATTTGACGGGGGTGGATCCCCTGACCATCCCTCTGGACGGGAAGGATGTCATGTCCCTGTTTCAGAATACGGACGCGCTTGGGATTACCCCTGACCAGATAGGCGGCACCAGGCTGGGCATTCTGGGGATTCCCGAGTTCGGCACCGATTTCGCCATGCAGATGGTAATCGATGCCCAGCCCAGGGCTTTCTCGGACCTGGTGCGCATCTCGGGGCTTTCCCACGGCACGGATGTGTGGCTGGGCAATGCAAAAGACCTGATCATGAGCGGCACCGCCACCATTTCCACCGCCATCTGCACCCGTGACGATATCATGACTTATCTGATTCAGATGGGTGTGGAGTCCAGCCTGGCTTTTACCATCATGGAGAGTGTCCGGAAGGGGAAGGGGCTGAAGGAGGAATGGATTACTGCCATGAAGGAAAAGGATGTCCCGGACTGGTATATCGATTCCTGCAAGAAGATAAAATACATGTTCCCCAAGGCACATGCCGCCGCCTATGTCATGATGGCATGGCGGATTGCCTACTGTAAGGTCAATTATCCGCTGGCGTACTACGGCGCCTTCTTCAGCATCCGCGCCAAGGCCTTCTCCTATGAGCTGATGTGCCAGGGAAAGGCCCGGCTGGAGGCCAATATGGCGGACTATAAACGGCGCATGGATGCAGCGGCGGACAAGGAGCCGGGGGCGGTGCCGCTTACCAACAGGGAAGAGGCGGCTTACAGCGATATGAGAATCGTGCAGGAGATGTATGCGAGGGGTTACGAGTTTGCTCCCATTGACATCTTTACCGCCCAGTCCCGCTCTTTCCAGATCGTGGGAGATAAGCTGATGCCTTCCCTGAACAGCATAGAGGGCTTGGGGGATAAGGCGGCGGATGCCATTGTGGAAGCAGTAAAGGACGGGCCGTTTATGTCCAGGGATGATTTCAGAGAACGCACCAGGGTGTCCAAGACCATGGTGGATCTGATGGCGTCACTGAATCTGCTGGGAGATTTGCCGGAATCCAATCAGCTGAGCCTGTTTGATTTCCAGTGAACTGCGGACAGAATGTAGTATTTTGACCGTTCGTATAAATTCTGGCGGTTTTGAGTATAATACTGGATATGGAAGGTCGGTTTCAGGTGCTTTTTGAGGCTTTCAGCAGCGCGACTGTTTTCACAAAAGCAGTTGAAAGGACGGAAAGCACCTGAGATATAAGACCTGCGTTTCCAATATGCGAATTTATACTGCACGCCGGTTAAATTTGCAGTACAACCCGACTGCAGTATATACCGCAATTGATTCATTCACTGGTCCGATACCTCGCTGCTGGCAACGTGTATCTGTTGTAAGGAAATGTCTACAAATAACCGCTGCAGGTTTGTTGCAATTTTTCTTGCATTTCAGGGCTTTTTCCTAAAGAAGTTGCAGCGGTTATTTTCCGACAGTTCCTAAGTGGTTTCATATATGCAGGGTGTGCCTCCATGTATAGTACATGTATAGAAAGCGTGGAAATTGTCGGATAATTTTGAAGAAAAGTGACAAGTGTGCAATATTTAAAAAATCGAAAAAATTTTAAAAAAATACTTGCATTTTTAGGGAAAGTGTTGTACTATGTACAAGTACCACAGATGCGGAACAAATACGAAAGCAAGATGGCTGATTGGTCAAGCGGTTAAGA
>DKVC01000278.1:10482-10636 GCA_002490995.1 Lachnospiraceae bacterium UBA7188
GGGGTTCGATTCCCCTATCAGCTGGTAACAGGACTTTGAAATTTCTCAGGGGGATTTCAAAGTTTTTTCTTTTTATTCCATAGATTAATAAATAAGCCTTATTTTAGTTCAAATCCCTATTGTTTTCTCTTCAGCCGGAACTTTTCATATTAAT
>DKVC01000002.1:0-1253 GCA_002490995.1 Lachnospiraceae bacterium UBA7188
TGCGCCCGCCGGGCGCACATAAAAAACCGGAGACAATGCAAAATCGCACTGTTTCCGGTTTTTTCCGTTTTAGGATATCATTTCTTATTCTGGATGCACATTACGCCAACGCGCACCCCTTCTTCTTCAGGAAATCCAGAATCACCTCCGCGCAGGCCTGCTCTCCCATGGAACTGTCAATTGCCAGGTCATAATTGCCGGAGTTCGCCCAGGAACGTCCTGTAATGGACAGATAATAATTCGAGCGCGCCGCATCCGAATGCTCGATATTCTTCTTCGCCTCGCTTTCCGTATCGCCGTACATCTCCATTACCTTTCTGATGCGGTATGCCTTGGGAGCATGGATAAAAATCCGCACCACATCCCTGTTTTCCCGAAGCACATAATCCGCCGCACGCCCCACGATGACGCAGGAGCCGTTATCGGCAATCCGTTTAATAATCTTGTCCTGGGCGATAACAGCCTGTTGTACAATGTCCGTGCTCATATATAGCTCTTTCAGCCGCTCAGGAGAATTCTTGTTGATATCGGAGATAAACTCTGCCGCCAGCCCGCTCTCCTGCGCCGCCAGCGCCGTTACTTCCTTGTAATAGCAGGGCACCTGGAGCATCCCTGCCAGCACCTGCCCGATTCGTTTGCCCGCGGAACCGTGCTCTCTGGAAATGGTGACGATGACACCGGGCCTGGAGGGCTGAATCCTTCCTTCTGCCTCCCGGACGGGCCTGGTTTCTGTCAGCGCCCCACTCTTCTGCCCTTGCAGCTCCTTCCACAGCTTCAGCATGACAGCCCCAGTAATCGTCAGCGCAATCACATCCGCAATGGGCGCCGCCCAGAAGATTCCCGTCACACCGAAAGCCATGGGCATGAGAACCGAGAAGACGATCAGCAGCAGATCCCTTAAGATAGCCAGCGGCGCCGCTGCCTGGGCCCGCCCGATGGACTGCAGGAAGATGGCGCAGACCTTCTGTACACAGGTAAACAGTATTAACAATAAGTAGATTCGCAAGCAGCGCACCGCAAATTCCAGGTACAAATCCCCGTCAGAGCCAAACAGGCGGATAAAGGCTCCCGGGAATACCTCAAACAGGAACATACACACGATCCCCACAAGAGCGGTCCATTTCAGGACTGCCTTCAAAAGCTCCCTCACCCTGTCATATTTCTGCGCACCGTAATTGTATCCCACAATGGGCTGTGCCCCTGCTGCTATACCGATTGCAATGTTCAGTACAATCTGGAACAGCTTCATAATG
>DKVC01000002.1:1542-13229 GCA_002490995.1 Lachnospiraceae bacterium UBA7188
TTCATAATGACCACAAAGGCTGCCAGGGGAATATCCGCGCCGTAAGCAGACCGCGCACCGTACTTCACCAGCAGGATGTTGTTCACCACCGTAATCACCACGATGGACAGCTGAGTCAGAAGGCTGGATGTGCCCAGCGCCATGATTGCTTTCAGCTGTTTTAAGTCCGGCCGGAAGCTGACTGCCTTAAGCCGGAAGGTTTTGCTCTTCGCAAGGTAGGCGGCACAGATGAGAAAGCTGACAAACTGCCCCAAAATGGTAGCGTAGGCCGCACCCTTAATCCCCATATCCAGCACGAAGATAGCCACCGGGTCTCCCACAATATTGATCAGTGCGCCTACAATCATGGCTCCCATGGCATAACGGGGGCTTCCGTCCGCACGGATGACAGATGCCAGCGTATTCTGGGTCATGGCCAGGGGCATCATAATATAGATGATATATCCGTAGTCATGTGCCAGGGCGATGGTGGCATCCGTAGCCCCGATCATGCGCAGCAGGCCGTCCCCCCAGAGATAGCTGACCAGAATGATCACCACACCGGAGAGAAACGAAAACAGGATGCTGTTTCCGATGCCCCGATGGACATTTTCCGTCTCATTTTTTCCCAAAGACACGCTTAAAAACGCAGCTGCGCCGTCACCAAAAAACAGCGACATGCCCCAGCCGATGACTGTAATGGGGAAAATAACGCCCGTTGCCGCATTTCCCAGATACCCGACGCCATTCCCCACAAAAATCTGATCCACGATGTTGTAAAGACATGAGATGATCAGAGACGCGATGCAGGGAATGCAAAATTTCCGGAGAAGCTTTCCTGTCTTCTCCGTTCCCAAATAATTGCCTGATTCCATAATATTATCCCTCCTGTTTTAAGTCCCGCAACCTCCCTCTCCAGTACCAGACATGGGCAGTGATTTTCCGGCTGCCAGGTGCATGCATCCTTGAATTCTCCGAGCACTGCTTCGGGTGGCTGCAGTTTCTAAGTTCCGCAACCTCCCTCTCCAGTACCAGATAGGCAGAGAATTTCCGGCCGCCAGATGCACGTGTCCGTAAATTCTCCGGGTACTCGGGTACTGCTTAGGCGGTTGCTGTTTTCCGGTTGCGCAGGAAAGCAAAAACGGCACACGCATGCCGCATATGCCGAATTTCTCTTATCAGAGCAAAGCTGCCGGACAGCCATTTTGCCGTCAGCCGCAGGTTCCTCTGTAAGCACAAAAAAGACACATGCGTCACTTTGTTCCGTAATCAGATTTACGTGCAAAGCACTACATGTGTCGTTCAAGTTTCCCGTCTATTTTATTGCCTTGATTATTTTAACCAAAAATCCCCCAAAAAGTCAAGAGTCATTTTTCGCAAATTTCGACCTGCTGCACTGCCGCCTACGCCAAACCGTACAGCACGATACACTCATACGACTTCAAGTCATATCTGCCTCCCCCGGCATACGGACAGTCATAATTTCCAATCAGCTTTTCCCGGTACGCCTCCGGTATCTTCACCGCGCTTTCCCGGTTCTGAAAGTTATGGACTGCCAGCAGCCTCTCCTTACCCAGAATTCTCTGGTAAGCAATCACGGAAGTCTCTTCCACCTCGTAGGGCAAAAAACTCCCGTTTACAATCAGGGAACCGTATTTTCCGTCCTTCCTCAGCCGAATCAGCTCCCGGTAAAACTGAAGCACCGACCGGGGCGCCTCCCTCTGCTGCCGGACATTGATTTCCTTATAGTTGGGGTTCACCTTGAGCCAGGTCTTCCCGGCATCGCTGAAACCTGCATTTTTCTCCGTGTTCCACTGTATGGGGGTTCTGTTGTTGTCACTGGGACCCGATTGCGAAAGCCGCTGTATATATGAACTTCCAGAAACTGACAGAGCATAAAACCGCTGTTTTCATCAGCCAACGTCTCTCCAGCTGTCAATCTTGCGTTGACATAGCTGTCTTCGACAAGAAACAGCTGGCGGCACATTATTATGTTGTAATATTTACAAACTGGATGAGGAATCAGCATTCTTCATAATCTTAACCAGTCTGCTTGTGCCCAGACGGTCCGCGCCAAGTCTCATGAATTCTTCCGCATCCTCAAAAGAAGAAATGCCGCCTGCCGCCTTTATCTTTACCTCTTTTCCGACATGGGCTCTCATAAGCTTTACGTCGGCAAAAGTAGCGCCGGCGGTGGAGAAACCGGTGGAGGTTTTAATATATTCCGCCCCAGCCTTCGTGACAATTTCACACATTTTCATCTTCTCTTCCTCCGTCAGGAGGCAGGTTTCAATGATAACCTTTAAAATCTTTCCTGCGCAGGCTTCACGGACCTGGCGTATCTCATCTTCCACCTCCTGGTATCTCCGGTCCTTGAGATACCCGATATTGATCACCATATCGATTTCCTGCGCGCCGTTGGCAACAGCATCTTTTGTCTCAAATACTTTCACTGCCGTGGTGCTGTAACCGTTGGGAAAACCGATCACGGTACAGATGGGCAGCCTGCCTGCGACGTAATCCGCTGCCTGCTTTACATACGCAGCCGGAATGCAGGCGGAGGCCGTGCCGTATTTTATTCCGTCGTCAAGTATCTGACGGATTTCCGTCCATCCGGCAGTCTGTGCCAACAGTGTATGATCTACAATTTTTAAAATATCTTTCTTTTCCATAATTGGTCCTTTCTTTCTGATACCCTTTTACCGCTTTTGACCCTGCAAAAACTACATCCTATAGCGTGATGTCCGTTTCTTTCTCGTCAGGAATAGTCCTCTTCACGTCTCATCAGTTTTAAAAACACAAGCTTCATTTTATGGAATTCAGCCATCACTTCTGCTCCTTCCCTTGAGTCATCCGGATTCCAAACAGAGCCGCCACCATCAGCAGAATTGCCACCGGAAGCATAATCAGCGCATTCGGCACAAAGCCTGCAATCAGGTATGCCACAAAGCTCACGGCCGCTGCGAGCACTGCATAAGGAAGCTGGGTGGATACATGGTCCACATGGTCACACTGGGCTCCCGCTGACGCCATAATCGTAGTATCTGAAATCGGTGAGCAGTGATCGCCACAGACGGCGCCAGCCATACATGCCGAAACGCACACTACACCCAGCGGATCCGTCAGCGGAAATACGTTCAGCGTAATAGGAATCAGGATACCGAAGGTGCCCCAGCTGGTTCCCGTAGCAAAAGCCAGAAAACAGCCGATCAGGAACACCACTGCAGGCAGGAAAGCCTGAAACGCTCCTGCGGAACTTTTCACCACGCCTGCCACAAATTCTCCCGCCCCCAGGGAATCCGTCATGGCCTTCAGTGACCAGGCAAAGGTTAAAATCAGGATTGCCGGTACCATGGCACGGAAGCCATCGGGAATACAATCCATGGTCTCCCGGAAAGTCATCGTTTTTCTCAGACAGTAATATACCACCGTAAAGGCTAAGGCAAACACGGAACCCAGCATCAGTCCCACAGACGCATCGGAATTGGAAAACGCCTCCACAAAAGATGCCCCCTCAAAGAATCCGCCCGAATAGATCATGCCGATGACGCAGCAAAGGATAAGCACAGCGATGGGCAGCACCAGGTCCAGTACAATTCCCTTTTTCTCCTCTTTGGGTGCCGCCGCGCCCGCATAGGGATTCCTGCCGTTAAACAAATCCCCGTTAAATTTGGCTTTCTCCTCAAATTTTGCCATAGGGCCGAATTCCACTTTCATCACAGCCATGCCGATCATCATGACTATGGTAAGAATGGCATAGAAATTAAAGGGAATCGCCCGGATAAACAGCGTCAGTCCATTGCCGTCCTCCACATAGCTGGCAACCGCCGCAGCCCAGGAAGAAATAGGGGCAATGATACATACAGGCGCTGCAGTAGCGTCAATCAGGTAGGCAAGCTTTGCCCTGGAAACCCTGTGCTTGTCTGTCACAGGCCGCATCACGGAACCCACCGTAAGGCAGTTAAAATAATCGTCGATAAAAATCAGCACGCCCAGAGCCACCGTAGCCAGCTGAGCTCCCACGCGGCTTTTGATATGCTGCGCAGCCCAGCGCCCGAAAGCGGCAGAGCCTCCGGCTTTGTTCATCAGGGAAACCATCGCGCCCAGTATCACCAGAAATACCAGGATACCGATATTATACCCGTTCGAAAGCACTCCCACGATTCCGTCCTGGAAGACATGAAGCACCGTTCCCTCAAAGGAATAGGCCGAGTAGAGCAGCCCGCCCATCAAAATACCCACAAAAAGGGAAGAATACACCTCTTTGGTGATAAGCGCCAGCCCTATGGCGATCACCGGGGGCAGCAGCGCCCATATCGTACCGTAAAATCCTCCGCCCTCCGCGGCACTCACACCGTCACCGGCAAACAGAGGCCCCACAAATGCCGCCGCCAGAATCACAGTCAGCAGTACACCCTTAACTACATTTGATTTTTTCATTTTACCATCCGTCTCCTCTCTTCTGTCCTGCAAAATGAGCATGGAAGCTCATTTTATACTGCACGCCGTTGAAATATGCAATAACCAACAACAAGACCACGGTTTCCGCAGGCAGGACCCCAATACTTACATAAATAAAAAGCCATGACACTCTCTGTCATGACTTCGTAATCGCGAACCCTGTAATCGGCAGTTCCGAAAGATACCCGACGGATCATAACAGCGCTCCGCCCCATATGGGACGACAGTCCGTGAAATCTTCTTCCACGGCCCGACAGGAAAGCCCGGCATGGCTCTTCCCGCCTCGGCGAAATCCCCTTTCCGCTGCCTCCCTCTGCCAGGGACAACAGGCAGGCGTACTTATGTCTTCCGCTCCTCTATCATGTCAATGGTGTAATCATAGACGAAAATTGTCGAAATGTCAATTCCTTTTTTCCGTTTTCTACATATTTTCCGCCTATTTCCCAAAAGCAGGTGCCATCCGTTTAAAAACTTCATCTTTCTGCACAAAAACCATGGACATATCCGGAAAAATATTATATAGTAAAGCTATACATAGAACAACAAAATTCATTTGGAGGTATCTGAGATGGACATGAGAAAATGGTTCAAAGAGGCACAGTACGGTATGATGGTGCATTGGGGACTCTATTCCCTGCTGGGCGGCGAATGGAACGGCAAAAAGAGCAGCAGCTATGCGGAATGGATTCAGTCCAACCAGTGTATTCCCAACGCGGAATATGAAAAGCTTACGAAAGCATTCAATCCGGTTTATTTCAATGCCGACGAATGGGTTCGTTTTGCTAAGGAATGCGGCATGAAGTATTTTGTCATCACCAGCAAGCATCATGAAGGCTTCGCGTTATTCCACTCCAAAGTTGACAAATTCAATGTGGTGGATGCAACGCCTTTCGGAAGGGATGTCATCGGTGAACTCTCTGAAAGCTGCTATAAGCATGGTTTGAAGTTCGGGCTTTACTACTCCCAGGATCTGGACTGGCACGAGGAGCACGGCGGCGGATATCTCTCCGGCCATATTCCCTGTGCAGGGCATGCATGGTGTAATGACTGGGATTTCCCGGACAATGACAGGAAGAATTTCGACATCTGCTTCGAAAATAAGATTAAGCCCCAGGTGGAAGAAATCCTCCGCAACTACGGCGAGCTCTGCCTGATCTGGTTCGATGTTCCCATGACCATCAAGGACAGCCAGAGCCGGGAACTGTTTGACCTGGTGAAAAAATATCAGCCGAACTGCCTGATCAACTCCCGCCTTGGAAACGGTGCCTACGATTATGTCTCCCTGGGCGATAACGAAATTCCGGATTCCCTTCCCGCCGGCGAAGAGTTCGATCCCTCCAGGCTGGATTACAATGCCTGCGACGGCATAAAGCCCTCTCCCTATGGCCTCTATGAGACTGCCGCCACCATGAATAACAGCTGGGGATACTGCGCATGGGATCAGAACTGGAAAGACGCCAGAAAAATTCTTGAGATCAAACGGAAACTGAACGGTATGGGTATCAACTACCTGCTGAATGTAGGCCCTGACCACCTGGGCAGAATCCCGGGTCCCAGCCAGGCAATCCTGCGCGAAGTAGCCAAGAACATATAAGAAATCTATATAAACGGCATTTATTTCCTGCCAGCCATTATGCACAGCAAGTCATGCCGTTTATCTGGTTTATGTGCAGGATTTAATCACCGGATATATATACTGCAAATATAACCGATGCGCAGTATAAATACCACTGTGCCGTTGCACAAAAGGACAGAATGCAGATATTTCCCGGCGCAGGTATAAAAAAGGGGCTGTCGGAAACAGTTACATATACACAGTTTCTGTGTGTGAATACTGTTCCCGCAGCCCTGTCTCATTTCTACAGCTCACCCAACCTTCGCAGGTCCATACATTTTCTTTCACTCCAGCTTCATCGTATGAACCTTATCTTCATTTCTTACCTGAAGGCTGACGGAAGAAATATTCTCCGCCATATCCGCATCCACCTCAATCACCAGAATGGCGTCAGCCTTCTCTCCTGCCGCTACCGTCCCCTCATAGGCTGATAGATCGTTCAGCGCCATAACGGTAAGCGCCCTTCTGGTATAGGTCTCATTCACCGTGACGCTGAATACGGCTCCGGAGCCCAATATGTCCACATTCTGCTCCTGCTCACCGGTATTGGTAATGGAAAAATGCAGCACCAGCAGTTTCCTGCCCGCGGAAGCATTCAGCGAGAAGAAATCGCCCTCCTCAGGATAATTGTCATAAATACCCCGTTCCGTAAACGCCACTTCCACCCCTTCCGGCAGGCCTGCCACTTCCTCCAGCGTATAAGAAGAGACAGCTGCCTGCTCCTCTTTTCCCGCAGAATCCACTACAGGCGTGTCATCCACCGGCGCCATTCCGGACGGTTCTTCCGGCTCCTGGGTTTCCGTGGGATCCTCCGGCACATAATCCTCGTCCAGCACGGTCAAATCCATCAGGCGGCTCCTGTGGTTGATGTCATATTTCATCATCGTCACGGCCACATATTCCCCTATTGCCTGTATTTCATCCCCGCTCAGATCCGGAATCTGGTTTTCCGCACATCCCGTCAAACTGACCATAAGCAACGCTGCTGCCGTTATCATTGAAAATCTTTTTTTACCTGTCATTTTACTGATTCCTCACCTGTTTTGTGGTCCGGCATCCCTTCAGGTTTACAAACCGGACTGACTGTACTAATCGGGGAGCCCCCTTTTCCTATCATACACCATTTTTCCTCCGCCGGCAAGCCCTAAAACTTTCCTTCCACACAATACTTATCGGCATCTCCCTTATGGCATCTCACGCGCATCCATACGCCCTCTTCCCGATACTCCTGCGCCAGGACAGTTGCATTTTCCATAAAATAGGATACCACGTTCCCCCTGTCATAGGGCACCGTAAATTCCCTTTCCACCCTGTCCGCATAGACGCATTCCGCAATCATCCCCGCAAGCTCTTCAATTCCGCAGTCCAGGGACGCAGCCATGTAAATCTGCCTGTCCTTTTTCCTGGGCAGATTCTGCATCCGGCTCTTATCCGCCTTATTGTAGGCTACAATCCTGGGAATATCCCCGGCTTCCAGGTCTTTCAGCGTCTCCTCCGTGACTTCCATCTGCTGTTTATAATGCTCATCGGAAAAATCCACCACATGGACAATCAAATCCGCACAACGGACTTCCTCCAGCGTGGAGCGGAACGCCTTGACCAGCCCATGGGGCAGCTTATCGATGAAGCCCACCGTATCCGCCAGAAAGAAAGGCCTGTTGTCAGCGGCGTTTTCCTTTTCCGAATCCCCGCCCGCCGGGCAGATACACCGCACGTTGGTATCCAGTGTGGCAAAGAGCATATCCTTCTCCAGTACGGTCTTCTCCTTATTCTCTCCGTACCGAGCCAGCATATGGTTCATAATGGTGGATTTCCCGGCATTGGTATAGCCTACCAGGGCCACCTTCGGAATCCTGGACTGGCTGCGTTTCTTGCGCATATTTTCCCTTGTCCTGGACACTTCCTCCAGTTCCTTCTTTAATTCTGATATTCTATGCTCGATTTTACGTCTGTCCAGTTCCAGCTTCGTCTCGCCGGCACCTCTGTTGCTCACACTTCCCCTGCCGCCTGCCGCGCCTCCGCTGCCGCCCACCCGGCTTAAATTCTCCCGCATTCCCACCAGCCTGGGCAGGATATACTGGAGTCTGGCCGTCTCCACCTGGAGCTTCGCTTCCCTGGTCCTGGCTCTCAGGGCGAAAATATCCAGAATCAGATTGGTTCTGTCCAGAACCGGCAGCTTCAGCTCCCGTCCAAGATTGCGCATCTGGGAGGGCGTGAGCGCATTGTCGAAGATAACCTCTTCCGCTTCACACTGCAGCGCATACTCCCGCACTTCCTCCACTTTGCCGGTCCCGATATAAAAAGCATTGTTCACATTCTCCATGCGCTGGGTTATAATGCCTGTGACCTGTTTCTCCGCCGCCTCCGCCAGGCTCTTCAGTTCCTCCATGGCATGCTCAAAGTCCGGTTCCTCGCCGGTGTCCAAGCCTACCAGCAGCACCTTCGTTACATCTGCAGCTGTCTCTTCCCTCATATATATCCTCCTCTTCCATCACCGCAAATTACGCCTTCTCCAGTTCGAACCAGAACAGTACCCCATTGGTGTAGTTTTCCACGCCGTATTTCCGGTTCATGGACTCCATAATTGCCTTCACAATGGACAGCCCCACACCGCTTCCTCCGTACTCTCTGGTACGTGCCTTGTCCACTTTATAAAATTTCTCCCACAGATGAGAAATGGACTCCTCCGGAATGGGTGTACCCGTGTTAAAGACATCCACCCTTACATGATTTTCTTCCTGGTTCAGCTTGATAATAATCTTCTTCTCCCCGCCGCAGTGATTCACCGCATTGGAAAAGTAATTCATAACCACCTCTTCCACCTTATATTCGTCTCCCCAGACATAAATCGGCTCATACTCTTCCATGCGGACCTCAATCCCGTTCTGCTTCGTGAGAATCTCCGCCGACTGTACATAATTTTTCACCAGGGCAGTCAGGTCAAAACGCTCCATATTCACCACATCATTCCCGAATTCCAGCTGGTTCAGGGTCAAAAGCTTCTGGACCATCTGATTCATCTTGGATGCCTCGTCCACAATAACTTCACAGTAGAATTTCTGGCTCTCCGGATCATCATTAATCCCCTCGGAAAGTCCTTCTGCATACCCCTGTATCAGCGCAATGGGTGTCTTCAGCTCATGGGATACATTGGCCAGGAACTCCTTGCGCATCTCGTCGATTTCATTTTTCTTCTCAATATCCTTCTGCAGTTCGTTGTTGGCAGTCTTCAGCTCGGAAATAGAGCGTTCCAGAGACGCTGACAGCTTGTTGATATTTTCTCCCAGCAAATCAATCTCATTGTGGGCGCCTCCGGCATACTTGGCCTCAAAGTCAAGATGAACCATTTTTTCCGATATCCGGTTTAATTCCAAAATGGGTTTCGTTATCTTCCCGGCAATAAACCATATGATCACACCGCCTGCCATAGTCGCCAGCACACCGATATATGCCAGAAAACGGTTGGCAACCTTCACGCTCTCCCGGATACTTTCCACCGGTGTGCGCATGATAAAGGAAATCCCGGAATTCAGCCTTCCGTACATCTCCAGATATTCATCCCCGCCTGCGCGCACCTTTTGGACTACATATTCGTCATCTTCCCGGATAACCTTCACCGTCTCGGAAAGGATGCCGAAAAGGTAAGCCATCAGCCGCTTTTCCAGTTCCTCCCCGCCGTTCACCGAAACATACCTCACCTGGGAATTCATGTCCATAACATATATGGTAATGTTATATACGCCGCATATGTCGTCCAGCTCCTCCTTGAACTCGTCCGTATTGTAAGTATCGCTGTTGGCTGCCTGGCGAATGGATTCGTAAGCTGCCATAATCACATCCGTCTTGCTCCGGATATAATACTCTTCCAGAAACATGATATTGATAAACCAGCATAAAAAAACAGCGGCCATCATCAGCCCGATGAAAATCAATGCAAACTGCCGTCTGATTGAATGTTTCATATGAAAACCTGTCCCGTGCATGCCCTGTGCCTCCGGCTTTTGCCTGCCTGTACCGTAAAACTGTACCAGTTATCTGCAGACGCTTCTTTGCTGCCCTCTTCCAGCTTGTAACCCATACCAGGGGCATGGGCTTTCAGTTACTTATCCTCTTCCAATTTGTAACCCATACCAGGGGCATGGGCTTTCAGTTACTTATCCTCTTCCAGTTTGTAGCCCATGCCCCAGATTGTCCGGATCAGTTCGCCCTTTTTTCCCATCTTGCTGCGCAGCTTCTTCACATGGGTGTCAATGGTGCGGGCATCGCCGAAATAATCATAATTCCACACATTGTTCAATATCTTCTCCCGGGAGAGGGCGATTCCCTTATTTTCCATAAAATAAGCGAGAAGCTCGAATTCCTTGTAACTGAGGTCTATGGACTCACCGTCAATCGTAACCTGGTGTGCAGCCTTGTCCAGACTGATGCCGCCGCAGCTTAAAATCTCTTCTCTGGCAGCCTGGTTGGTGCGCCGCAATATGGCCTCAATGCGCGCCACCAGAATCTTGGGACTGAATGGTTTCGTAATATATTCGTCCACTCCAAGTTCAAATCCCTGTAGCTCGTCCCTCTCGTCCGCCCTGGCCGTCAGCATGATAATGGGCACCTTGGAATAGGCCCGGATTTCCCGGCACACCTGCCATCCGTCCATCTTCGGCATCATTACGTCCAGGACTACAAGTGAGATATCCTTCTGGGCAAAGAAAACCTCCATGGCCTCCTCCCCGTCCCCGGCTTCCAGTACCTCATAATTATTTTTCACCAGGAAATCGCGCACCAGCTTACGCATCCTGCTCTCGTCGTCTACTACCAGTATCTTCAGTCTGTCCATTTCTTACACGGCCTTTCCTGTTTTTTTGCTAATCCTGGCTGATTTTAAGTTCCCGCTCTTTCTCGCGGATCACCTGTTCCCGCTCCGTCAGCTCCTGCTCCCAGGACGCATACCTGCTTGTCAGTGCTCTCTCGTAATTGATGACATTGGGCTGCTCGCTCACATAGGAAATAAAAAACATGGCGATAATGGCCCCCACCAGCAGTACATTCAGGATGACGGATAACGTAAAGCGCGTTTTTTCTTTATCTCTGTCCTTCTTAGATGGTGCCACTCTTTCCCGCGCAGGATTGGTATTCCCGCGCAATTCCCTGTCAAATACGATATACAGAGGAATATCCATAATGCTCTCCGGGTCTGTCCCCGGCTGTGCCAACAGAAAATCCCGCAGCTTCTGCAGGTATCGAAGCCCTACCGGCGTCTTAAACAGGCGCTCCCGAATCGTATGTTCATAGACATATCGTATGCTTTCCGGCGAAGAATAATCGATATGTGTCTCCAGATATTCTATCTTCCGCTCTTCCTCCCATGCAACCTGCGCATCTCTCTCCGTATAGAAAAGATATCCGCCCACAGACAATGAGTTGTTTTCTGAGTTCATCAAAATCGCCCCCCTTGCTTCATTTTTCACGTCCGCCTCCTGGATAAAGCTTGCTGTACCTGGATAGTGTAAATAATTTAGATGATCCAGCACACTGCTTTTTCACAAGATAATAAAAAAGAATGCCGAAAACATCACATTTTCAGGCACTCTAAATAATAGCGAGAGGGGGATTCGAACCCTCGACACTGCGGGTATGA
>DKVC01000092.1 GCA_002490995.1 Lachnospiraceae bacterium UBA7188
AATCCTGTGCTTCGCTGGAAGTCATGGTAATCGTCTGCGCCGCCGATCCGCTGGTATCCTGTACCATTTGCCGCACCTCCCCTCTGTGGCTGTTCCGGGATTTCGTCCAGCCATCTCTGCTGGTTCAGCCATGTGCTGGGGTTCGGTATGTACTGCCCCCCGTCCCTCTGCCACTGCTGGTTTCTCTCCGTGTTCGCCCGGACTGCCGCCATGATTGTTTCATGGAGCGTCCTGTCCGGCTTGATCTTCTTCCACGCCTTTAATGCCGCGCCTTTCCCCTGCTTTTTCGGGTAGGCTTTCCAGAATTCCTCGAACCGGGCTTCTATGGCTGTCAGAGGCTTCTCCTGCGTCCCCTCGCCGCTCCCCCCGGTCACGGGGGGTAAGGGGGGAGTAGTCTCTTGTACTGTACTTTCTTGTACTGTATTGTTATGTTCTGTTATGTTATGTTCTGTAGACGCATACGCTACTGGTTCGCTGTCCGTACCGTCCGCGTTGCGTTCGCGTAGCGTATGCGTACCGTTCGTGTACTCTGTGCGTTCGCTATCCGTAGTCTGCGCTTGTGTCACGGCGGCTCTCTGTGTGCCGTGCGCCGCCTGTGGCTGTACGTTTCCCGTACCCTGCGCGGACTGTTTTTCTCTGTGGTTCTTTGCCCGTGTCCGGGCTTTTTCGCGCTGTATCAGCGTCCGTCCGGCGTATTCCTGCCAGCCGTGAATCATTAAGGCTCCGTGTTCGCTGTTGTCTAAAAAGCCCGCAGAAATAAGCGCTGCCTTTGCCTTTGCCGGGTCTTTCCCCTCGTATCCGATTGCGTCTGCTATCTCCACGTCATCGAATTTGGAAAGGTCCCCGTCCGGCGCAAAATCTACCGCCCACCACCAAAGGAAGTGTAAATGTCCGACTGCGGCGGCTACCGTGACCTTCAGTTCCCTCGCGAGCCGTTTGGTCTTGTAGTGGTGGCGCAGTTCTTGGTGGCTTTCAATCCAAGCCATAGGCTGTCACCTCCGTTATGCCATCACTACCTCGCTGCCGTTTTCCCCTGCGGTCACCGTGATGTTCTGTGCGAACCGCGCTTTCAGCTGTGGGTCGTGGCTGATTGCCAGAATCCTCATGTCCGGGTTCCTGTTCGCCATGCTTGTCAGCGCGTCCGCATATGCGTCCGTGCCGTCCGCGTCCAAAAATGGCGGCTCGTCTATGAAAAGCATCCCCAGCTGGACTCCTGCCCTCCGGGCTTTCACGTCTGCGAGTGCCAGTGTTACCGCCAGCGCGATCTTGACCTTTTCGCCGCCGCTGTGGCTGCTGTATGGTCTGCACCCGCCATTCAGGCTGGTAATCCAGACATCCAGGCTGTTGACAATTTTCTGCGTTTTCTTGACCTCGCGCTCGGTGCGGAAATCCACCGCCATCCTGCCGCCTGTCATCGCCGAGAGGATCGTGTTTGCCCTGCCCTGTATCTCCGGGACTATGCTTCGGATAATCACGTATTGGATTCCGTCAATCCCAAAAGCCGCCGCCAGCGTCTGGTAATCGTTCAGCGTCCGAGCCGCCCCGGCTTTTTCGTCCCGGTAGGCTTCCCATTGCGCCCGTGCTTCCTTGATGCCGTCCAGCTTCGCCTGAAGCCCTCCGATCTGGGTTGCCAGCCGCTCCTTTTCCCTCTCCAGCGTGTCCCGGCTTGTCCGCAGGGCTTCCACGCCTGTCTGCGCCGCATCCGGCACCCTCGCTTTCATCTCATCCGCTTCCTGGTGCGCCTGTGCGGCTTCCTGGCGGGCTTTCGCCGCGTCCTTGGCTATCATGTCGATTGCTACATTTAAGGCTGTTACCGTGGCTACAGCGGCGGCACACTGGCTCTGCAGGGCTGCTGTCGGCTCTGCCGTCTTGATCTCGCACCTCAGTTTCACTGCCCTCTCTACGCTCTTGGCGAGTGCCGGGAGCCGGCTGTCGATTTCCTGCTGTTCTTTCTCCATGTCCGCGGTTGCCACCGCTTTTTCGGCTTCCTGCTTTTCAATCTGCGCGATGGTTGCCGCTGCGGCTTCCAGCTTGCCAGCCTGTGCCGCGTCCGGGGCCGCCCTGCGCTCCCTTTCTGCGAGTGCGTCCAGTTCCGCTTTCGGCGTTCCCATGCCCTCCAGCTTCTCCTGCGCCGCCGCAAGCTGTGCGGTCATTTCCTCGTGTTTCTGCCTGTCCGCGTCTTTCATCGCTTCAAGCTGCGGCTTCAGGTCTGCCAGTTCCGCTTTTGCTGCCTGTGCGTCTTTCAGAAAGGCGCATCCGGCTGTGTCGGCTATCGGGCATCCGCTGGCTGTCAGAAGCTGTGTCTTTCCCTCTGCCGTGGTGATCCTGTTCTTCAGCTGTCCGATGCGCACCCGGCTGTCTGCGATGTGTTCGCTGATCCGCTGCTTGATTCCGCTGATCTCCTGCAGCGTGCTGTCGTATCCGGCAATCCTCGGCGCGAGTGCCTGTCTCTCGGCGCGTACCCTTTCTATCTCCTGCGCCGCCGCTTCTATCGCTTCCCGGCGTTCCAGCGTTGCCATCTGGGTCTGCTTCGCCGCCGCAAGCTGCGCCCGCTCCTGCCGCGCTTTTTCCAGCGACCGCCGCAGGGCTTCTTTCCGCTCTGTCAGCGTCTGGTAGTCCTTTTCGTCCCTTGCCAGCCCCTCCAGTTCTGCCCTTGCCCTGGTGATGGTGTCTGCCGCCGCTGCCGCCGCTTCTGCCAGCCCCGCCAGCGCGGATGCGTCATCGCGCTCTTTGGTCTGCTTCTGCAGTTCCCGCTCTTTTTCCTGCGCCTGTGCGTCCAATTTCGCCGCTTCCTGCGCCTTTTCCCCTGCCTGTCGTATAAGTTCCTGCCTGAGTGCTTCCTCGCGCTCTGCGGCTTTAATCTGCCCCTCCAAGGCGTTTGCCTGAACCGCTTTCAGTTCCTTTTCCCCGGCACACTTTGTAAGCTCGCTTTCTATGGCTTCCTTTGCCGCCATCTGTTCGTCCAGGACGCCCATCCGGTCGTTCAGCGATGCGATCCTGCGCCGCTGGGCTGTCGCTCCATCCTTTGCGATCCCCTCTGCCCTCGCATAGATGCCGAGGTTCAGTAGGCTGGACAAAACCTCCATCCTGCGGTCGCTGTCTGCTTCCAGGAAAAGCCCGTATGCATCCTGCCGGATCAGGGCAATGCTGCAGAAAGTCTGGCAGTCCATCCCGACCACCTTTGCGATCTTCGCCTGTGTCAGCTTCATGGTGGTATCGCCGTCATTTTCCCACTCCCCGGTGTCCGGGTTCTTCTTTGCCAGTGCCAGCGTCCCCCTGCCGCTCTGGGTCCGCGTCCGCGCTACCCGGTAATCGATGCCGCCCATTTCAAATTCAAAGGTGACCGCGCCTTTCTTCTCCCCGTCCAGCAGCCATTCGCCGATTGCCCCGTCCCGGCTGGTTTCGTATAGGCAGTCCGCGATGGCATCCATGAAAAGGCTGCTTTTCCCGACTCCGTTCTGCCCGTTGACCATTGCCATGCGGATTTCCTCGAATCCGAATTCTGCGTGTGTGTAGCTTCTGTAGTTCGTGACCTCTATCCGTTTCGGGATGAATGCCCCGGCGTGTCTGTCCGCTTCCCGTCCGTCATCTGCTTCCCGGATGATCGGCGCGGCGAGTTCCTCCAGCCGCCCGATGTCCGCGTCCGTCATGGTCGCTCCGTCCTCTTTCTGCGTTTCCAGGTATCGGTGCAGGGCGGCGTATGGCGTGTCCTCGGTTGCCACGCCGTCTGTGACCAGCGCGTCCTCCTGATCCTCCCGGATAAAATCCGCGACATGGAAAGCCTTGCCGTTCTGGATTAGGAAACTCTGCAGGGCGGCGCGGTTCAGCGTTTTCTCCTGTTCCGGCGTTGCCTTGTAGTAAATCCGGACGATTGCGCCCTCTGCTTGTGGGTCTATCCCCTCCATCGTGCCGTCCGCGATGAATCCAGCGACCTGTTCCGGCGTGAGCCGTATGGTCAGGTGCCGGCGTTCCGGCGTGTTTATGAACCGGCTTTCCACCTCCCCGGTTTCGCTGATCTCGTGGATGTAGAATCCGTGCCTGTCCTTTTCATCGTTGAATGTCAGCTGGTTCGGGCTGCCGCTGTAGAACGCGGGCGTGTTGCATCCCAGCCGCTGGGGCTTGTGGATATGCCCGAAGCATCCGAGCGTCACTCCCGCCGCGTCTATCGTCTGCGGCAGGATCACCACGTCCTGCCCTGCGAGGAATGTCTGCCCGCTCTCGCTTTCGCATCCTGCTACCGTGTAGTGCGCCACCAGGACGCTGGGCGTTCCCTTTTCCAGCCGCGCCGCCTGTCCCATCAGGATTTCGTTGACCAGCGTGGTCGCGTTCCTGTTCTCCGTCTCTGCATCCGCGTCCGGCATGAAAGCCCGCAGCCGCCCTTTGTCAAATCCCGGCAGGGCGAGTATCTGCAGATCCCCGCTGTACGTGTGGAGCGTTTCGACCTCCGGCGTGGTGTAGATGTGGAGGTTTCGCTCTCCCTGCGTGGTCTTTTCCAGCACACTGTAGGCTCTGGGATTGTCGTGGTTCATGGTTCCGAAAAGCAGCACCACCTCGCTGCTTGCCCTGCAGAGCGGTCTGAGGAATTCCGTGATCGCGTCCTCGATGTCCTCCAGCGCGGTGTCTGCCCACACCCTCGACCTGTTGAAAAGGTCCCCGGCGATGATGGTCACGTCCGGCTGTTCAATCTCTGCCGTCCGCGCTATCGCCCTCATGCAGTTCAGCGTGTCCTCGCGTCTGGCGTTCTTTCCGTCCCTCACGGGGCCGTTCAGGTCCCCAAGGTGTAAGTCTGCGCAATGCAGTATTCTCATCGTTTCTGCCCTCCTTTGGCTATTTTGCCCTGGCAGCCCGTGCAGAGACACCGTCCGAACCGCTTCTCGGAGTAGTCCTTGATGGCTTGCGGCGTCCATTTCTGCCCGTTCCTGCCTGTCGCTTCGGTTATTTCTTTCCCGCAGTCAGCGCATCTGAATCCCTGCTGTTCCTGCGGCTCTGTATCCATTTCCCAGGGCGGCGTGTCCGTGTCTGTGTCGGGGTACTCCCCCTCATTGTATCCGTCTGCCGGCTCCTGGTACCCGCTTTCGTTCGTGCCCGCCGCCCCGTCTGAAAGTGCCAGCGGCTGTTGTGTCTGCGCCCCTGCGCCGCCAGGTGCTTCAAAGAGCAGCCCCATGTCCCGGAGCGAGTTGTTAATCATGGCGTTCCGCATCTCCGGCGCGTCCAGGTTCGGGACGATGTGGGCGATCACGAACGGCTTTTCCAGATCCTGCTTCGTGTATCCCTGTGCCAGCCCCAGCGCGGATCTCAGGCATCTCATGTAAGCCTTGGTTTCTGCCATGCTGGCTCTGTGCGGCAGGAACCGTTTAAACTGCGCTTCTGTCATGGACGCTTTTTCGAGGGTGCAGTCAATCTCCTTGCTTTTTGTGATCATCCTGAATCCTCCGCTCGGCTCCGGCACCCGGATCGTCACCGTGTGCTTTACATCGTAGGCGTGTGCGCATCCCCCGCAGGGCTGTGCCATGCCCGTGGCTTTCGCCATGTCGATGCATCTTTTGCAGACCTCCGGCTGTTCCCCCTCGTTGTAAACGATGCTGATGTTCGCCGCCGCCGCGAGTTTCGTGCCGCCGACCGCCGTGATCGCGTACTTCCCGGTCTGCTTGTCGTAGTAGATGTCGTTCCCGTTCGGGTCCGTGTTCAGCCGCACCTCGTTGACGATGATCCTCTGCATATTGCTCATCACCTGCATGGAGGTGACCGGGATCAGGACGTTGTATTTGTCCTTGGGGTAGTTGTTCAGCTGGACGAATGTGTCTTGCGCTGTAATCATTCTGTTTGCTCCTTTCTATTCTGCCGCTCCGTCAGCCCAGGGTGTTCCTCCATAATTCGGGAATCCTCCGTAAGCGTCCGGCGCGTACTGTTCTCCCTGCGCCGCTTCCTGGCGGCTGTCCGCGAAGTAAATCTGTTCTGCAGATAACTCTACGGCTTTCCGCTTGACTCCGTTCTTGTCGGTGTAGCTGCGCGTCTGCATCTCTCCCTGCACCGACACCCTCTGACCTTTGTGGAGGTACTTGGCGGCGAATTCTGCCCGCTCCCTCCATGCTATGATGTCAAAGAAATCTGTCGCGGCGTTCCCTTTGGTTCTCTTTCGGTCTACCGCCAGCGTGAAGCGCGTTACCGCCACTCCGTTCGTGGTCATCCGAAGTTCAGGCTCTGCTGTCAGCCGTCCCATGAAAATGCAAATATTCATCTGTTGCCTCCAAATCCATTGACTTTCCTGCCTGTCCACTGGTATAATGGTCTTGCGTCAGGGCGTTTCGAATCGATTCCGCTTTGTTCGCTTTCGGTTAAAGGTGCGACTTGCTTCCCGGCTGGTCGCATCTTTTTTTGTCCTCCTGCGCCCATCTGCTTTCCTTTCATGCGATCTCTATCTGCTTGGATCTGTAATCGTAGACCACCGTTACCTCGTGTCCCTCTGGCTGGCTGATCGTCCTATGGTATTTCCCGTCCGCGTGGCTTTCCCCAAGGGTCCGGCTCTGCGGGTAGTTCTGCATTATGTATTCCCCGGTTGCTGCCTGTGCCGCCGCGAACAGCTTTTCGGCTATCCTGTAGAAAACTTCAAATGCCTGTTGTCCTGCTTCGTTGTAGGGGATTGTCATTGTGTTACCCCCTCCGCGTAAACAATCACCGAGAGCAGCTTGCTGTTGATCTGCCGGACGAACCCGATTGCTTTCTGGAATTCCATCTTCTCGTGTTCCTCCACCCTGCCGTTCTCCATGATGCGCTGGATTTCGTCCACCACCTGTCTGAGCCGCCACTCTGCGATGCAAAGCTGGGCTGTCATGTCCCCGTTTGTCTGCGGCATCACTACGTCCGGGAGGTATTTTCCGAGGACGCTGGTGTTCCGCAGATGCCACCATGCGAGGAGCGGTGCTTTGTAAATCCTGCTCATCGCGTCCACGATGTCATCCGGTACCCGTGTCCGCTCGTTTTCGTAATCCGAGAGCGTCCTTGGTGCTACTCCCAGCAGTTCTGCCGCCTGTTCCTGCGTCAATCCTGCGGATGTTCTGCATACCTTGTAGAGATTCTCGCAGTCGTTGCTCATGGTTTTCACCTCCTTTATGTGCCATAATTGTTTCAAGGGTTGTGGTTAGTTGCTTTCCTCCGCGTTTTCGGGGACGTAGTCCTTTTCCCCGCGCTCTGCCGCTATCGCCTTGCTCAGTAGAATGGTGCAAGCCCTCGCAAGGGACAGCCTGTGTTCCCATGCCCAGTCGTTCACCGTGTTGTAGATGTCGATGGGGAGCCGGGACGAGAAGCACTGGTATCCTGCGCCGCGCTCCTGCCGTTCCTGCACTGCCATTTTGGATTCACCTCCTTGCTTTCGTTGTGGTGCTGTGCTATAATGGTTTTGTGGTTTGTAAGTTTTGCGGTGCATTTTCAGAATTTTTTTGGCGATTGTTCTGAATTTGTGTTAAAAAACCGCATTTGCACTTTACACTTCGTTAGCATATCACTTCTTTTGCGGTTTGTCTATTCTTTTTTGGTAAAAAACCGGGTGAAATACTGCATATGAAAGGACGGTGTTTTTTGGTGAATTTAAACAAAAGGCTGTTTGACCTGCTGTATCAAAGTCGACGCACCCAGAAAGACCTTGCTGAAGCCCTCGGTATCTCCGAGCGGAACGTGAGTTCCTGGAAGATGCGCGGTTCTGATCCTCCGGCAAACTTGATTGTTGGGATTGCCGCGTTCTTTGGCATTTCCGTTGAGTGCTTCCTGACTGGCGAGGAACACGCTCCTGCTTCAAATGTTGTCGGGGGGAATGTGGATGCTGGCGCGGTGGTTCAGCAGGGGTCGAGCAACAGCCATGTGTTCGTTTCTGGCGGTGGGTCCGGGAAGCGCACCCTGTCGGATGAGGAATCCGAGCTGCTCCGTCTTTTCAGTTCCCTTGACGTAAAGCGGCGCATTAAAATCCTTGACCTGGCTTTCAAGCTGGAGGACGAAGCCAGGGCTGAATTGTCTGAAAATGAATAGGAGGTGGTCTTTGTGGCTGTTTGTAAATCTGTGAAGCGGCGCGTCCGTCTGGACGGTTCCTGCCGGGTGTGGTTTCCCCTGGTTCGGGACAGCCTGTGCGCCCGTGGTTTCCGAAATGTCGCGGCTGATGAATCATGCTTTCGTCTGACCGCTGATTATGGTGATCCGCCTGTATATGGCGGTATCTCCGTCACGCTTGCTCCGTCCGCTCTCTGCGGCGGCACGGAGATGTCGGTCGTTGTGACCGCTGATCTCGGCGGCGTGTCTGCGCAGCCTGTGGAGGGAGGGTCGTGCTTATGGTAGGCATTTTGAGTTTTCTGGCTGTGGCTTCTGCCATTGCCTTTGTCGTGGCTGTACTGCTGCTGGTGGTCAGGTCGGTGAAAAAACAGCCCCGGAAGCCGTTTGCGGTGATGGCTGCTGCTTCTGCAGTCGCGTTCTGCGTCCTGGCTGTCTGGGTTTCGTCCATCTATGAGCCGGCTCCAAAGCCAGCGGATGCGGTTGCCGAATCCGAGCCGGACGCATCTGCTGCCGGTTCTGAATCCACATCCGAAACCGGGCAGACTGCATCTGTGGATGATCCGTCCCCTGAAGAAACCTCTGCACCGTCATCCGCTCCTGCAGGGACGGAAAAGCCAGCGGAAACGGAAAAGCCGGAACAGTCTGCCACTTCGGATGAATCTTCCGCGCCGTCATCCGCTCCTGTAGAAACGAAAAAACCGGAACAATCTGCCGCTCCGGCTGAATCTTCCACCGAGGAAACCGAGCCATCATCTGCCCCTGATGTTTCCGCGCTCTCTCTGGCTGAAACCTATAAAACTGACGTGGTTGTGGCTTCGAAGATGCTTTTGGATCGGTTCATCACGGATTATTCCGTTTCCTTGGCTCCGCAGTTATGGACGGTTGCCGATTTCGATTCAGAAGGTGCCGTGATTGCCCTTGCGGATGTGACTTTTAAATCCTCCGGAGCGGTGGAACGCGCTCTGCTGGTACTTACTCCTGTAATTGAAAACGGGAAAATGACGGAAGCTACGCCGCATTACGTGGCTGTCGGTGAAACCGTCTATGGGGATGATGGCTATTGCGATGATGTGTTCTCGAATCTGCAGGAGGCTTATGATGCCTTTGCGGCTGGTGGTTCTCAATGAAGCGGGCGGCTCTGTATATCCGGGTGTCCACTCTGGAACAGGCGCAGGAGGGCTACTCCATCGGGGCGCAAAAGGAGCGGCTGCTGGCGTTCTGCAAAGCGCACGACTGGGTGGTGGCTGACTTCTATGTGGATGGTGGGTATTCCGGCTCTAACCTCGACCGTCCGGGTATCCAGAAGCTGATTGCCGAGGTTGGCTCTTTCGACCTCGTGCTGGTGTTCAAACTCGACCGCCTGTCCCGGTCCCAGCGGGATACCCTCTACCTGATCGAGGAGGTCTTTCTGCCGAATGGCGTTGACTTCGTGTCGATGTCTGAAAGCTTCGACACCTCCATCCCCTTTGGTCGGGCTATGATCGGCATCCTCTCCGTGTTCGCCCAGCTGGAGCGCGAACAGATCAAAGAACGGACGTTCATGGGGCGCATCGAACGGGCAAAGGAGGGGCTGTACCACGGCGGCGCGTTCTTCCCCATCGGGTATAATTACGTGGACGGGCGGCTGGCTGTGAACGAGTACGAAGCCCTCCAGGTGCGCAAAATCTACGAGTGGTATCTGGATGGGACGTCCCCGGAAAAAATCGCGGAGCGTCTGCGCTCCGAGGGGTACACCAATCGCTACGGCTCGTGGTCGGAGGTTTCCGGGCGGATCAGCGTTCTGCGGGTCTTGTCCTCCGAGGTCTACCTTGGCACTCTGAAATTCGGGGATGTCGTGGTGGAAAATGCGCACGAGGCAATCATCGACCGGGAGTCTTTCGACCGTGTGACTGCCCTGCGGATGAAGCGCAGGGAAATCTACGGCGATTCTCCCTATCAGTCAAAATATCTGCTTGTCGGCTTGCTCTGGTGCGCCCGCTGCGGTGCCCGGTATGCCGTCAAGCACAACTATGGCGGGTACAAATATTATGTCTGCTACTCCCGCGCAAGGACGGTGAAAAGGATGATTAAAGCGGAACACTGCGATAACAAAAACTGGCGGCTGGATGAATTGGATGCCGTGGTGGAGCGCGAGGTTTCCCGGCTTCTGTTCGATCCGGGCTATTATCAGGCTCTGGTGAAAATGAAAAAAGCCGAAGTTCAGTCTGCGCCAAAGGGCGAGAATGATGTCCTCAAAGAAAAAATTGCCGACCTGGACAAACAGATCGGGCGGCTCATGGATCTGTACCAGGACGAAAAAATCCCGGTCGATGTGCTGTCTGCCCGCATCGACAAATTGCACCGGGAGAAGCTGGCTTTGGAGGAACAGCTTGCGGCTGTCGAACCTCCGAAACCGAAGCGCGACTTCAACGATGACGCTTTCGCTGGGCTGCTGGCTGACTTCGCCACGGTCTGGCAGTCTGCTGGGCTGGAGGACAAGCGGCAGATTGTTTCCACGCTGATCCGGCGCATCGTTCTGGACGGCGAACACGTTGAGATTGAATGGGCGTTCCTGGAATAAAAAATAAAGCCCTGCCGGGTGTGGCGGGGCTTTATTGCGCTTTCGGTCATGAAGTCCTTGTCAGTGCGGTGAGTGCTTCGAAGCACTTCTGTTCTTCCTGGTCAATCTTCCGCTGTTCTTTCTGGCTCTGCTTCAGCTGTTCGTGGATGTCCCGCAGCCTGTGGAGCGTCCGTGGCGGGATGTCCTTTATCTTTGCCCTGATCCACGGTGCTTCCAGTTCCTGCAGTTCCTCCAGCAGTGCTATCTCGTACTGTGTTGCCTGTTCCCGGCGTTCTGTAATCTTGCCGAGCCGCTCGTTGATGCAGATATTGGTGACGCGGTTCTCTACGTTCATCCCCCACAGGCTGCGCCCTGCGGCGCGTACAGCCGTGATTATCTCTGCCTTGGTGAAATCCTCAAGTCTCATCTTTTACCCTCCCTCCTGCCGCTCCTACGAGCGCACGGCGTGGCTCTGGCTGTCTGATCCTGCTAATGGCTACAATCCTCGGCGGCGTGACCTCCGTCCGTGCTGGGTGGCAGTCGCTGCACGTCTCTCCGGGGTCCAGGTTTGCGCCGCAAATCGGACACGTTCTGTAATAGCCCATTAGTCTTTGCTCCTTTCTTGTTTCGTTTTATGGTCATTTGGATATTTAGTGTTGTCTAAATTCTGCAAAAAAATTTTTCCTCTGTCCTCTCCGCTATATCCTCCTGTTCCATGCGTATGCCGCTTCTCCCTCGGTCGAATGCCCTACAGTTTCCGCTCCGCAGGACGAGCAATCCACCCACCAAACGCCGTGCTCATTCCCGTGATTCATCTCTGCTTTTCCTCCACAAAATGGGCAGGGATTTAATTCTTTGTCTGGTTCTCCGAGGTAGTCCAGTTCGTAATCCGACAGTTCCCCGTTCAGCAGTTTCCTGTTGTATGCCAGAATGTCATGGTATTTCCCTGCCGGATCATCCTCTCTCCCTATGAATCCATCCATCGGCTGGCACATTGGTGAAAATCCCCTGCTTCTCATGCCGTATCTGTAAATACTCATTCTGCGTTCCTCCTTTTCGGTATTGTTAATGTCTGCCCAGGGTAAATCGGGCTTGTAATCGTTATGGAATTGGCTTTGGCTATCTTTTTCGCTCCCTCCCATGCATCTTTGAAAAAAATCTTTGCGATGCTGTACAGACTGTCACCTCGCTTGACTGCGTATTCTTCGGCTTCCCTCACCCTTTTGTCGTACTGGTGCGGAATCTGCAAATCATCCAGCAGCTTCCTGTCCTCGTAGGTCAGCGTCCCTGCATCTATCTTCTGCCGGATTGTTTCAATCTGCCGCGCCCTCCATTCCATGATGGTGTCGTGGGCATCCTTTGCGGTTTCCAGTTCCGCGAGCGTTCTCTTGACTTCCTGCCATGCTGCCGCTATCTGCAGATGCTCCCCGTCTACCATCCTGTTCCCTGGTGTCGGTATCACGCTGTCCAGCGTGTTCTTTGCTTCCTGAAGCGTCATGATGTCCCCCTCCTATTCTTTTTCGTTCCTGCCGTGAAGTTCCTTGTACCGGGCAAGTACCGCAGCTGTAAATGCGGAATCACCATTGTCTTTGCCCTCGTAGCTGTCCCTGCAGACATCAATGTACGGGCAGTCAACCTCTTCCGCTGGTGTGTGCCAGCATCCGGGGTGTTCCGCACAGACGGCGTTCACTTCTGGTGCGATGTCTGCGTATGTCATGCCGTCTCCCTCCCTGCTTCTCTCTGCTTTTTCCGCTCATGGTATCCTGTGATTGCGTCATCGCAAAACTGCCCGCCGGCCCCCAGCAGTCTGTCCAGCGTGTTTTCTGCGTCCTGCAGGGCGGCTTCCATACGCTTGTAGCTTGCGGTGAATTCCTGCAGGGCTTCCTTTGCCGCTTCTTCCTCCATCATTCCGGGAAGTCTGTCAAGGATGTTGCAAGCGGCGCACACCGCTTCGTCCTCTGTTTGTGAAATATCGCCCCATCTGAACTTGTCGCGCATCCCGATCATTGTTTCCACAATCTCTCCAATCTTCATTCTGTTCCCTCGCTTTCGGTTTAATCTATCGCTTCTGCTACCGAGATCCCGGTGGCATCCTCTACAATCCTGATTGCTTCGTCTATCGCCGCATCCCATCCTTGCGACCATGCGTCCGTTGCATCTGCCCCTCCGGCTTCGTGAATCCTCTTAAGGATTTCCAGAACCGTGTTCCTGTCCAGCGTTTTCTCTGCTTCCCACTTTTTCGGTATGATGCTGTTCTCAAATGCCGCTATGGCTTCTTTTGTTCCGCAGTCCGGGCAGATTGCTGTTTTTCCATCTTCGCGTGAAAGTGCCGGCTCCTCCGTGTAGGCGTTGCCACATTTCGGGCAGTGACGTACCTCGCTCTTGCCCTGCGTCTTGCCGTAGTAGGTTTCTTCGATGATGTCCTGGAGGTACTCCCTGACCGCAGTGTCGGCTTCCTCGTAAAGCCGCAGGGCATCCTTTTCGTACCTCGCGTTGATTATCCGCGTCATTGTTTCCCTGTCTGCTTCTCCGTACCCGCTGGTGCGGATTGCCTGTGTCACATCATACCCGGCGTATGACCGGGCGATGTGAAGGTTCTTTTCCTGCTGCTCCTGTGTTCTCATGGTTTCCTCCTTTCTTACCAGTAGCGTTCTGGCTCTGGCTCTGCGAAGTATCTAACAAAACTTGGCGCGGTTTTGTTCAGGTGTCTTGCGTAGGACTTTGCAAATGCCTTTGTGCAGTTCCCCTCAACCGTGAACGGCCCCGGATCGTATCCGAATTCCGCGTCTGCTTCGTTGTAGCATCTTACCATCCATGCTTCGTTCATTCCCTTTGCTTCTTTCGGTTATCGTGTAATTTGAATCATCTTTGCTTCCGTCAGTTTCTCATCCTGTTCTTCAATGTCAAAAAGGATTTTGCGGAGTTCCTTTACCGTCAATTCTTGATTCTCCACTGTTGTGAGTACCTGTCTTAATTCTCTTGCTGTCATCTCTGTTCTCCTTTCGGTTTAGACTACTTGTAATGGCGGTTTTAACCGTTACTCTGCGTCCCCAGGAACTCCAGATAGCATCCTGTGCATTGTGTTCCTGCACGCCGTCCGCCTTTACTTCGAGACAGAACCTGGCGCCGTCATATTCATAGGTGGTAGTGATGGTCGTGTACTTCCCGGAGGTCTCCCTGGTTTCCGACACTCTGGAGGCCACGCCGCCGTTGATGGTCAGGGTATCCGCAAAGGGAACCGTCCCTGTCCCGGCGTTCAGCAGTTTGTTGTAGTACAGAACCGTCCGCTCATCCGTGGATGCGTTCTCGTCCAGGAGCCAGTCGGTGCCCAGGTTCACCAGATGCAGTTCGATGAGATCCGGGGAAAGCTCCGGTATCTTCTCGTCGTTTGCGTCCAACCAGTACTTATGGATGTTGACACGGACATACTCGTTGATGACACCGCTGTTATTCACATGGAGGACCTCGGGATATGCCTTGCCCAGTTTAAATACTTCATCCTCCGCCAGGAGGTGTTTCAGCAATGTCTCCTCGCCTTCCACCGGCAGGTTATTCTCCAGAAGCGTGATGCCGATCTCGTGGAGCTGGATATTCGTCTCATAATCTTCTGAAAAATATGTCAGTGCGGCCCTCGCCCCGCCGATGGAGCTGAACAGGAGCAGCCCCGCCGCAAGCACGAAAGCGGCTGCCGTTGTAATCGGGGAAGAGACTATCTTCTTCAACTTTTTCATACTCAGTCATTCCCTCCTTCCGAAGCGCCTGTGACAAGCCCTGCCGTCCAGTCCGCAGCCCATGGTTCCAGGGCATTGCCGTCCGTATCGTACTGCACCGGAACGGATTCGTAGATGACTATGACATTACAGTCCTCCCCTTCCTCCGCATCCGCCGGGAACTCTATCCGGATAAGCAGCTCACTGGTGGATGACACATTCAATGTACCGTCCTCCCCGGTAACCGCACCGGGCAATATCCCATCGTAATAGTAATACCCGTCGCTGCCCGCCTGCCAGCTTCCGTCCGCGGAACTGTAGGAAAGCGGATAACGGCTGCCGCTGAAGGCCCTGGCCCTGACATATACGGCCTGTTCACCGTTATTGGAAACCACCAGGTGCTTGGTGTGGTCGCTGTATTCCTCCTCTATCTGTGTCTGACTGCCAAGGCCGATACGCAGTGTACCGGTAGCCCTGGTATATGTGGTAAAATAGCTCCAGGCATCTCCCACTGTGGCAAAAAGAGCTGCCCCTATGGCGAGGGCTGAGACAGCGCCGCATGATGCCGCGAGAATGCGTTTCCGAAAAATATCTTTCTTCTTCATCTCATCCCACCCCCTTATTCAGTCACGGCCGGGCGCTGTGTCCAGTTCCATACCAGCCCTGCCCCGTCGTCCGTGTATTCGAAATGGTTCGTAATCGAAGAACCGTTCCTGCCGCTTCCGTCATACTCGTTCCGGAAAGCCACTACATTGGAGAAATCCGGATTTTCCGGAGCTATGTTGTTCATAGTAATATTCTGTACTGCCTGGCTCCCTGCCGCCACGCGGTAGCTGACGCCGGAATAAACCTCCGTAACGGTGACTTCCGCGCCCACCGGAATTTTATCCGGAATCAGAGCGCTCTGGCTGCCCGCCCCGCTGAAAACCATGGACACCACATCGCTGTATACGGTCTCCCCGTCCAGGGTGGCCTCTATCTGGAATACGAAGGTGGCAGGCTCCCCTGTGTGGTAGCTCAGCAGCTCCTTGTCAATGCGCAGTGCCGCATACCTGTCCTCCAGCTCAGGCTTCAGGAGCGCGGTGGCATCATAAATCCACTCCCCGGGGTTAGAAGAAAGGATATTGCCCTCCTCATCCGCTTCTTTGGTGGGAAGGGAAACCAACTGGGGCATATAGGAAAATACATAGGAATCAGAATAGGCTATGGTGGCAATCCGTTCAGCCCCTTCTTCCTCTGCCCTCCGTACAATATACTCCTCCGGGGTCAGGTTCCGTCCCCTGGCCACCATCAGATACAGCCCAGCTGTCAGCCCCGTGGTTGTGAGCCTGTCATTTTCCACCGTGTCCACGGTGACATCCGGCTTACTCCCCGCCCCGAAGGCCACAGACGCCGCCTGCTGAGCCAGCTCCTGCCAGCCTTCCCTGGAGTCCGCTTCGTTGAACGCCAGACCCGCATATATTTCCCCGGCTCCGGGAATCACACCGTAAGTATAGGCATCCTGGCCTTCCATGGACACCGCGTCCGCAACCTTATACAGATCCAGGGCCACATCCGGCATCTCCTGGGTGCCGCCGTCCATCTCCTTGGGTTCCACCTCCACGGTCAGGCTACACGCCTCACCAAGCTCCACGGCACGGGCAGTCCCACTTAAGGCCGGAGCCGTCAGGATAAATCCGGCAGCCAGTATGGACGCCGCCATCAGGCACGCCAGGCGGCGCGAAACCCGATTCCGGCTCTTTCTCTCTCTTTTCATGGGCATTTCCTCCTTTAAAATCGACACGCATTTATGCTCTTCCATTTCAACCATTATGGTCTCCCTTGCTCTTGAACTCTTCCAGCATCTCCTCGCCTGTCTTCTTCGCCTCATGCCTGCCGGAAGCCACCAACATGATGAACAACGCTATGAACAGCAGGGGTACCCCCACCGCAGGGATTACGTAATAGGTGGGAACCTTCTGGGCATCCGGGGATACTACTATCACTCTGTCGTCTATGTTCTCTATCCTGTGCCCCCGCACCAGCATCCGGTGGGTATTGATGCCGTAAGGCGTACAGGTCAGAAGCGTGCAGTAATCTTTGCCAGGGCTGACGTTCAGCGCCTCCAGCTGAGTGGGCTCCACGATGAGCACCTGGTCTATCTCGTAAGTAAGTACCTGGTTCAGCACTGTAATCGTAAAAATATCCGCCACGTCCAACTGATCCAGATCCGTGAACAGCTTCGCCGAGGGAAGCCCCCGGTGGGCCGACAGGACGCTGTGCCTGGCTTCGCCGCCTATGGGAAGGCTGCTGCCCTCCAGATGCCCCACCGCCACGTTCAGCACCGCATCGCCGGTGCCGTGGTAGATTGGCAGGTTCACGCTGATCTTCGGGATGTTGATATAGCCTATAATCCCGGTTCCTGCCACGTCCAGGACGCTGTAGTAGAGTTCCTCCAGCTGCTCATATTCCGAAAACGGGGCGCCCAGCCGCCGCAGCTGCTCATTGTACTCTTCCGCCGCGGCAAAGAGGGCTTCGTAGTCCGTATCGTCCAGTTCCTCCACCAGGGCATTATAGTTGTCAATGGCCCGGGTCTGGTGGAAGGAATTCCAATAATCGCTGACGGTGGGGTAGAGTATGATTCCCAATCCAACCAGGAAGATTGCCGTCAGGATAATGGTTGAAAGGGATATCCGTTTCTTTCTTCCCTTCCGGGTTGTTTTCTCTTTTTTCATCGGTCTCCCTGCCAGTTGCTTTTGAATCTCTGTTGAAGCTGTTTTCCGGAAGCTATCCAGACAGTTCCTGTCCTTGAATGCTTCCGCAGCCTGCTGTCCTTGGCCGGAACCGGGTACCTATGTACCGGTGCCCTCTGCGCCTGGCACAGACGCGCCTGCATGCCGCTTGTCTGTGCCGCGTTGTTCCGTTGCTCACCGCACACCACGGGAAGGTGCCAGCTCTGGTGCGGTATTACCGGGATGGGATTCCCCCATCCCGATAGGGGTAGCTCTTGGATTCCTGACTTTGTCATTTCCTGTTGCTGTTTTATGCTTTTGCTTTTTCCAGGCTCCTGCTTTGTGAGACTGGGCTTTTATGCCGTTTTCCTGCTACTGAGCCTGTTTTCTTCTGTTCGGTTTGCGCTTAGTTGTTCTTGCCCATGCGCTTCTTGGTGATCAGAAGGATGCCTGCGCCAATTACAAGGATGCCGCCTACTACGTAGAAGATTGTGGTACCGATGCCACCGGTGGAAGGAAGGAGGGAACCAGTGAGATTTTCTACTTCAATGCCGCCCTCTGTATACGTTCCATTAGTTACCGTTGCATTATTCGTATAAGTATCAAGAATCGCTTCTGCCGTTGCACCTGCTGCAGGTTCAGCCTTCTTTACCTCTATTGCAGATTCCAACTTATTATATCCAATCGGAGCTGTCTTCTCCTTCAACCAATATGTTGCTGTTCCACTAAGCCCTTTAATATTAACATTACCTGCCGTTATTTCAGTAGTAGTTGTTGTGTCCCCATTTGTCGCTAAACGATACACACCATCCACCACCACAAAAGCAAGAGCAGACGGAGCAGTTTCGCCTTCAACCACATCATCCGGATTACTTGCATACAATTCAAATACTGCACCAGGCAATACAGCATTCTGTGCATTCGTCTTTACCAAGTCGAAGCTAAATGTATAAACATCTGTCTTGTCAGGAGTAGGCGGGGTATCCGGCTGGCCACCCTCTACATAAGTCCAAGTGAAACTAGCGCTGTTCTCATTGGTCGTAGTGGCATTCGCATTTACAACTGCTGTGTAAGTGATAATAATCTGTGCGTCATTGTCATATATGCTTTCATTTGAGCCATTCACCCAAGGCAATAACACTGAAAATCCCCCTGCAAGATTCTGATTGTTCCTATTTGTAAGAGTATAGCCTGTGGTATTGGATGTTTCATTGTAAGGTGATAAAGTATGTGTCTCAGCATCATTTCCCGTGCCTTCCACTACTACTATGCTGTTGATGCTCTGGATTGTAATACCAGCCGCAGGAGTATCTGTTATTGTGTAGCTTGCAATCTGCTTAAAATTTTCGTCGTCTACACCCTGCTCATAGTTTTTTGTATTCACTTTAATCTGATAGGTAACTGTATCACCAATGGCAACAGTAGTGCTATCAACCTCACTATTATTAACTAAAATCACTTTTCCTTTCGGGTCACCCTCCGGATCTGTCGGCCAACTCGGTGTGCTGGAATTCTTATCTCTGATGGTCATGTTAGGGTTTGTGTTGTTCAGCATAACCATGGAACCAACCCCGCTGGTAATATAATAATAACCATAGGGGAGGTTTGTTACCTGCAAAGAACCACCTATACCGTCTGTATGAAACGTTTCTGTTACATATTCAGCTGTAATCCAGCTTTCGATTTCATTTTGTATAGTAGCAGTAGTAGCATTTTCCTTTACCACAATTGTACCATTAATCTCTTCAAAAACATTACTGTTAACCAAGGCACTTTTCCACGCCTCACTTGCTCCATCCGGCAAAGCGTAGCCGGTAATCTGGGCATTGTCACCATCGCTCACCCTTGCATCAAATACCTTATAAAAAGTATATGTCTCACCTTTTGCAGAATTTTCGATAGTAACGGTGGCATTTCCGCCCTTATTTGAATTCACTGGCTCCGCAGCAACTGCGGTCATGCCCATCGCCAGAACCATGATTGCTGCCAATGCAAGAGCAGCTAACTTTTTCATCTTACCTTTCATAGTAAAACCTTCCTTTCCTTCCTTGAAGTTTTTGTTTTTGAGTTACATCTTGTTACTTTAGGACTTTTGTTATTCTGTTGTCTTAAGGCCTCTTGTTGCCTTAAGGCCTCAAGACTTTGCACAGAACTCCAACATAGGATTTATTTGGTCTTGCAGTCGGCGCAGTCTTGCGTCGAGTGGAGGCACTATTTAAAAATCAATAATAACCTCCTTTCCTCTTTTTACGCCTCATGCTCAGACCGTACATAAGACTGGCTGCGATGACCGCAACACCGCCTAATGTAAACATTGTAGTACCGGAGCCGCCGGTTTCGGGGAGTACAATTCCTTTGGAGTTGTAAATTGTCAGTATATAACCTGTTTTCCCCTCTGATATTGTGTCTTCTTTGTCTTGAACATCTGGGACTGTACCGTTCATTGCAGTGACCTTGCCAGTCTCTACTATAATTTTTATTGGTCCTGTCGGCAGATTGTAACCATCTGGTGCTTTCGTCTCCTTTAGCCAGTACTCACCGCAATCAAGTTCTCCTATCAAGGCTATGCCATTCTCGTTTGTTTGAATTAACTCAGTATTTACCTTATCAGTTAACTTATCATCCCTATATAGTTCGAACTCAGCACCTGATAATCCAGTAGTCTCACCACTGCCAACCTTCCTTAAAGCTACTGTCTTCGTGCTGGGCAGGTTTGCAACGCTCAAAGTGTATTTATATCTGGTTATCTTAACCCCTTCAACAGTCGTAGTCGTTCCCTCTGATTCGACGGAATATTTCGACTGATCAAGGTCTGTCACTGCCTCACCATCAACTTCTACTCCTGTAACCACCATACCATTATTCGGCAATGTATCAGGATCATTAATCTCGAAATAAACAGTGGTTGGCTTATACCCGGTAGGAGTCGTAGTTTCGACTAACTTATAGTAGCCATATGGAAGGCTCTGTGTCTTCTTACCCTCATCATCCTTAAGGTTACTGAATTTAAATACACCGCTCTCCTCGCTTTCTACACCTGCTGATAAAGTACTTGTATCCAATGGTACTTGCTCATAACTGATCTGTTCGTCTGCTCCCTTCGTTCCTTTATACAGCTGGAACTGAGCACCTCCCAATGAAGTCTGGCCGTCTTCCTTTGTCTTTTTAAATACAACCTCCTGGTAAATTGCTTTATCCGCGAATACAAACTGAATTGTTGCCAATCCCCCTGAGCCTTGTGAACCGCCACCTGAATAACTCTTCTGCAACCATTGGGGTCTGTCTATTTTTTCACCCTTTTCATTCAGGATAAAGAGATCCACTACCTCTCCGGCTTGGTTAGCTTCATCTACCAGAACCGAAAAGTATATCTTCTCCGTCCGCAGTTCATAACCATTTGGTGGCACAATCTCTTCCAGACAATAATACGTATTATTTTCCAGATTTTGAATTGTCAGTATCCCATTCTCATTGACAGCACTACCATTCGAACCCGTTAGATTTTTGCTCTCTACCAGCACACCATTATCACCCTTGGTACATTCGGATAACTTAAATTCCGCACCCGGCAGCGCAGTTGTTTTGTCCATGCCTGTCTTTTTCACGATCAAACGGTTCGTTCCGTTTCCCCATTGCGCGTAGAGTTTAACTTCATACACACCATTTGAGTTTCGTGTGGCTTTTAAATTTGGTACCTGTTCGCCATTTTTTTGAAAAACATTACCCTCCGCATCTACTGTAATCGTGTCATTGTCATTGAAATCCTCCGCTTCAGTACCCGTCTCCGAGAAATACTCACCGGCTGTAAAAGAGACTCCTGTGCCATCTGGTTTCGTATTCCATCCGATAAACTTATACCCTACCCTATCCGGATGGATATCGGTTTCTTGAGCCGCAGATGCATTCTCAAATGTCCTCAGACTATTGTGCACGGTCGCCGTCTCATTCTCACCGTCATTGGTATCTTTAAATTTATATTGTTTGGTCGAAATAATGGTCGATGTGTCACCACCATTTGCATCATAACTCAAATTCCAGATTCCCTCTTTCTTCAGTACTACGCCGTCAATGTGCCAGCAATCGTTCTGTTGCGGAGTTCCATCTTTGCATACATACCAGCTGACATAATAGTTTGCCTCAAAGTCTTCCAGTGTCATGTTATTAGGGAATGTAACTGTTTCGCCTGCTACTTTTATAGTTTTATTATTTGCAGTTGAGTCTTTGAGTGCCGCAAGCAAATCTTCGTTTTGGGGCTTATATCGCAAATTTGCTATTATTTCAGCTTCCTTTTTACCATATATATACATCCAATAATTAAGAGGGTTCTGAATTTTATTACCATTTTCATCTCTTGCAAACACTAACAGCTGAGTATATTTTTCTGGGTCATATTCACTTGTATTTTTATTCGGCTCTTCAATCACCGTTCCATCCAGCCTTATGAAAAACACAACGCCCTTATTCTTCCTATTTGTATCCCCAGGAAACGTATTTTTATCTAAGCTCCCATTACCCGTACCCGCATAGGTAAGACCACCCGCCCCACTTGGTACCGCCCATATCGCATACAGGTCAATTCCACCATTATTTTCCAGCATCCTCTTTATCAAATCATCCTCTACGTCCACAGTAAGGACTCCCTCTTCAACAAAGGTAGGAGCACGCATTCCATTGAAGATAACCGAAGGATCCCCGCAATATATCAAATGATTAGTGTCTGCCAAAAAATTGGAATTTCTCATCAGCGACCAGCCATAAAATTCGCAATCGATCCCTATACCAGTTCCAGTCAATGTGCCTAAATTCCCAATATCAGTGGAAACTTGACTGCCATCTTCGCTGGTTTTCGTCACTGAACCTGTGAGCGGTATGCAAATAACCTCTTTTCCGTTCCTCTCTTCTGAATATACCTCCTTTGTCCCAATCAATTCTCCCTTGCCCTCAGGCTCATCCTGCAGCTTATTTACCGCGCTGACGCTTTCTTCGTTCTGATAATAATTGATCTTATAACTCTTACGTTCGGATTTGACTACAAACTTCCAAGCGGTATAATCACCTTCACTCGTACTACCTATTTGACCATTTGTGTACGTCAAATAATTAGAAGTAACAGTACTCGAAATTCCAAAACTATCAGAGCTATCAGAATCTTTTTTTCCAAACTGTAACATCGTAAACGATTCCATCATTGTCCAGCCATGTCCTATATCAGCCAAACACCATCCGTCTTCACTTTTCAGTGAAGTTCCATATGAGTTGCTTTCATAAATCCAAGTGAACCCTTCTTCTTTGTAGCCTTCCTGAACTTCTATGGTACCCTGTGTATTCACCGTAACCGGCACAGCCGACACTACATGATTCTCATTATGATACAAGGCATATTTACCATTACTGCTCTCACAATAAATCTGATATGATTTTCCACTTTCCAAAGTAGTAACCGCTCCTGCCGCCCGTCCAAGAGCATAGTTCGAGAAGCCATTTGTTTCAAAGCCCGTAGTCTTATTTCCCTCTTCATCCGTCTCAATGTCAGATGCCGTCAACTTCTCCGTACCCTCATCGCCAAAGTGGATTACATTCATCTGCTCGCCGTCTTCATACTGGCCATCCGCCATCTGAATCGTAATGGATACAGGCGCCTTGGGCTCCACTTCCACGCCGTCCACATAGAAGCCAATATTCAGCAGCATATCCATGGTAGCGCCTTCCCCGGCCATCTCCAGGTACTCCGCCTCGCGCTGTGCATAATGCTCGGGATCCGTCTCCGGGGTAATCGCTTCTACCTTCAGCTCGGCCTCCTTCGGGAGCTCCGCCTCTGGCCCATACTCGGCAATCACCGTAATATTCAATTCATCATTCCTGCATTCCTTCCTGAACCCGGTAACCGCTGCACCAATCATATAGGCAGACAGTCTGTTTGACTTAAAGCTGACAGCTATACTCCCGTCTTCTTTTACCGTCACAGGGGAAGCATCTAGCTTCTCCGCCCCGTTTTCTTCCAGTGAGAATACATTGAGCTTATCACCTGCTTCATAGCCGCTGCCTGCCATCTGCACTTCGATGGTTACAGGCGCCTGAACCTCGACTGGCTCTTCTCCCATATAGAACCCTGCTGCGAAGCCCAGATCCATTGCCGCACCTTCACCGGCCTGCTCCTGATACCCTGCTTCCAGTTCTGCATAAGACGTCTCATCCTCCGCCGTAATCCGGGATACCCGTAGTACTGCCCCTTCGGGAATCTCAGCGTCGCTGTCATATTTCACAATCACACGCAGGTCGCCGTCCTGTGCTTCCTTATGGAAAGCATGCTGTACTTCTATGGTAACTGTCCTGGTCAGGGATACCGTCAGCGTATCCAAGCTGTCGCCCGCATGGTATTCCACTGCCACGGCCTCTCCCACATCGTTACCTTCCCCGTCCAGACCCTGAACGGTAAATTTCACATCGCCTTCCGGCTCTATCTCCGCGCCGTCCGCAAGGAACATCAGCCTGTAAGAAACCTCTTTCTCCACAGTTTCCAGGGTTACGGAAGCTTCCTGCGCATCTGCTTCACTGCCAGCCTCCTGGGACACCTGGGCTTCTGTTTCGTCTGCGCTCACCTTGGAATCCTGTGTATCCGTCACATTTCCGGATTCCTTGGTTGCCTCTGCGCCTGTCTCGCCGTCAGCTTCCCCGGACGCCTGTGTGTCTGTCTCGCTGCTGACTTCATGGATTGCCTGTGCATCCGCCTCGCCTCCGGCTTCCTGAGATGTCTGCACGCCTGCCTCGCTGTCAGCATTTACCGGAGCCTGGTCATCGTCAGTGTCCAGGCGCTGTGCCACAAGCTGTGCCGCTTCGGGAATATTGGCATCCTTCCCGTATTCTGCCGTCACTCTGACTTCAGTGTCTTCGTATACTTTCCTGATAAGCTGTGCTTCTTCGCTTTCATTTCCTGCGCCTGTTTCCCTGGTGATTTCTTTTGTCACTTTCAGGGTTACAGCCATGGTTTCCACGCCGTCCCCGGCTTTGTACACCAGGGTAACGAGTTCACCCGCATTATTGCCTTCCCCGTCCAGGCCCTGTACGATGAAGCTCACAGTTCCTTCCGGCTCTATCTCTGTCCCGTCAACCAGGAATTTCAGTCTGTATGAAACCTTTTCCTCAATAATCTCTGTTTCTATGCCTTCGCTTTCTGTCCCGGAAAGTTCCTGTGCGTCAGAGGACTCTGCGCTTTCCGTCCCGGTGGACTCCTGTGCGTCAGAGGACTCTACGCTTTCCGTCCCGGCTGATTCCTGTACATCAGAAGATTCTTCGCTCTCTGTCCCGGCAGTCTCTCCGGCTCCTTCGGAATCCGGCTCCACCTCGATGCGTTCCGCCACCAGCTCCGCTTCTTCGGGGATGTGTGCGTCCGCCATGTATTCCGCCGTTACTCTTACATCGGCGTCTTCATATACTTTCTGGTAAAGCTTTCCGTCCTCATCATCTTTCACTTCGATTATCTCAAAGCATTCCTCGCCGTGCTGGTGCTCTCTCAGTTCCGGAATTCCGCAGATCAGGTTGCCTTCCGCATCATAACAGCTCGCCTGCCCTTCCGATGCCTCCCTGATATGTGTGTGAAGCTCCAGCTCTCCGCAGACTGCAACTTCTTTCACCTGGTAGCAGTCTTCCGTATGGACATGGCCTTCTGTCTCTTCCCCATAACCACAGGTATAAGGGCCATAGCATTCTTCTGTATGGATATGTTCTTCCTCTTCACCTTCATAGCCGCAGATATAGGGACCGTAGCATTCCTCTGTATGGGTATGGCCTTCTGTCTCCTCCATGCCGCAGGTAATGGATTCTATCTGTTCATAACATTCCTCTGTATGCTCATGGCCTTCTTCCGTATTCTCACAGATCAGTTCGCCCTGGGTTATGGTGCGGCAGGCATCGGTATGCTGATGTCCTTCCGTTTCTTCCTTACCGCATATCAGTTCCCTACAGTCTTCCGTATGCTGGTGCGGCAGGCTCTCTTCCTGTCCGCAGATGAGCTCCCTGCAGTCCGCCGTATGCTGATGCGCCGGTGTTTCCTCTTTCCCGCACACCAGAACCATCTGCTTCTCAAAGCAGCTTTCGTCATGTACATGAGCCTTTATTTCCGGCAGTTCACAAACCAGCTCCCCGTCCTCGTCATAGCATCCTGCATCATGTGTATGGACTACATAGTCCGCATATCCGCAGATAGGCTGTTCCCTGTCAATGCTGCCCTCTCCGTCCGCCTGTGCGGGGATGACGCCGCTCTCATAACATTTTTCCGTATGAACATGCACTTCCTCACTGCATGCAAGCACTTTTTTCTCATGGCTCAGAGCCTGCCCGTTCATCTTCAGCGCGGCAGTGGTTCCAGCCGTAACCAATATTGCAAGGCAAAGGAAAACCGCCAGCCAGCGCCTGTATTTTTTCTGCTCACCCAATAACTTTGCAGCCTGTTTCTTCAAAGTTTCCATTGTGCCGTCTCCTTCCTTTATTTAAACATTAGTTGATAAATCCAATCTGTTCCATAGGCCAGACTCTGACGATAATCCTGCCTACCACCATTCCGTCGCTGATACATCCCACCGCAGTGTTGCGGCTGTCTATGCTTGTGGCCCTGTGGTCACCCATGACAAAGCATTTCCCGTCCGGGACCTGATAAGGCAATTCTATATTGCACTCTCCCAGAGCCTTATCCGTGATATATGGTTCATTCAGCTGCTCCCCATTGACATATACATTCCCCTCTTCATCTATGTCAACCCAGTCACCCGCAACGGCGATTACCCGCTTTACCAGAATGCTGTTGTTGTAATAAAAAGCGATTATGTCTCCCGTGGTGAATTTCTTGCTGTTCAGCGCCACCACGATATCTCCGTCATGGAGTGTATCCGTCATGGAAAAACCGTTAATCTGCAGAACCGGCAGTACCAAAACCGCTATCAGAACCGCTGCCGCCGCCACTACCAGGAGAGAAAAAGCCGTGCTTCGCAACACCCGTCCGTAATTTCGTTTATATTGTTCCTTCCTGAGTTCTGCCTCAAGCTGCTCCAGTGTGGGAGCTTCCTCCGGAACGATTGTCTGTCTCTTCCTCATCTTGTTCCTCTGCATCCTTTATTTCTGTGGGAGAAAAATCCGGCTGCCGTGTCTCAGCCGTCCGCTTTGCACTGTCAGCATCCTCCGGTTCTCTGTCCGGAGAGAATCCTGTGGTTTCCGTCACCGCGCCCATGTTTTCCAGATATTGTTCCACGGCTTTCTGAGCCGCCGCGAAGATGCCTTCCAGCTTTTGACCCACTTCCGCTATGGAAACCTGACCTTCCACCTCGAATATCCTGCCGGAACGATACTCCTCTATCACTTTCCGCAACTCCCCTATCCGGGTATCCTTCTGGTTCAGTCTGTCTTTCAGCCTGTCGAGCTGACCATCCTTTTCCTTCAGGCGTTCCTTGAACCTTTCAACCTGGACATCCTTCTCGTTCAGGCGTCCCTTCAGCTTCTCAATCTGGGCATCCTTGTTATCCATCCGTTCTATGAAGCGGCTGTTGGTTTCCTGGAGCTGGTTCAGCTCCGCTGTCGTCGCTTCCAATTTTGCCTGGAGCTGCGCCGCCTCTCTGCCCTGTGCCAACAGCAGCTGGAGAAGGTCATGCCGCCGCAGCTTATGCAGTTCTTTTTCTGTCATTATGCTTTTCCGCCCCCGGCTCCTTTTCCGGAAATACCACATAACAGTTATTACGCGGTAAACGCGGACAAAAAGGATAAGATTTTTTTTGATTTTTAAAATTTTCTTTCTTTTTTGACGTATCCTTTGACTAGGCATCTGCTATAGTGAATGTAAAGAAGGGCAGCACATATACACCGATTTGACGTAATGCCCGCATTTCGAATTGATATGAACAAATTCAGAAGGGACATGAATTTAAAATTGTTTTTCGGTTTACCGCGTAATAACTGTTATGCGGTATCTTGGTGTTGGCAAAGCAGCAGGCCCAGTTTTTCAATCCTTTCTTCCTGCACTGCACAGCTCACCAAAGTGTAGATCCTTGTAGTGTTGATACTGGAATGACCAAGCAGGTCAGCCAGGTGGCATATATCTTTTTCTTCATTATAATATGTCACCGCGAAGAGGTGACGGAGGTTATGGGGGAATACCTTGCTTTTATCCACTCCGGCTTCCTCGCAGAGCGCTTTCATGGAATGCAGGATATTGCTCCGATCCATGGGCCTGCCGCTGCGGGTGATGAAGATGCTGCCCTTTACTATGCCCTGTTCCTTCGTATAGTGTCTCAGTTCTTTGCACAGTTCTGCGGGAAGGAGTACCGTACGATTCTTTCCTTTCAGGGATACGTTGGCTCTTCTGCCAGCCAGGGACTCCACTGTAATAAACGGAAGTTCGCTGATCCGGATCCCAGTCGCGCATATGGTCTGTATCAGCAGGCTGAGGCGGCGGTCGCCTTTCTTTTCCGCAGCCTTCACCAGGCGGATGTATTCTTCCCGGGTCAGTTCCCGCTCACCGGCGCGGAAGACCGCTTTCTGGATCCGGAAGGCTTTCACCACACAGTCCCCGCGTCCCAGGAAACGCAGGAAAGCGTTGAGTGCCGCCAGCATGGAGTTCGCGCTGGTGACCGCATAGTTATCCGCCAGGTGCTGTTTGTAGCTGACTACCGTCTCCTTGGTGAAGGTGGTTCCTTCGCCTGCATACTTCAGAAAATTCATTACGTCCCTCATGTACTTTTCTATGGTGGCTTTGCTCTTCTCTTCGGCCTTCAGGGTGTTTATAAAGTGCTCTGCAAGACTTTTTTCCAGTTTTTCTTCCGTTTTTTGTTCCATTTTCTGTTCCATGGCTTTATCCTCCAGTATGTTCCGCCGCATGGGTTTGGGGCGGGTTTCAAAATATATTTATGGTATCATCCTTTTGAGGGCTTGTCACTTTGAAAAGATTCGTTATTTCGTGAATCCGTTCCGGTAAATTTCCAAAAAATCCTTGACATTGAGCAGAAATATGTTATTCTATAGAGAAACGGTTGTGTGGAGATGCCTGAACTGCCTTATGATGACGGGGCAGGGACAATATTCCTGTATACAAAAGGGACAGAGGGCAATCCCCCGGAAGAACTGCGGCAGCTTATGCGGTACATGGAGCACTCCACCCTCAGCAATGCACAGACGGCAGGCCTGGTGCGGCTGCATAAGACAGCGAGAGCGTGCTGCTTTATAAAACGCTTTATAAAACCGATTTTCCTCTCTTGACAACCCCACCTTTTTTTACTATACTAAGGTTGTGAATCGGGGAGGGCACCCATTACGCAAAACGGCATTCACAATATAAACTATCATTTTACGGCAAAGGGGATGGTACCCATCGAAAAAAACATTCTTGTTGTAGATGAACAGGGCAACGAATATGAAGCGACCTGGCCGAAACGTGCCAGAGGTCTTGTGAAAAACGGCAGGGCACGCTTCCTTTCTGAAAACAAGATATGCCTTGCGTGTCCGCCGGATAGATATTTGGAGGATAACGGGATGACAGATATTGATATCGGAATGAGCAATGTGGAAACGACAGAAGGCGCGGCTGCTGCACTGGAAGAAGCGGTTGACCTGGCATACATTTTCAGGCAGATTAAGGCAATCCAGGATCAGACAGCCTATCTAAACAACGCAATTGACGGGCTTACCCAAATGACTGACGGTGACAGCGGCGATTGCGGCTCACCGGGAAACATTCAGGGGCAGGCCAAAGCACAGGCTCTGGGTGATGTTGTTCGCTGCAGGGAAACTACGAATCAACAGCTGCTGAATTTCTACATTACTGTTTACAATGATATGACATCATAGTAATAAAAACAACGCGGATATCCGCTGAAGCACCACGCTTCGGCGGATATTCTTTCGTGCGATGTATGTTCCGATAAGGCAGGAAAACATTTTTAAGTGCCAAAAGAAACAAACGGCAGCATAAAATTATACAGGGAGAGATTATTATGGAAGCTTACAGTATTTTCAAGGATCTGGCAATCATCATTGTATTTGCAAAAATTTTCGGCATTCTGGCGAGGAAGTGCAAAGCTCCCCAGGTGGTGGGTGAAATCATCGCCGGGCTGATTATCGGCCCCAGTATCCTGGGACTGGTGGAACAGACGGACTTTCTGACCAGGATGGCGGAAGTGGGCGTAGTGCTGCTGATGTTCTCCGCCGGACTGGAAACCAATCTGAAGGATCTGATGAAAACCGGACCGGTGGCATTCCTCATCGCCTGCGCCGGCGTGTTTGTTCCTCTGCTGGGCGGTACTTTGCTGTACATGGGCATGTACGGAGCCGCGCCCTGGGGCTCGGAGAAATTCTACACTGCCGTCTTTATCGGCGTCATTATGACCGCCACCAGTGTGAGCATTACGGTGGAGGCACTGAAGGAGCTGGGCAAACTGAAAGGGAAGGTCGGCACCACTATCCTGAGCGCCGCCATTATCGATGATGTACTGGGGATCATTGTGCTGACCTTTGTGGTAGGATTCAAGAGCCCTGACTCCAATCCCGGCAAGGTAGTGCTTTCCACCCTGCTCTTCTTTGCCATGGCTCTGGTGGTGGGCATTATCCTGTTCCAGATTTTCAAACGCCTGGACGACAGATATCCCCATACCCGCCGGATTCCCATTCTGGGACTGGCTCTATGCTTTTTCTTTGCCTATGCGGCAGAGAAGTATTTCGGGATTGCGGATATTACAGGAGCTTATGTGGCAGGCATCGTCCTTTGCTCCATCCGGGATTCCAATTATATCGACCGGAAGATGGAAGTCAGCTCCTACATGCTCTTCGGCCCGGTGTTCTTTGCCAGCATCGGCCTGAAGACCAGCATCGACAATGTAAACGGCGATATCCTGCTGTTCTCACTGGGCTTTGTGCTGGTGGCGCTGCTCTGCAAGATCATCGGCTGCGGCCTGATGGCGAAAATCTGCCGGTTCAGCACCGCAGACAGCCTGAAAATCGGCGTGGGGATGATGACCCGAGGGGAAGTGGCTCTGATCGTGGCGCAGAAGGGTTTGTCTGTGGGGTTGCTGACTCCTGTTTATTTTACGTCAGTTATTTTACTGATTATTGTGTCAAGCATTTCCACCCCCATTATCCTGAAGCTGCTCTATGCAAAGGATAAAGAAGAAGTCGGGGCAGAGGCAAGCGCCTGAATGTATACCCACAAACGCAGATAATTGCCGTCTGCACAGTAAGGAAGTGTCTACAAATAACCGCTGCAGGTTTATAGCGAGTTTTATTGTATTTCTGGGTTTTTGCCTGAATAAATTGCAGCGGTTATTTTCCGGCAATTCCTAAACGTAGAATGCATCGGTAATCCGGAGTTGAAAGCGGCAATTATAGTGCACGCCGTTGTGATTTGCAGTAACCAACACCAAAGCCACTATCACTACAGTGGCTTTAGGAATTGTCGGAAAATAA